>JBAPOM010000344.1:0-26593 GCA_049279635.1 Candidatus Acidiferrales bacterium
CCGAACTCGCAAAACAGGAAGGCACCATCGAGCAGCAGCTCCTGCAAACGAAGCAGAATGCTGCCTTCGAAGCGTTTCACACGGCTCTCGTCAATCGCTTGGAGAAAGAAGGGAAGCTCGTCATCAATTCCGACGCGATGAACCGCATCGTGCATGCGAGTTAGCCGAATTTTCTCCGTAAACTGCAGTAAAATATAGGGTTAACAACCCTATTGCCCGCCTCTTGCAACTCCGCTAGAATCGGTGTTTCCGCAGAGCCTGCCCCGAAGCCAGCGGGGTTTTGACGCGCATGGCGGGAACCCTCCCCCGACCTGACGAAGGCTTGGCCGCACAAAGCAGCCCTTTCCTGAGGAGAATTTCGATGCCGATGAAGAGGTCAAAATCGCGCAGGCTTCAAGTTTTGCCTGGACCAGGAGGTACCCGGCGCCAGTCTCGTCGGGCCGCATCTGGGGTTTCAGGGAGTAGCACCAAGTTGAGGAGCACGACGTCTATGAAGAGCCCGGCCGGAACGAGCGACTATTTGTGCGCGATCGAGAGGAACCAGAACGGCAAGTACAACATGCGCATCCGGGCGGTTTTCGATGGGCAAGCGGGTTGGAGCATCACGCTCTATTTTCTCGCCTCGTCATTCAACGCAGCGATGAAAAAGCTCGAGGAATCACTCCAACTCTTGCAGAAGAATGAAGAGCGGCTGCGTTTCTGGAGCATCGAGCGCAGCGACGACCCGAACGTTGCGGGCGACTTGCTTCGGGAGTCCGGCCTCTGGCTTGACCGACGGCGAGAGTTCCCGCGCAAGATGGGGAAGCTAAGCGTTGCCCGCGGCCGAGCGGTTCCGGCCTCGATGCTCGCGTCGCTGCGTCGCACCCTTGCCGACTCCGTCGCCGACGAACGGCCGGTTCATGTTCACGACCGGGCCGCGCTTGCCGGCGACTGATCGCGCTTCGACTACTTGCCGCGTAGAAGAACCTCGCCGTGACCAACAACCACGTCGTTGAGTGAAAGGCGGTATCTGTAGGAGCCCGGATTCAGGCCCGAGCGAGGCGTTCCGCTTGAGAGGCGGACACCAGGCGGCGCCTGAAATATGTTGGAAGCAAACGGGCAGCGCTGCGGATCGAATTCGATCTTGATGTTTCCCACGTTCGAAAACCAGGTCACCTGATCTCCCGCGTCGAGCGCCACCACCTCAGGAATCACGCCTACCATCACGATTTTTTCAGCGGCCACTCATTTTTCCTATCTTGGAGCCTCAGGCGATTTGCCGTACCGCGGCGGAGATGTGCCGGGCCGAGATTCCGAACGCGTCGATGAGCTCATCGGGCTTGCCGGAATGGGGCATGCCGTTAACCGCAAGCAATCGCGATTTTGACGGCGCCACGCCCACTTGTGCGAGTGCCGAAAGCACCGCCTCGCCCAGCCCGCCCTCGGGCCAATGGTCTTCCACGGTGACGAGTTTTCCGTTTGTCGCCCCGATTTCGCGGGCCAATGTCTTGCCGTCGATGGGTTTCACGCAATAGAGATCGATCACGCGGATCGCTATGCCCTGCGCCTTCAATTCGTCCGCGGCCTTCAACGTCTCGTGCAGCGTGATCCCCGCGCCAATCACGGTCACTTTGTCCTGCGCGCTTTGGCGCAAGACTTTGAATCCAGGAACCGGAAATTTTTCGTCTTTCGAATACAGGATCGGCGTCTTGGGCCGCGAGGTGCGCAAGTAGTTGATCCCGGGACGCCGCGCCATCACTTCCGTGAGGCGCTCGGCGGAGACGGCGTCGCTCGGGTAGAAAACGGCCGAGCTGTGGACGGCGCGAAACATCGCCAGATCCTCGAGTGCCATCTGCGACGGGCCATCCTCTCCGATCGAAACGCCGCAGTGCGACCCGCACAAGTTGATGTTGGCCCGACTGATCGCCGCCATGCGCACTTGGTCATAGGCGCGCGAGAGGAAGCAGGCGAACGTGTCGGCGAACGGAACCTTGCCGCGGGCAGCGAGGCCAACGGCGACGCTCACCATATTCTGCTCGGCGATGTAGCCCTGGTAGAAGTGATCGGGGAATGCGTTTTGGAAAATCTCGGAGAAGGTGGAGTTTTTCACATCGCCTGAAATTGCTACGATGTGCGGATTCACAGCGCCAAGCCGCTTAAGGGCATACCCGTATGCTTCGCGCGTCGCGACGGGCTTTCCGTCCGCATAGTCCGGCGCGGCCGGCGCGGGGAAATCAGGAGGCTCGGGCAGGGAAGTCCTTGCGTAGGATTTTCCCGGGTCGGGCGGAACGTTGATGGTCTCGCCGATTTCCTGGAGGGCGATCGCCAACTCGTCCTTCGAAAACGCCTTTCCGTGCCAGTGTTCTTTGCCGGCGGCAAAGCTGACGCCGTGGCCCTTGATGGTGCGCGCGAGAATCGCCTGCGGCCGGCCCTTCGTTGCTTTGGCGCGGTCAATAGCGGCAAGCACGGCGGCCACATCGTGTCCGTCGATCACTTCAGCCGCAAATCCTTCCGCTTCGAACTTCTTGCGGTAGACCTCCATGTCGTGCTGATACATGGTGGGTTGGCTCTGTCCGAGCGCGTTCACGTCCGCAAAGACAGTCAGGTTGTCGAGCTTGTAGTATCCGGCGAATTCCGCAGCTTCCCAGATCTGGCCCTCGGCCATTTCGCCGTCGCCGAGCATCACGTAGACTCGCGTCGGGCTCTTGTCCAAGCGCGCGCCGATCGCAAGTCCCGCGCCAACCGAAAGCCCCTGCCCGAGCGATCCGGTAGCGGCGTCAACGCCGGGAATGCGCGGCGTCGGATGGCCTTCGAGTTCGCTTGAGAATTGCCGCAGCGTCATCACGCGCGACTCCGGGAACACGCCGGCTTCCGCCAGAGCCGCATAGAGAACGGGAGCGGCATGTCCCTTGGACATCACGAAGCGGTCTGAATCGTTTGAATTGGGATCCTTCGGATCGATTTTCATCGCGTAGAAGAAAATTCCGGCCATCATCTCGGCGGCTGAAAGGCACGACGTCGGATGGCCCGATCCGGCGGCGGTGGTGGACATCATCGAAAGGATCGCGAGCCTGCGCGCTTTTTCTTTGATGGCATCAATCGTGGAAGCGGAGGGTCCTGCTGCTGAGGTAGCGCTCATCGGCATGGCTCCTTTGCGGTGGGGTCCGAGACACAGGGATTTTACCCTGTTCCGACGCAGTCCGCGAGGCGCAAACTGAAGCCATCTGCGGTGAGTTCGCACTCTTAGGACTCGGAAGGGCAGAGATGGGTTCCTGCGCGCAACCCGAACAGCGGGAGCGTGGTTCAATAATAGGCCGGCACGTTGCGGGCGAGAGCGAAGGCGCTCGAGGGGATACTTGTGAACGGGATATGCTGCGGTCAGAAGATCGCGCTACGCCTCGCTGCGAAGGAACCGCCGAGTCAGTTGCGCAAGGCGCTCCTGATGATATACAATTTTAACGTATATCAAGGAGGGGCAATGCAGGTATCGAAATGGGGCAATAGCTTGGCGGTGCGGTTGCCAGCGACTGTAGTTGACGCCCTTGATCTCAAAGAGGGCGACCAGATCGAGATTCGAATTGCTCGTGAGCGAGTGTTCGACGTGAGCCGCGATCAAAGCAAACCGAACGCGCTCGCTCGTTTACGCAAACTCCGGCGCTCCTTGCCTCCCGGATTTGTTTTCGACAGGGAAGAGGCCAATGCCCGTTAGGGCGTTCTTCGATACGAATGTGCTGGTCTATGCAGTGGCGGGAAACGATCCACGCGGCGCCCAAGCCGAGGAACTCCTCGCATCGGGAGGTGTACTCAGCGTGCAGATCTTGAACGAATTTGCTTCTGTCGCCCGGCGAAAAATCTCGATGTCCTGGGACGACGTGACCGAAGCATTGGATGCTTTTCGAGTTCTCTGTCCTGCTCCTCTCCCCATCACCATCGAAATACACGAGGCGGCACTCAAAATCGCGGAGCAGCACGGCTACAACATCTATGACGCGCTGGTTGTTGCCGCTGCTTTGGAAGCTGGCTGCAAGACTCTCTATTCCGAAGACTTTCGCGATGGCCAGACAATAGGTGGGCAACTTACCATTCGAAATCCCTTCAGCAGATCGTCCCCCTAGCGGCCTATCGGAAACGCCCGGGTGGGTTGCGATGAGGTAAGACTCGTCAGAGCAACTCGGGGAAGAAACCAAGTGCAGGATTCCTTCAGGCCAACCGTTTTCCCGCGCGGACCAGGCGCGGAATCAGAATGAGGACCGTGCCATAAATGAGGAGTGAGGCGGCCAGCGACTGAGTGGTGCCGAAGCGCAGGTCCTCGAAAACGAGCTTCAAACTTCCCAGAACGGCGGCGGCGTAGGCCATCCACACGAGCTCGGTCCGTTTCCACCGCGCGCCCACAAAGGCCAGCAGAAGCGCCGCCGCGCACGTCACGATGGTGCGAATGACGGCCAATTGCGGGAGTTCCGGCGCGGCCCCGCGAGCGACGAGCCAAACGAGCGCGCTTACAGCGAGCGCGGCAATCGCATACACCGCCAAAATCGCGGGTAGAAGCCGCAGCACCCGCTCGACCTGGTGCTCGCCGGGATAGCGGAAGACCATCGCGGTGCAGAGAAGAGCCGCGACGGCAGCCACAATCGGCAGCGCTCCGGGCGCGAGAGGATACGTTCCGGCAAGGGCGCGACCGGCGTACCCAAACAAACCCGACGCAAAGACAGCGCCGGCCAGGTAGACCACGCCGTGCAAATCAAGCGCGGGACTGCGCATCCACACACCTAGTCCCGTCGCAGTCACTGCGGCCAGGCACAGCCAAATCGCCAGCGAAAAAGGAGGAAGGGCGAAGAAACTCCCTGCCATCACAAATGCAACTCCACAGGCCGAGTAGAAATGGAAATTGGGGCGCTCGCGGTGCTGCGCGAGTAAGCCAAACGCGGCAAAATAACACGCGCCCCCCGCGATGAGACAGGAAACTCCTAATGCGGGCAGGGCGGCGCCGTCCGTGATTCGGAGCGCTGCCCAACCCGTTAGCAGAACGGTCGTCGCAAATTGCGCGGCCTCAAAAGCCGTGATCTTGAGCCGAAGAATCAAGGAACGGGTGACTAGACTGACGGTATAAACGGCGAAGAGAGCGGCAACGAGACCAATCATGAGGCCCGCAGTTACAGGGTGGTACTCCGGGGGGACCGCCCTGGAATTCCCAAGGATGATGATCAGAACTAAAGTCGCAAAATCAGCTGCCGCCGCAACGACCATGCGCAGGGCGAGCCAGCGGCCTTGGCTGGCGGCGAATTCGCTGAACAGGGCGATGCTGATTAGCGTCAATGTGAAGGGCACGGGAGCGCGCGTGGCGGCCATGAGGATTAAGGCCGTGATCACTGCGGTGAGCGTTCCCACCCAAATGACGAAAGAAACATCCCGGCGCCAACCCAGGGTCATCGCCAGAAGCGCGAATGCGGCAAGGACCCCAGCGGTCACGGGCGCGTCGAGGATGCGGAAGCGCACGGTGACCTCCCACAGCATGGGAGCGAGAATCAGCGCCGCCGTGATGGCATAAGAAGCGCGGGCGAGTTGCGTTTGAGTGCGAGGCCACGCCGCCCACGTCAACCAGCCGGCGGCATAAGCCAGCGCGAGCGTCACGGCCATCCAGGAAGGAATAGCTCTGGATTCAGCGGCGGCCCGAAGCACATAGGCGCCTGCAATTCCAAGAACCGCCCTGCCGAAAATCGAAAACACTCCCGGTTGCGGTTGAGCGGACAGTGCTCCAGCTGGACTAGGATTGATAACGCCCGGAGCCGCGGGGGACTCTGGATGGGAGGAGTGCGCTTGCGAGGCATGCTCGAGCATGGCAAGACGGCGCTCAAGGTCCGCCACTCGCGCGCTGAGCTGTTCCAGAAGGGCTGAAACGTCTTCGGCAGGCATGCGTCCACCTCGACGCTTTCCGAAACTCGGCGCGTGGACTAGTCGTCGCCCTGGGTCGCAACCGGGCCCGCTGGGGCAAGCGATTCGGCGTCTTGCCACGGCGGAAGCAGTTTCACCAAGGCCCACAGGATGGGCAAAGGCAAGAGAATCAGAACAACACCCGTCAGCAGGCCTTCCTTGGTCACGAGTCCAATCTTGTACGTCGTATACCCCAGAAAACTCTTGGAAAAGAGCTGGCCGCCAATCACCACGTTCCAGCGCATGGCGAAAACCCCGATAAGCACCAGGCTTCCCGCAGCGGCGTAGATGCGCTTGCGGGCTTTTTCGCTGAGCTTGAGCAACTGAGTGAGGGCAAGCAAGACGATCGGCGCCAGCGTGCCGATATAAACTTGAATGACGATTTGGGAAAGGTACAGGCGCGTATGAACCATGAAATCCAGGCTGCGAAAGGATTCATCCGCCTCGTAGATGCGGTGAATGAGGTCCAGCATTTCCAGGCTGCAGTCAATCAGGAAAGTGTAGAACAGGTAGCGCGCGATGGTGTCCACGCAGCGCATATCAATTGTTTTTTTGCGGTACCAAGTGGAGAACATGTAGACCAACAGAACCGCGGCGATGCCCGACACCATCGCGGAGAAGAGAAACACCACCGGCATCAACGGCGACGACCACCAGGGATTGGCCTTGACCGACCCGAAGATGAACCCCACATAGCCATGAAGGAGAAACGCGGAGGGAATGCCCACCACGGTGACCACGTAGCCGACGCGATCGTCGATGCGCAGCGCACTCTCGCTGATGTTCGTCGAGCCGAGCGTGAGCACGCGGTAGAAGACCCGTTTCAAGCCCTTGGTGCGCTGCGAGAGGAGAACGATGTCCCGCCGGAAATCCAGCCAGATCTCCAGCAGCAGCACGGCCATCAGGTACCACAGGTAGACGAAGCCAAACATGGCCATCGCGGAACTAGTGTGCGGCGTCAGATACATCTCGAAAGAACGCTCGGGATGGCCGAGATGCAGTTGCAGCGGAAGCGGAGCCACCAGCAGAAACGCGAGCGCGGTGAGGAGCGCCAGCCGATAAGTCGGCTTCACGGCGTCGACGTGGAACACACGCTCAAGCGATGCCAGAATGAATGCGCCGGCGACCAGGCCGGTGATATACGGATAGACCACGATCAGGATGCTCCAGGCGAGCTCGATTTCGTTTGGATACATGTAGCCTTGAACCGGCGGCATAGCTTCTCGCGCCTCCTAGCGCACCGAACCATCCAGGTCGTGGTAGAAAAGTTTCGCTCCCGTGGCCATGTAAGGCTTCAGCACCTGCACTTCATGAGTCCGCAAGTACGCATGAATCGGATCGTTGGGGTTCTTGAGGTCAGCGAGCTGCCGGGCGCCGGTGGGGCAAGCTTCACAACAGGCGGTCGTCAGTCCCTTGGTAATGCGGTGATAGCAGAGCGTGCACTTCTCCGCCGTGTGCGTCTTGGGATTGAGGAAGCGGCAGCCGTAGGGGCACGCCTGGATGCAGTAGCGGCAGCCGATGCAATATGTCTTGTCCACGAGTACGACGCCATCCGGACTGATGAACGTGGCTCCGACCGGGCAGACCTGGGTGCAGGGCGAATCGGCGCAGTGATTGCACATTTTCGGAACGAAGAAGTCCTTGCCGCCGGATTCGAGAACTGGCGGAAAGCCACTCTTGCCGCCGTTGGGCGAGTCGACCACGGGATTGGCCATATCGTAGTCGGAGACGTGGTAGCGCTCGACCCAGGTGCGGAAATAGCCCTCCGGCACGTCGTTTTCCGTGGCACATGCGCGGACGCAATTTCCGCAACCGATGCACTTGTCGATGTCCACCAGCATGCCCCACCAGTGCTCGGTCAACTTGTAATTGGGCGAGGCTTCCGGCGTTCCGGCGAGGACGGCCTCCCAGGCGACAGCCGCGGCAGGCAGCAGTATGAGCATTTGGCGACGGCTAATGTTCATGGTTTAGTTCCTAGGCCCTTCAGCGGACTGTGTGGTTGATGGCAGGTTTCGCAGGGCAATCCAGAGCTGTGTTCCTGGGCATCGATCTGAGGGAAATCTTTGGGCTTGGCGGCGTTCGCTTGGTGGCAACGAACGCAGAGAACGGCGGTATCGAGCTTCGGCGGTTGGATCGTGCCCGGATCGCCCGCGTGTGCTGCGAGCGCGCCGTGGCAGGCTTCGCAGTTCACGCCTACATGCTTTCCGTCTTTCTTCACGGCGAGGATATCGGAGTGGCAAGTCTCGCAGGCCTGGTGTCCAGCAAACACCACCGGTTTGGCGGCGATATCGGTGAGCGCATTGCCACGGTAGTGGCCATACTCACCGAAACTCCGAGGCACCAGGACCGCCCGCACCAGAACAAATACAATGATTCCAGCGGCAAAGACCAGAGCGACACGCCACAGATGCTCCGTGTCCTTGAACCTGTTCGTTTTCATTGGTGCACCCGTCTATCAGCGTTCTCGCGGCCGGCGCGGGAATCAACCGGAGCAAAAACAGGGAGGAGGCAAAGATGGGTTAGAAAAGTGCGTCGAGGTGCGGAGAAAGTGACGACCCGACAAGGAGGCCAATTAGCAGTCCCAGTGAGGTGATGCGACCCCGCGCGAATCAGGTCTGAAATCCTGCCAGCTGGTCTGGAAGCAGGCGACATTTATTTGTTTCTCGCCTCCTGTTTCGAGCATAGTGCCGAGAACATGTCATGTAGGCTACTTGGCACTCGGGCTCGGTGCGAGGACAGGCGTCACCGACGGATGTGACGACCATCACTGTTCCACGGTGGTACGAAGTGAGGCACACAGCTGTATGGTCGAAATGCGTTATTCTGTACGGTGGAACAAGGTGATATAGCCCAGAAAACAGTGAAGGCGAGCCCGACGGCGGCCATGGGATGGAGCGGCCGTTCGCTCGAGCGCGTCGAGCCTTGGGCCGGTACTGGCAGGGGCTTCCGCTCCGCGAACCTCCTATCAGATTTGGCCAAGAATTCCTGGGCTTGGCTTCACTTGTTGAGCCTGGATGCGCCGTTGGTCGGCGTCGTGTGGCAGTTGCTTTTCGCGAAGGCCTTGCGCGTCCGTCTGGCGCCTGTCGTAAACCTCGTCACCGCTTTGGTGATCTGGCTGATCTACGTGGCCGACCGGATTCTGGATAGCTATCAGACGGAAGAGGGCGCGGGAGAAGCGCTGCGCCATCGATTTTACCGGGCGCACCGCGTGGCGTTCCTGCCGGCATTTTTCACCGTTGTGCTGGTGACGGGGTGGATGGCATTCGCAGATCTCGGATTCAAGACATGGCGCGACGGATTGCTACTGGCAACGATTGTGGGCGGATATTTTGCTGTGGTGCACGTATTGGGCCGCCGGGCGCAGAAGTGGTTTCCAAAAGAGATCGCGGTGGCGATTTTGTTTGGTATCGGGACGTTCATGCCGGTCGGCCTGCGCGTGCCACAGTACCATTTGCGATTTCTGCTGCCCTTCGTGCTGTTTCTCCTCGTGTTGTGGATGAATACGCTGATCATCGAATATTCGGAATGGGTGACGCTGCGTCGGCGCGACACGGATCGCCCGCACGAGTCGACAATTCTCGCGGGGCGACACTTGGCGGCGTTCGGAGCCGCGGTGGGAGTGCTGGCGTTTTGCGCGATGGCGGGGCGATGGTTCCCGTTGGTCCGGCAGATTCTGCTGGCCGAGGGACTGAGCGCGCTGGGGCTCGGGATGCTCGGCTGGCAGTGGCGAAGGATTTCGTCTTATGCTGTGAGAATCACCGCCGATGTGTTGCTCCTGACCCCGCTCTTGTCGCTCCTCCTCGGCAGACGATGAAGCTCGCGGGAATTTGAATACGCAACAAATCATCGCCTTGGAATTAGCAGCGAAGATACGTGCCCTGCCGGCTTGGCTGAAGAGCTGAGGGGTGTCTGAATCGAAATACGCGCTTAGGGAAAGCGGATAGGAAAGTAGTCTTGCGCCTTAGAATCAGCCACATCAAAGCGGATACGGACGTCGCCGTTTCCGCTGTGCGTGAACCGAACAAACTCTCAGAGGCATTGATATCAGGCTGGGGTGAGGCTGATGAACCGTAAATTCGTGCTCGCCGCGTTGGCGATTTTCGCAGTGGCGCTGATCTTGACATTCCGCCACACTTCTTCCGTTCGTGCCGCTCAGGAAGACCAAAACAAGCGAGTTTTCATCGTCGGTCCAATTGACGAAAACAATCTCGTCAGCCTCCGCGGAAACACCCGCCCGGAGGCGAATGCTGCGAATGATCGCGGTCCCGTGAATGGCGGATTCCCGATGGAGCATATGCTCCTGCAACTGAAACGGGCGCCCGAGCAGGAAGCAGCGCTTGAGCAATACATCAGCGGACTCACCGACAAGTCGTCGCCCAATTACCACCATTGGTTGATGCCCGCACAGCTCGGCGAGACGTACGGTCCTTCGCGAGTGGACATCGAGAGAGTGGCGGCTTGGCTCGAGTCGCATGGCTTCACGGTCAACTATACTTATCCCAGCGGCATGGTGATGGATTTTTCGGGCACGGCGGGCCAAATCCGCGACGCGTTTCACACCGAAATTCATTACCTGGACGTCCAAGGTAAGGCTCACTACGCCAACATGAGCGATCCGCAGATTCCCGCGGCCCTTGCTGAAGTCGTTGTTGGCGTCGTCTCGATGCACAACTTTATGCCGCGCTCGATGGCCGTGCCACGCACAAATTTCACGTTCTCGGGTTGCGGCGGAAACTGCTATGCGCTCGTGCCGGAAGACATCGAGACCATCTACAATTTCAATCCGTTGTTTGCCCAAAACATCCTGGGACAGGGCCAAACGATTGCGGTGGTCGAGGACAGCGACACATATAGCAACGACCCGGCGATATATCGCAGCACGTTCCTCAGCAAATACTCCGGCACTCAGACGACCACGCACCCCAACTCCGGAGGCAACTGCACCGATCCTGGCACCAATGCGGCCGACGGAGAAGCCGACTTGGATGCCGAAATCGCCGCCGCCACTGCGCCGGATGCGGCGATCGAGGTCGCGGCGTGCGCAGACACTACGACATTCGGCGGCTTGATCGCCGTTGAGAATCTTGTCAGTGCAGGGAGTCCACCGGCGATCATCAGCATGAGCTACGGCGAATGCGAAGTTGTGAACGGTGCGACATCGAACGCCGCATTTAGCAGCGCGTTCCAATCCGCGGCGGCCTCCGGGGTTTCGGTTTTCGTTTCCGCCGGCGACTCGGGAGCCTCTAGCTGCGCGCCGGACTTCTTCACGGGCGCGTCCACATGGGCGTATCCGGGCATTGGTGTGACGGGCTGGGGAGAATCGGTATACAACGTGTCCGTAGGCGGCACGGACTACGAAGATACTTACAATGCCGCCGAGGGTGGCGCTTCGGTCAGCACCTACTGGGAGTCGACAAACACACCCGCCAGTGGTTCTGCAAAATCCTACGTTCCCGAAATCCCTTGGAACGACTCCTGCGCCAGCTGGCTCATCACGCACCTGGAAGGATATGCCGCGACCTACGGTACGACCGGCTTCTGCAACAGCACCACGGCTACCACGAAGAACGCGTTTCTCTCAACGGCCGCGGGAAGCGGCGGTCCGAGCGGCTGCGCCACCGGTACGTCGGCCAATTCGAACTACGCTCTCGTCGACGGAACCTGCGCCGGATACGCAAAGCCGTCATGGCAGGCCGGGATCTTCGGCAATCCCGCCGACGGTGTGCGCGACGTTCCAGACGTGTCGCTGTTTGCCGGCAACGGCATCTGGGGACATTACGCTGTCGTCTGTTTTTCTGACACGTCAAATGGCGGCATCTCTTGCGGCGGAGCTCCAAGCACCTGGGCTGGCTTCGGCGGCACGTCCGTTGCCACTCCCATGATGGCGGGCATTCAGGCCCTCGTGAATCAGAGGACGGCGTCCAAGCAGGGCAATCCCGACCCGATCTACTATCAGATCGCCAATGCGGAATTCGGATCGAGCGGAAATTCGGCCTGTTACTCCGTCAATCAAGTCTTACGCAGGGGCATCGCGAGCGGTTGCGCGTTCTACGATGTCACGCAAGGCGATATCGACGTGAATTGCAGGTACAACGGCACGATTCACGAGGGTTGCTACAGGCCGTCCAGCACCAACGGCGCCCTGGCCACGCAGGCGCTTACCGGGGCGACCGTCGTGAACGCTGGATCGGGCTATACGAGCGCACCTACATGCACGTTCGCGTTGCCGAACAACCTCAGTGCGTACCTCTCTCCTACTGGTGGGAACATCTACGCTGGCGGAACGCAAGCAGGGTGTACAGCTGCCATTTCCGGGTCGTCCGAAACGGTAACGGGCATCACCATCGTGCCTGGTCAAGCAGGAGTAGGCTACCAGGGGAATCCGGTCTGCACTCTCTCGGGCGGCGGAGGTTCCGGTGCGACCTGTCGCGGGCAGATCACGGACACAACCGCGCCCGGATCCTATCAGCCCGCTTTCGGGGCGACGCCCGGTTGGGATTTCGCGACAGGGATCGGAACGGTCAACGCGTATAACCTGGTCTACAGTCCTTCTTGGTGACATGCGATGAATTCGAGGAAAGAGCGATCATGACGAACGGACGCGCTGCCCTGGCGAGACTGCGGATATCTGCGGCCCTTCTTATGAGTTTGCTGTTTGTCCCGCTGCTTTCCGGGCAAGAACATCCTGCGCAGAAGACAGGGTTCCCGGATGATTGGAGCCATCATCACCTCATTTTTTCGGATCCGGGTACTTCCGAGCAGGCAGCCCGCACCGGCACACTCGATCGCTGGCGGAGAATCACCAACGACCCGCGCTACGTCCTTCAGCGCCAGAAGCGGGATGCCGCCGCGAAGGGGAAGCTGAACTTCGATCGGATGCTGCCGCGGACGGACGCGCAGCCCGTCGTGGAAGAGGAAGAGCAGGATCCCTTCGCAGCTCCCATTGCTGGTGCGACCGGATCCCGCAGAGGTTTGACGCCGGCCCCGCGCTCCGCACCTTTCGTTTTTGCGCCGGAGCTCCGCCGCCGAAAACGTTGGCGCGACCGATTGCCCCAGTCGTTGCACGAGGACTGGAGCGAAAACATGGGAAGCGGAGCCACCGTCGGTCTGGGAGTGTATCCGGCCAAGTATTCGTTTGACATCTCCAGTGCGAATTGCGGTAGTGCGACGCAGCCGGATTTCGTTGTGTATAACACCAGCCTCGCGGGCTCGAGCACGCAGGCGAGCATCATTGCATACGACAACCTTTACACCGGCTGCTCTGGGACCGTGCCTGCTACCTACTGGGCGTACAACACGGGCGGCACTGTCGTGACGTCAGTCACTCTTTCGTTGGACGGCTCGCAGGTGGCGTTCGCTCAAACAAACTCCGCCGGCGCGGCAACCCTCGTGCTGCTCAAATGGGAGGCGTCAACGACCGAATCAGCCAGCGCTCCGGCAACACCTACGGCTGCGACCGCGTCCAGCTATCGCACTTGCACCGCCCCTTGTTCTCTGACTCTGACTTTCGGCGGAACTTCTGCGAACGACAGCGCTTCGTCGGTATTTTGTGATTATGCGACGGACACGATTTACGTCGGCGACGACGCCGGACAGTTGCACAAATTCTCAGGCGTCTTTCAAGGAACGCCCGGGGAAGTCACAAGCCCCTGGCCGGTCTCCGTAAGCTCATCCCCTCTGGGTTCGCCCGTCTATGACTCTTCCTCGGGAAACGTTTTTGTCGGGGATTATTTGCTGAACCTGACATCGTATTGCGGCTCCACAGGCGAAACGTGCGGCCATTTCTATTCCGTGGGGTCCTCGTCCGGCTCGATCGGGGGCATGTCGGGCCAGCTCGACTATAACTTTGGAGTTGTCGACGCCCCGCTCGTGGATTCAAGCGCGGGCCGCGCTTTCGTTTTTGTGGGTGCGGATGCGAATTTCGGATCATCTTCGGCGTGCGGCACGGACGTGCCGTGCAGCGGAGTCTTCCAGTTTCCTACGAATTTCACGTCCGGAAACGGCGCTGAGGCAACCGTTGGACCGGGTTACCAATTCTTGATGGCCGGAACGCTTGATAACGAATACTTCTCGTCCAGCAATGTCTCGAGTCCCACAGGACATTTGTACGTCGTCGGCAATACGGGGCCAGCCAACAATGCATTGTTCCAGGTTTTCATCAATGCCGGCGTCATGAGCACCTCCGCCACTACCGGGCCCACGGTGAGCACAAATTACACCAATGGCTATTACTCGGCCGGACTCGATCTGACCGAGATCTATACGGGCAGCAAGGATTACGTTTTCCTCAGTGTGCTCAGCTATGGAGAGCCCGCCAGTTGCAGCAGCACCTTGAGCAATGGATGCGTGATGGGCTTCGATGTCACGAGCGGGACGATCAACAGCAGCACAACACCAACCGGCGCGACAACCGAGGCCGGTGGAACGAGTGGCATCATCATCGATAATACGTCGACGTTCAACGGTGCCTCCAATATCTACTACACGCCGCTTGCCAATCAGCTGTGCCCGAATTCAGGCACGACCGGTGGTTGCGCCATTCAGATTTCGCAAGCGACGCCTTAAAGCGCACTCCGGGCACTCACGTTTCGACGCGAGCCGGTCGGCCTGCGCGTGCCACAGTACCATTTGCGATTTCTGGTGCCCTTCGTGCTGTTTCTTCTCGTGTTGTGGATGAATACGCTGATCATCGAATACTCGGAATGGGTGACGCTGCGCCGGCGCGACGCGGATCGGCCGCACGAGTCGACAATTCTCGTGGGGCGACACTTGGCGGCGTTCGGAGCCGCGGTCGGGGTGCTGGCGTTCTGCGCGATGGCGGGCCGACGGTTCCCGTTGGTCCGGCCGATTCTGCTGGCCGAGGGACTGAGCGCGTGGGGCTCGGGATGCTCGGCTGGCAGTGGCGAAGGATTTCGTCTTACGCCGTGAGAATCACCGCCGATGTCTTGCTCCTGACCCCGCTGCTGCTATTCCTTCTTCGGAGATAGGCTGTCCGAGCCAGCTCCGATCAGGCAACGGACCCGGCTCGCCAGGGCTTGACAGACGAACCGTTTACCTCGAATATCGATCTAGCAGTCTAGTCAGACTAGTCATGGAGGTTGCTATGAGCAAGGCGCGGAGGAAGCAACATGACCAGGAGGGCGTTGCGACAATCAAGAGCCAAAAGAGCAATGGATCGTCCTGGCAAATCCAGAGCGCAAAGGCTCGTTTCAGCGAGGTATTTCGAAAGGCGCGAACCGAGGGCCCCCAACTCGTCACGCGGCAGGGAAAAGAGGGCGTAGTAATCATATCCGACGAGCAATACGAGCAGCTTGTGGGGAAGGCGCGCCAGCCGAAGAGTCTCGTGCAGTTCTTCCGAGAATCTCCGCTGGTCGGGGTCGAATTGGATTGGACGCGCAACCGCGACGAAGGCAAAGACGTTGAGCTATGAGCGCCTACCTGTTGGACACGAACTGCATCTCCGAGTTGGTGCGCGCGGAGCCGGATCCTGGTGTCATGACTTGGCTGGAGGCAGCGGACGAGGCGCTGCTCTACCTGAGCGTTTTGACCATGGGAGAGATTCGGAAAGGAATCGCGGGGCTGTCTCAAGGCAAACGCAGAACGCGGCTTGAGGCATGGCTGGAGATCGAATTGCGAGCGCGTTTCGCTGGCCGGATACTGTCGGTGGATGCGGCCGTGGCGGACCGGTGGGCGTTGCTCGCAGCGGGCGCCAGGAGTGAAGGGAAGTCGCTCTCAACGATCGACGGCCTGTTGGCGGCCACAGCGCTTCAGCACAATCTGACAATCGTCTCGCACAACGTAAGCGACTTTGCGAACGTGCGAGTACAAGTTTTGAATCCGTGGCAGAAGCAGGGTGCGATGCATCAAGCCTGAAACTCCTCCCTAGTCGGCCTTCGTAAGTTCCTTCACGAGATAAATGATTTGGCCGGTGTGGTGGTAGGCGTGGGCCGCCATGCGCATGAAAGCGCTGAAGCGGTCGGGGCAATCGGGCTGCGTGTCGTCGGAATACGGCGTGACGAGATCCTGCGCCGATTGCCTTCGGATAGTAGTCGCGACCATATCGATGGCGCGATCGAAATCGTTGAGGACCTGTTCCTTGGGGCGTCGCGACGCGTCGCTGAACTCGAGCGGGCGATTGCGAACGTAGCCGGTGCCCGCAATGCGCGCTCCGATGTAATGATTCAGGTTGCCAGTAACGTGCAGAAGCAGGTGTCCAATGCTATTGCCGTAGGGATAGGGGCGCGTCCAGAGATGCTCGGTCGAAATGGGCGCGACCCACCCGTGGATGCTGTCGCGAACTTCTTCGTAGTAGGACGCGAGTGTGGACGTAACACTTTGCGCGAGTTCCGGCATGGCGTTTTTCTCCTTCGATCCGGCACCGGCGAGTATAGCAGCGGCATCACAACCACGGAGGGAGGGTGTGATATCCTCCCCGCTTGAATGGGACAGGGAGGTAGACCATGGCGGTACCGAAAGTGTTGATTTTGACAGGAGACGCGGCGGAATCCCTCGAAGTGATGTATCCCTATCAGCGCTTGCAGGAAGAAGGCTACGACGTAAAGATTGCGGCGCCCAAGAAAAAGAAGCTGCACTTTGTGGTGCACGATTTCGAGCCGGGCTACGACACGTATACGGAAAAGCCCGGATACAGTTGGGACGCCGATCTCGCTTTCGCGGACGTGAATCCGGCCGATTACGCGGCGCTCGTGATTCCGGGCGGAAGAGCGCCCGAATACATTCGCAACGACGCAGACTGCAAGCGAATCATCCGGCATTTTTTCCAGCAGGATAAGCCGGTCGCGCAAATATGCCACGCGGCGCTCGCGCTGCTGGCGGCGGGCGTGTTGAAAGGGAAGCGGACGGCGGCATATCCGGCGCTCGAGCCGGACGTGCGGGCTGGAGGAGCCGAATTTGTGAATTCCGATGCCGTGATCGACGGGCAGATGGTTTCGGCGCGGGCGTGGCCGGATCATCCCGCGTGGATGCGCGAATTCATCAAGATCCTGAAGCAGAAAGCGCCGGTGCAGCAGCAGAGCGCGTCGGCGCGATAAAACCGAGGGGAAGCCGAATGAGTGTTAGCGTGAATGCAGGAATGGTGACGACGGCCTTTGACCTGCCGGGTTATCGCATCGCGAAAAACTTCGGACTCGTGCGCGGGATCACGGTCAGATCGCGCAGCGTCTTGGGCACGATGGGCGCATCGCTGCAGACGTTCATGGGCGGGAATATCACGCTCTTCGAAGAGATGTGCGAAACGGCGCGGGAGCAGGCGCTCGAGCGAATGATGCAGCACGCGCTCGAGCGCGGGGCCAATGCGGTGGTCGGCGTGCGGTACGACGCCACTGAGGTGATGCAAGGCGTCACCGAGGTGATTGCCTACGGGACAGCGGTGCCGGTGGAGCACGCGGCATAGCGTGCGTGGTGTCCTCGGCGTGGAGGAGCGATGAAACAAGGACTGAGAATAGTTGCCGGAACCATGCTGTTTGCGTTGATTGCGGCGGCGGTCTTGACCGTGCAGGGCGATGCGCCGAAAACCGAGATGATCCAGATCCCGAACGGCACGGAGCAGCTCAGCGGATATCTCGCGACGCCGGAAAATCCGGGGCGCTATCCGGCGCTGGTTGTGGTCCACGAGTGGTGGGGGCTGACGGATTGGGTGAAGGACGAAACGCAAAAGCTCGCGGAGCAGGGATTCGTCGCTCTAGCCGTCGATTTGTATCGAGGGAAGGTGACGAGCGATCCGGAGGAAGCGCACGAATTGATGCGCGGTTTGCCGGAGGATCGCGCGATCAGCGATTTGAAGGCGGCGTTCAATTATTTGAATACGCGCAAGGACGTCGAGCGCGGGCACGTTGGCTCGATCGGCTGGTGCATGGGAGGAGGATTCTCGCTGCAACTCGCGATCCACGAGCCGCGGCTGGCGGCGTGCGTCGTCAACTACGGCGCGCTGCCCACCGATCCCGCGGAACTCCAACAAATCACTGCGCCCGTGCTTGGCAATTTCGGCGCGCTGGATCGAGGCATCACGCCCGATGACGTGAAGGCGTTCGAGAAGACGATGACCGGGCTCGACAAGCGCGTCGACGTCAAGGTTTACGACGGCGCCGGCCACGCGTTTGAGAATTCAACGAACGTGCAGGGATATCGACCAGAGGCGGCAGCCGATGCATGGGCGCGCAGCGTCGCATTCCTGAATAAATCGCTGAAGTAGCTGCGTGTAATTTCAGCTATTGAGCCGGCGCACTGAGCCGGCGCATCAGTTCGCGCAAGCGTGCCCCGTCTCCAGTCCCCATGCGTGTGAATTCCACGCCCATTCCCTTTTTCGATTCCGCGTAACGCACGATGCCCTCGATGCGCACTTCTCCCTCCGGAAGAACGAACAGCAATTTCACCGTGGTACCTATGGGAGGCGCTGCGGGCGTAGAGACGAAGACTCCGCCGATGCTGAGGTCGCGCACGCGCGAAACGGTGCTCGCTCCCGTCGTCTGCCAGGACACCCAGATTCCTTTCGAAACCTCGGTTCGCGGATTGCGGCGATTTTCGCGAGTACGGATTGACGTCATAGGACTACAACCTACACACAATAAGCCCGGTGCGCATATTATGCCGAGCGCCGACGAGCGGCAACCATTGTTCGCGAGCAGGTTGAGCAGGAAGTAAGACCCCCAGCCCGAACAGCGCGGACTGGGGTGATACGGCGAAACCTGTAGACGGCGTTTGGATCGGTTACGTTTCTACCCCATCGCCAGACGCGACCTAGTGGACAATCAGTGTCACCATCCCCAACTTGCTTTGCCGTAATAGCTTAGCTCCTCCTCGAAGCTGGCCTGATACATGCACAGACACGGGCAGACAAAAACGCGGGCCGCCAGGATTTCGGGCCAGCGCATGAGGGTGTCAGTGTGAAAGAGCGGAAAGCGAATTCGATGAATGCGCATGATCGCGAGCGAGGTTTCTCAATAGTGGAGATGATGATCGTGGCGGTGGTCGGCATCACAATCGCCGCGATGGCCGTATTACAGATAGTACCAGCCGTGGCAAACGCGAAGGCTGATGCAGCCATGAGTCAGGTGATCGACCAACTCCGTCAGGCGCGAGAGTATTCGGTCGCAAATCGCAGATATGTTCAGGTCACATTTCCTGTCGTTGTGGTTCGCGGAGTGACGGAGTACCAGATACAGACGATAGAGAGGAACGATCTTACGGCGGGCGCCGGGCCCGTGAATCCCGTTTTGAGCACTGTGCCAATTCAAGCTCCGCTCACTTATTACGTAAATCCGGCTATGACCGATACGCCCGACGCTTATGGAAATGGCAACGCCATTTTCTTTGGCGGTGTGGCCGGAGGCCCTATCGCCGGCATGCTCTTCCAGAGTGATGGCGAGTTGGTAGCCGGCGCGACCTACCAGCCTATCAACGGAACGGTATTTCTCGGGGTCAAGGGGACCGCGGCGCAGACCCGGGCGGTGACAGTGCTTGGATCAACGGGGCGCGTACACGGCTGGAGAGGGCCTACCGGGAAGTGGACCCAATTTTGAGGGAGCCGAAAACGATGTTGAAAGCAAAACGACAATCCCGGGAAAAAGGCTTCACGCTCCTCGAAACGCTGATCGCCCTCCTCGTCCTGGCGATCGGGGTTTTGGGTCTGGCAGGCATGCTTGCTAATTCGCTGGCTTACATGAAGGGCGCGCAGATGGACTTCATCGCCCAGCAGAAGGCGGAAGAAGCGGCCGAAGCCATCTACACGGCCAAGTACAACAACCCGAATGACTGGGCGCAGATCTCGAACTTCAGCGCGGGAAATCCAGCAGGCCTCTTCCTGACGGGACCACAACCCCTGTTGGAGCCGGGAGCGGACGGATTGGTAGGCTCGGTCGCAGACGTGGGCTCGCCCCCGGAATACACGATCGAGCCGGGTCCGGACGGAAAGCTGGGAACAGCCGACGACATCAAGATTCCTCTCACAAACTTTACGCGCACGATCACCATCACCAATGTCGCAGGGGACTCAAACCTGCGGAACATCGTCATAACGATCAATTACAAGGCTGGAACTTTCCAGCGCACTTACACGCTGCAGACGGACATTTCGGCCTTCAATTAGAACGCGCGAGGAGCATTGAATGAAGAGGGACAACGGATTCTCACTGATTGAATTGATGGTTGCCATCACCATCCTGCTGATCGTCATGGCGGGAACGACTACCGCGCTGATGCAGACGCAGCAAGTGGCGAGCGGCGTCGCAATGGAGGCGAACACCCAGGAGAATCTGCGAGCGGGCATGCATTTTGTTGTTCGAGATCTCATGCAGGGCGGCGAAGGAATTCCACAGGCGGGAATCAGCGTTCCCGTGACCGCAGGAGGAGCCTCGTTGATCAACCGGCCCGGCACCGCCGGTACCTTTCCGACGACTTATACCGTCCTCCCACAGGTGACACCCGGCTGGGAAATTGGCCAGCTCGCCTTGACGCTTAACCCGACGACAGGGGCGGTTCTGAGTGGCGGTCTGGCAACCGACGTTATAAACGTGCTGTACGCGGATAATACGTTAACGTCGAGCGCTGCTTGCATTCTTGGCGGGGCCAACGCTTGTCCGCTGAGCGGTCTGCCCGTAAAGATCGCGCCCACGGTAGGACCACCCCCAACTCCAGGGTGCGGAGGTGTGATCAGCGGGACAGGGCTGACGGTGACGCTTGACCCCGGGTGCTTCACTATGCCGGGATCGCCGGTGCCCATTTCAGTGGGCAACCTGATGATGTTTCAGAATGCCAATGGCACCGCTCTTGAATACGTCACCGGCGTCGCCGGGAGCGTCATCACATTTGGCGCAGGCGACCCTGCAGGGTTGAATCAGACCGGTCTGCCGGGCGGCACGGTTGCGCAGTTGAATGTGGCGGCTACGCCGACGACCATCACCCGCGTTTGGATGGTGAGTTACTACATCAACTCCACGAATGTCCAGAATCCACAGTTAGTGCGGCAAGTGAATTACCCAAATTACCCGTCGGCCGCCGCGGCCGTGAACCCGCCACAGACAATCGCGGATGGTATCGAAAATCTTTCGTTCAGCTACGACGTCATCACAGCCACTCCCGCCAGTTATGGAGCTGTGGGACCGGGAGATGCTGCGCAGCCGATTGCTCCCGATACGCCGTTTAACATTCGGGCCGTGAACGTGACGCTGGCGGGGCGATCCGAATACCCGTACAAGGCTGGGAGCACGGTCCAGTACCTTCGCAATAACCTGAGCACCCAAGTGAGCCTCCGCAGTCTGGCTTTCGTAAACCAGTTCCCAACGCCAGCCCCGGCACCCTGAGGAGAGCGGTTCCTTCGAGAATTCCAAAGGAGAACGGCTGTGAGAATCGAACGCGAAAAAGGAATAGCCCTAATCACCGCAATGCTGGTTTTGTTCCTGATTTCCGCCCTCGTGGTGGGTATGTCCTGGATGGTCATGTCGGACGCCCGCCTCAGCGGCAACAACGAAAATCGGGAAATAGCGTTCTACGGCGCGGAAGCAGGCATGGAGCGAATGACTGCGGAGATGGGCAACGAGTTCGCGATCCAAGGCGCTCTCACACCCGCAAATATCACGACCATCGAAGCGGACGCGCCGGTGATTCCCGGCATTACGTACGTCAATGCTCTGGGAGCGTCGACCTACCAGATCACACCTGAAGGCGAAACGACCGCGACGATCCTGCCGCCCAGCCCGTATGCCGGCATGAACGGCCTGATCACGCCTTACACCCTCACCGTCGCCGCACAGGCCGATAATGGCTCGGAAGTGAAGCTCCAGCGGACCGTGCAGTTGGTGGCGATCCCCGTCTTCCAGTTCGGGATCTTCTCGCAGACCGACTTGGCGTTCTTTGCTGGTCCCCCGTTTGATTTTGGCGGGCGCGTTCATACCAACGGAAACCTCTGGCTAGCCGCCAATGACGGCCCGCTCTATATGCGCGACAGGGTGACGATTTCCGGCCAGGTGATCCGCACAAATCTGGAGAATGGCGTCGCGGTGAACGCCAGTTCCTACCCTGGCACAGTGACGATTGCCGACCCGGCCGAACTGCCTACTACGACGGCTTACCCTCCCTCTCCGAGCTATACGAACTCGCAGTGGCGCGCCTTGGCGTTGACCGAAGGCAGCGTGAGTGGCAACAGCGTGTACGGCGCCATCAGCACCACGCCGAACAATCCGACGTGGAGCAAGACGGTGGTACCTGCTTATCAGGGAATGCTGACAAACGGCGTGACGCCACTGAATCTCCAGTCTACGGCACTCGGAGGACTCTCGTCCCCGGTAAACCTCGTCCGCCGCCCACTGGTGGGTGAGCTCGCAGCCAATCCGGCGCAATTCGCTCAGCGGCAGTTCTCGCAGGCGAGCGTGCGGATTTTGATCGACGACTATCCGACAGGCAGCACGGGACCGAACGGCTTAAACGCTTGCGTTGGTTCGGAGATGCTGCTTCTCGACACAGTCAGCCCCACCGTCCCGATCGACTTGGCCACACTGACGGCCAAACCCGCGTGGTGGCCCGCCACGACCACGTTCTACCCGATGCCGACTTCAGACGCCGCCGCGGCGAACTACACGACGTACACTAGCGCGGGCGCGAAGGACGGCTACTGGCAAACCAAAACCAAGCCTATCATCACGGGATGCATTAAGATCGAGTATCAGCCATCGGCCGGCCCACCATTTGTGGACGTGACCCAGGAAGTGCTGGGCCTTGGATTCACCGCTAGGAATATCAACCCGACGACGACTGGCGCGTTGAACGAGCTGCTCTTCTTGCCTGCGACGGGAACTGTCGTGCCCGCGGAAACCAGTGAATGCGGCACGACTTCGGACACAACCGAACCGAGTCCTAATGCCATCCTCCGGATTACTCGGTTGCGCGACAATCCTTCCACGGCTTACAGCGGAGCGAAGAACGCATGTACCTTCGCGGGAACCGTGTCTACCGACTACTGGCCGTTGGTGCTTTACGACGCGCGCGAGGCCCAACCCCGCGATAACGCGCTCCCCAATAACGCTAACGATGCCGCCTCGAATCACCCGGAGATTACCGCGGAAGGCGTGATGGACTATATCGAACTCGATGTCAACAACCTCTCGCGCTGGTTCACTGGGGCCATCGGTGCGAACGGCACCAAGGCGGACAATGTGGGTGGATTTTCTGTTTACTTCTCCGACCGTCGCGGCAATCAAACCGACCCGACCGCGGGCTTCGGAGTCAAGACCGGAGCCTTCGGATTTAACGACATCGTCAACGGGACGAGCGATCCAGCGAATGGTTGTCCGAATGGCGCCTTGGACGCCGGAGAGGACCTCGAGGGCGACGGAAAACTGCGAACGTACGGTGGACTTCCACTCACAGCAGTGGAACAGACCGCTCTCGGTACACCCACTCTCGGGATTTACAACCTGGAAGCAAATCTCAGCGCGACGAACCTCGTTACTCCCGTAGCCATCTTCGTAAAGAACCCGAACTGCGCCACGCTGCCAGCCGTGCAGCCGTCGCCGATTTACGTCTACGAGCACAACCAGGAAGCCAGAGAAAACCCGCCGGTCTTCTTCCGCCGGGCCCTCAAACTCGAGTACGGCTCAACACTCAATCTGGGAACCAGCTGCTATGGCGCCGCTCCGAATCCCCCGTGCGGACTGACGATCGCTGCCGAGAATCCCGTCTACATTCAAGGCGAATACAACGATGGCGGGGTTAACACGGGAGCCTGGACGGGCACTAACGTGGCTGCGGGGGTGATGGCGGACACGGTGACCTTTCTCTCGGACAGTTGGAACGACGTCAACTCGTTCATCTCTCCGTACGATCCGAATAGCCGGCCCGGCAACACGACGTCGTACCGCGTGGCCATCATCTCGGGCAAGGGTATCCCATTCTCGCAGCCCGCTGGCACCGCTGCGGACTACGGCACCGATGGAGGGTTGCACAACTTCCTGCGGTATGTAGAAACCTGGGGAGGAACACTCTATTACAAGGGCTCGCTCGTCAGTTTCTACTTTAACCGGGCGGGGACTGGGCTGTACAAGTGCTGCACCACGGTGTACAACCCGCCCACGCGCGGTTACACCTTCGACGCGGACTTCTCGCAAGGCCCGCAGTGGCTGCCGCCGAGAACGCCGAAGCTCACCTCGATCAACACGATTGGTTTCTCGCAGGAGCTTTTGCCGACGCAGTAGCAACGGTTGATTCGCACGCGCAACACCCAGAGCGGCTCCCGCACCTCCCGGGAGCCGCTTTTTTTTGGGCGCCGCGCCGCTGCGCTATGGGTCGGTCGGGAGAATGCGCGGATTGAAGTTCGTGTTGACGGGTGGCGTGGTACACACCGATGTCGAGCCGGGCACGCACAGATCGTTGAGCCCGATGTTGAAGTCGGCGGGCACCGCGAGGCCCACGAGCGGTTCGGCGTAAATCAGATAGTTGTGGCTAACGGGCAGGCGCTCGATATCGAACGAGCCATCGAATTGCAGCGAAGAAGTTGACGTGTCGCACGTACAGCCGCCCAGCGTTCCCGCAATCACCGCCCCCGTGTCGCTATCCACGGCGACGACATGCACGCCGAGGATTCCCGTAACGAACGAACCGGGCGCGGGCGCGGCGAGTGTCGCCAGAGCGAATGGATTTGCCGGAACAACGCGCCCGCCAATGCCGCCGATGTTCACCGTGTCGTTCGGATCGGGGATAAAGCATGCGAATGCCGGTGCGGTCGTCGTCCGAGAGCGGCCCGTCGGGATGTGCCAGAGCGGAGCAGGCAGAGCGAGGAGGGCCTTCGCAGCGCGGCTTGGCCGGGCTTCGTGCACCTAAGTTCTATTTTGATGTGGAGTTAGTTCAGCCGCAAAACGCGGCACGCACGTATCAAAATCTCCGCCCATCTGAGTACGGACCGATTTTCTGTGCCACAACGGAACTCGCTGGTGCCAGATTGGGCGCGTCACGCCTTCGCGAGAGTTGCTCGCAGAGCGGGCTCGAGCGTTTCAAAGCGGAATTTGTGTTGCATCGCCAGCAGCCGCGCGGGGACAGCTCGCTGGCTTGCCAGCAAGAGCGGCTCGGCCATTTCGCCGAGAGCGAGTCGCAGGGCGAAAGCGGGTACGGGAAAAATTGCCGGACGGTGAAGAACGTCCGCTAGGATGCGTGTGAATTCGGAATTGCGCACGGGACTCGGCGCCACCACGTTCCATGGCCCGCAGACCCGCGCATCTGCGATGGCCAACCTGGCAATTGCGATGACGTCTTCCAGCGCAATCCACGGCATCCACTGAGCGCCCGTACCGAATCGGCCGCCCAAACCCAGCCGAAAAGGCAGGAGCATCTGGGGAAGCGCGCCGCCATCCGCTGCGAGAATCAAGCCGAAGCGGAGAGTTGCCGTGCGGACGCCATTCATTTCGGCTCGCGCAGCTTCCTCCTCCCAGTCGCGGGCAAGCAGCGAAAGAAAGTCCGTGCCCGGGCTGCTCGATTCCGTCAACATTTCGTCGCCGCGATTTCCGTAATATCCAGTAGCCGAGGCGCAAACCAAAACCGAAGGTTTGGTGCGCAGATTTATCAGCGAATCAACGAGCACGCGCGTGGTATCGATGCGGCTGCTTCGGAGGACCGCCTTTCGCCCAGGTGTCCAGCGGCCTCCGGCAATGCTTGCGCCGCTCAGGTGCACCACAGCATCCGCGCCTTCTATCGCGGCCGTGTCCATCGTCGCCGCCATCGGATCCCACGACACGTCGCCCGAGGAAAGCGCGCCGCCGGGACGCACCAGCCGCGCAACGGTATGCCCCTCCGTGCGAAGAGCGCTCGAGAGCGCTTTGCCGACAAGCCCGGAGGAACCTGAAATCAGGATTTTCATTTTATTGTTCGACTGCGCGGCTCGAGTGCCGCACCCCAGCCCCGCTAACCAACGTTCGGGTCAAGATCCAGCCCCTCCAGTATACAAAAGGGATAGGATGAGGGCGTTATCTTCGCGCACAAAATGGATCTGCATGCGCCGGGCGCACCGCGGTGCGATAGAATCAAATTTTGAGTGCGCGTTTGAGATGAAAGTTTCAAAGCCACAAAGCCGTTTTGCGGTACTTGCGGCGGGTTTGTTTCTGCTCTCGCTCGCGATGCCGAGCCGCGCACAGGCTCCCGACTCCGTTTCGGGCTTCCTACCTTCGCACGTCGAGGCCGAGCGGCAGCTCGAGCGAAAATTTCGCCTCATTCCCGATGCCTCGCACGCTGAGGACGACCTGCGCCACCTCACCAGCCAGCCTCACTTGGCGGGCACGGAAGCAAGCCACCAGGTCGCCGAATGGCTCCGCGATCAGTACAAGAGTTTCGGCTTCGACGCCCAAATCGTCAGCTACAGCGCATGGCTGCCGCAGCCGCGCGAAGTGCAACTCGAACTCGTGAAGCCCGTGCGCAAACAGCTCGCCACTCCTGAGGCGCCTTTCGACGGCGATCCCGCCACGTACGACGAGCGCGCCGTCCGCGCATTCAACATTTATTCTCCTTCGGGAGATGTAACGGCTCCCGTCGTCTACGCAAATTACGGCACGCTCGATGATTACCGCGAACTGGCCTCGCTTGGCGTAAGCGTCGAAGGAAAAGTCGTCCTCGCGCGCTACGGCGAAGGCTATCGCGGAATAAAAGCCAAACTCGCGGAAGATCATCATGCCGCCGCGCTGATCATCTATTC
>JBAPOM010000345.1:0-6669 GCA_049279635.1 Candidatus Acidiferrales bacterium
GAGTTCCTCTTCGAGCAATTGCTTTTGGTGCAAGTCGGCATATTCGCCGCCGTGCGCGAGCAGTTCTTCGTGCGTGCCGCGCTCGATGATCTTTCCGGCGTGCAGGACGACGATTTGGTCCGCGTCCTTCACGGTGGAAACACGGTGCGAAACAAGAATCGTGGTGCGCTGCCGCATCACGCCGCGCAGGCCGCGGAGAATGCGCTCCTCCGTGTCCGTGTCGACGCTCGAAAGCGAGTCATCGAGAACCAGGATTTTGGGCTGCCGCATGACGGCGCGCGCGAGAGACGTTCGCTGCTTCTGCCCGCCGGAGAGCGTGATGCCGCGCTCGCCGACCATCGTGTCGTAGCCCTGCGCGAACGATTCAATTTCGCCCGAGACGCAGGCAATCGCGGCGCATTCGCGGATATTCTCCTCCCGCGCATCGGGCACGCCGAAGGCGATGTTCTCGCGAATGGTTTCGCTGAAGAGGAATGTGTCCTGGGGCACGTAGCCAATCGAGTGGCGAAGCATGTCGAGCGGATAATCCCGAATCGACCGCCCATCGATAAACAGCGTGCCAGCAGGCGCCTCCCAGAGTCGCGCAATGAGTGCCGCGAGTGTCGACTTGCCGCTTCCGGTAGGCCCAACGATTGCGAGCGTCGATCCGGCAAGCACATGGAGGTTGATATCTCGCAAAACGGATTCGTTTGGAGCGGTCGGATAGGCGAACGTCAAGTCGCGGAATTCGATTTCGCCGCGGATTGCATCGCGCGCAACGGTTGGCGCCGGCGCGACCCCGGAGTGCGGTTGACCGTTCCCATCGGCGCTTGGGGTTGGGGCGACGGCGGCATCGTTGATATTGGGTTCGGCGCGCAGAATGTAGAGTAAACGACCCATCGAGGCGGCACCGCGCTGAAAGATGTTCGTGACCCAGCCAAGCGCGATGATGGGGAAGGTCAGCTGCCCGAGGAACGAGTAGAAGGCCACGAGGGTACCGATCGATATACGATGATTGATTACGGCGGTGCCACCCCTGCCGAGAAGGATGACAGCCGTCATGCCGATGAGAGTCATTAGTCCCGGAAAAAACAAGCTCCAGGAAGTGATCAGCTGGATGTTGCGCTCGACATAGTCGCGGTTGACGCGATCGAAGGATTCGATTTCTTGCTTTTCCTGCGCGTAGGCGCGAACGACCCGAATGCCGGTGAGATTTTCCTGCGCGCGCGTGGAAAGCGCTCCCAAGGCGGCCTGAATCCGCTCGGAAAGCCGGTGAATGATGCGACCGAAGTAATAGACGGAAATAACGACCAACGGCACCGGCAACAAGACCCAAAGCGTCAGGCCTGCGGACAGCTTGATCATGAAATAGAGGGCCAGGACGCTTGTGGCAATCGTGTTGGCCGTGTACATGATGCCGGGGCCGAGCACCATGCGGACAGCGTTGAGATCGTTGGTGGCCCGCGACATCAAGTCGCCGGTGCGGTTGCGGACGTAAAATTCGGGTTCGAGTCTCACAAGCCGGGCCAGCAAATCGTTGCGCAGGTCGTATTCGATCTCGCGAGAGACTCCGATCAGAATCCATCGCGACCAGAACGAGAAAAATCCTTTCACAAGCATCGCCACAGCGATCGTGATGCAATAAAAGGCTAGTGCGCGATGGCTGTGCGGCGCGTAGAAAGCGAGAATCGGATGCAGGATAGCGCGCGACGTGCCGACCAGCGTCGCGAGCGGGCGCGGCAGACCATTTAAGGAATCCAGAATGATGCCCTGGATGAGCTGGGGCAGGGCGCCAACAATTCCCATCAGGGCAAGTGCCAACAGGCCCACCGCCGTCATGGCCTTGTAGTTGGCGACGTAGGGCACAAGGGTCTTGAGGTAGCTCCAGCTGGACGGCCTCTTTTCCGGCCGCGCAGCTTGCCTGGCAACGGGTTGTGCGATGGCGTTCAAGGTCGTGTATTAGACGTGCGCGCCGGGAAACGGATTCCGGGGCGTACCGGAAGATTGCGGGCAAGCTCCTGCCCGACTACTGCGCGCAAATGCGACATTTGAGAACACAAGCTCCCACCCAAGCGGCAGCATCATACTACCGAGCGGCCAGAATTTCCTCGATGCGCGCCTCAAAGTTTTCCTCGCCTTCCGACCATAGCCGGACACGATCCACGGGGACTGCCTTTTCGATCCGGCGAATCCAGTCAAGCAGCTTGCGGATGTTTTTTCGCGTTTCGTCATGATACCGCTCGAGGTTTTCGGGCCAAGCCATAGCCTCGAGAAAGCGCGCCTCCTCAGGGCTTTGAGCCGGAGCGCGGGCATCGCGTTGGAATCCCAGCAGGCCGGCGTGGCCGGTGAAGAAATGTTCGAAGCCGAAATTGACCTGGAGGTGGCCGTTCTCGCGCCAGAATTCGTCGTCATAATCTGCTCCGTAGCACGAGATCTCGAGCGGCTGAGGCTCGACTTTCCATTTTCCGGACGCGGCATCGAACACGGAAAGACCCCAGTAGCAACCGACGTCATAGGCGCAGTCCCTATTCAGGTGCTCCCCGGCAATCTCGATGATCCCGGCAGCATCCAGCGGCATTTGCCGCAGGTCTTGTTCGAGAATCGGTATTTCGGCGGTGCTGACGGCGTGAATCGCGAGCTGGGTGAATCCAGGCATCTTCTCGGAGAAGAGAACGGTCGCCAGGAAGGCGCCGAAGCGCTCGAGGATCAGTTCTTCCGGGAGATCGGGATACCAGACGCTGAGATACGACTGATTCGACATGAAGTCATTATAGCGGAAGGTGGCTGGCCCAGAAATTCGAGCGGATTCGCGAAAAGGGGGAACGGAACCTGTAGGGCGGTTGCCGCGTGTTGGCAGATTCACTTCTTCTTTTCGTGTTTCTTGCCTTCGTCTTCCGCCGAAAAGCCGGTCGAAATGCCCAGCAGGCGTTCCTTGAGCGTGTCGCCCATCCCCGCGAGGACCTCCGCGCAGACCTCGCGAAGCCGCTTTTCAGCGGACTTGGAGAGCGTGTCCATGACGGCTTGCGAGCTCTGCCCAAGAGTGGTGGCCGACGCGAGCAGCCAGGAGTTGGAAGCATTCTCGAGGCGCGCTTTGTAGCTCTCGATCGATTCGTCCGCGGATTTCTTGATCTGCTCCATCCATTCGGCCTGCTCGGCCTGGCGCTTGGCCTCGAACGACTCGATCAGCGACATGAGTTGAATCTGCAGGTTGTCGCGCGCCTGCTCGATGCCCGAGAGCATTTTGTCGTCGAGACCCTTTTGAAATTCCGTCAGCGCGCCTTCCCGCTCGTACTCCATGTCAGAGCGGTTCTTTTCGATCGCCTGCCGGGATGACTCCTCGAATCGGCTAAACGATTCGCCGACGAGCTGTTGGATCCGATCGCTGAAACCGGCCGTCGTCATTTCGGCCGCTTCCGTCATCATGCCGCGTTCGCGTTCGACGACTTCCTTCGCACTCTCCTCGATCTGCGCCTGGCTGTGTTCGACATAGGTTCGGCGATAGTGGTCGAGTTCGGAGGCCACCAGACTTGAGATTTCGGCGGCGCGGTCGCGCAGGGCCGACGTCGATTGCTCGACGCCCCTTTCGAGCGCGGACTGCATGGTCGTTTGTGCCTTCTTGGTGTACCAATCGGAGGCCTTCGAAAGGGCCTCGAATGTGGTGTGCTGCGCCTCGGAGCTTTTCTGTTCGAGCTCCTCTTCCATCTTGGAGAGGGATTCGCGGCACGATTCCTCAAATTGGGCGGGGAACTTGGCCGTTTCCTGCTTCACATGCTCGAGCGCGTCAGCGACGGCTTGCTCAGAAGCTTGGCGAACCTGCTCGCGCACCACAGACTGCACTTGGGCGGCTTGCGTGGAAATTTGTTTCACCTGTTCGCGGATGTGGTTATCGAACTGAGCGGCCTGCTCGCTCAGCTTCGCCTGGATCTGCGACTGGACTCCGGCCGCGTGCTCGCTGATCTTGGCTTGCGCCTGGGCTTCGAGGTGCGCTGCCTGTTCGAAGGCCCGGCGGCCCTGCTCGCGGAGCCTGGTTTCGATCTGAGAGGCTTCTTCACCCGCATTGGCGAGAGAGGAGAGAGCCTCGTGCGCTTCGGCAATTCCCGGCGCCAATTTCTGATCAAGCTGCATTGAAACCTGCTCGATCACGCTCTGAGCGGCGTTTTGAAGAGCGGGTTCCATCTGCTTCGTGCGCTCGGCGATGAGTTCGTCGGCGCGCCGCGCTATTTCGTCGGTGCGCGTGGAGGCGATCTCGTCCAGGCGTTGACGGGTTCGCTCGACCGTCGATTGCGCACCTGTAACGATCTCATCGAGGGAAGCGCGAAGATTCGAGGCGCGTGCATTGGCCTCTTCGGTGGCTCGAGCCAGAGCGGCTGCAGAAGCCTCACTCAATTTCGCGTCTAAAGTCTCCGAGGCGTTTGTGACGACGGATTCGAATGCTTCGCTCAACGTCTGTTTTGCCACGGCCGCATCGGATTGCGCCTGTTCGAGCGTGCGGCTACGGATGTCGTGCGCCGCTTCTTCCAGATTGTGTTTCCACTGGTCGAGTTGCTGCTGGGCGGCCTCGGGATTCGCCAGAATCTGAAGCGATGGCGACGTGGCTTCGCGCTCCGCGACGATGCGCGCGACTGCTTCTTCCACCGTCCGTTTGAGATTTTGAGTGGCCGCTTGCGCTGCAGCCTGCTGGGCCGCATCAGCAGCCGCGTGGCTTACGGCTTGCTGGACGGCCTGGCGGACCTTCTCGTCCAGTTGGCCTGCGTTTGTCTCGGTCGCCCTGCGAGCCTCATCGACGATCTTGGCCGTCTGCTCGGCGGCCTGTTGCACGACCTTGCGCACGCTGGATTCAGACACGCGCTCCATCGAGACCTTGATGGCTCTCTCGACAGCGTCGTGAAGCTGCGCGTCCAGTTGCTGGCGGACGACCGTCATCTCTTCATTGATCGCCGTCTGAGCGTCCCTGCGAAGCGATTTGTCGAGGTTGTCTTTGACGTCGGTGGCCAGCTTTGCCATTTGGCGCGCAAGATTTGCTTGTGTTTCAGCCGAGGGCGCCGGCTCGTGGACGACGTGGATCTTGCTCTCTGCGTACGCGCTCGGCGCTGCAGGCGCCGCCGGTGCCGCGGTAGGCAGGTCAGATTCGGGCCGAGGTTGGGGGACGCCTGATACCGGCGCTTTCGGTTTCGATTCAACGGGCGTTGGCTTCAGTTCAGGGGCGGCAGCCTCGGGAGCCACAGCGGCCTCAGGCTCTTCGCCAGGCACCGGGAACCAGTCGTCAGGTGGAAACGCAATGCCCCAAACATTCCCGGCAATTTCAAACTCCAGGCCGATTTGAAAGAGTTCGCGGACCGCGCGAGGGCGCTGGACCCAGATGACTCGCCCGACGAGCGTCCGCCGGGGTGCGCCAGCCTCGGGCCGAGGGATTTCGAGGGTGACGGTCGAGTTCTTGGGAACGTAGTGCTTCGACTGGTACTTGCAACCATGGCAGTTGACCATGACGGTCGTGGTGCGCTCTTTGAACGGCTGCCCGAGCGCATCGACACCTGTGACCGTGATTGGCACGGCCTGGACAATTCGCGTGCTTCGACGCTTCTGCTCGCCGGCATCTTCCGATGGTAAGGAATCGACCACAGCCCCTCCGACTAGCGATGTCCAAGGTTAGCATCGCGGCTTTGCTACGGTCGAGCGGCCATCGGTACCCGTACGAAAGGGTTACTTCGAGGGGTGGGTCAAAACGGAACAGGCCTGCGAGTTCGGACCGGGCCTTCAGCATGAAGCAAAATGCAGGGAAGGACTACAGGTCGCGGCGGCCCTCCATCGCTTTGAGCATCGTGACCTCATCGGCGTACTCGAGATCGGAGCCGACCGGTATGCCCATGGCGATGCGCGTGACGCGGACGCCGAGCGGCTTGATCAGTTTTGAGAGGTAAACGGCGGTGGCTTCGCCTTCGGCGGTCGGATTCGTCGCGATAATAATCTCCTCGACTGTGCCGCCTTTGAGGCGCTCGATAAGGCTTTTGATCTTGATCTGATCCGGGCCGACACCCTGCAGAGGCGAGAGGGCGCCGCCCAGAACGTGATACAGGCCGTTGAATTGCCGTGTTTTCTCCACCGCTTGGATATTCGTGGCTTCTTCGACTACGCAGATGATCGCGCGATTGCGCGTCGTACTCGCGCAGAAGAGGCAGGGATCGGCGTCCGTGATGTTGTTGCAGACGGAGCATTCGCGGACTTTTTCTTTTGCTTCGCGAATGGCGTCGGAAAGCGCGAGCGCCTGTCCGCGATCGACGCGCAAGAGGTAGAACGCAAGACGCTGCGCTGTCTTCTGCCCGATGCCGGGCAGGCGTTTGAGTTCGTCGATCAATCGCGAGACGGAAGGCGCGAAATCAGGCATCCGAGTTCACCGTGTCACGATTATTGCAAAGTCTTCCGGGGTTCGCTAGGCGTGAAACGCAAAGCGCCGTCCAGCCGTCTCAGAAGTCAGCGCTTTGTTTGCGCGAGGGGCGTGGGGGAGTTAGAATCAGGCGCCTTGCCGACCGGAGCTCGAGCCAGCTTCCAAAAAACTATCCTAAAAGACGAGCGAAAAAAGGGGAGGAGAGACAGAATGCGAATGAAAGGTATACGACCGCTCATTACGTTGGCATTTTTGCTTGCCGCCGGCGCGCTTCCGGCGGTTGCACTACAAGGACCGCCACCGGGCGG
>JBAPOM010000346.1:0-8534 GCA_049279635.1 Candidatus Acidiferrales bacterium
ACCGTGATGCACGCGAATAACGAGCTCGGCACCGTCCAGCCGATTGACGAAATCTCGCGCATCGCCGCTGAAGCGGGCGTGCGCTTTCATTGTGACGCCGTGCAGTCGGCGGGCAAGGTGCCGCTTGACGTGAATCGGCTCGGCGTCGATCTGCTCTCGATCTCCGCCCACAAGTTTTATGGGCCGAAGGGCGTGGGCGCTCTCTACGTTCGCACTGGAACGAATCTCGCGCCGCGATTCTTCGGCGGCCACGCCGAACGCGACCGCCGCGCGGGCACCGAAAATGTTCCCGGCATCATCGGGATCGGCAAGGCCGCCGAGCTTGCGCGCATGTTGCTCGCCGAGGATGCCGCGCGTATCGCTCCGCTGCGCGATCGCCTCGAATCGACGCTGCTCGAGCGAATCCCGTCGGCGCACGTGAGCGGCGACCGCGCGCATCGTGTCCCGAACACGACGAACATCTCGTTTCCGGGCGCGGCCGGCGAAGCGCTGCTCATCGCCCTCGACTTGCAGGGTGTCGAATGCTCCACGGGCGCGGCGTGCTCGTCCGGTTCCACCGAGCCGTCGCATGTGCTCACCGCCGCCGGCCTTTCGCGCGACGATGCGCGCGCCAGCCTGCGCTTCAGCCTCGGCCGCCCAACCACTGCCTCCGAAATCGACCGCGCCATCGAAATCATTCCCGGTGTCGTCGAGCGCATCCGCGCGCTCTCGCCGCGCGCGCCGCAAGCGGAGGCCGCGCCCGCGCGTTAACCGCGAAAATGACAACCACAGCTCAACTCGATTCGATCCGCGAGGTTTCTGCGCCGACGGCAAGTGCAGTCGCCGTAGCCATGTCCGGGGGTGTCGACAGCTCCACCGTCGCAGCGATCCTCCGCGATCGCGGCGAGCCCATCATCGGCCTCACGATGCAGCTCTGGAACCAGCGCCGCTTGCCGCAGCTTCAGGGCGACGGCCCTGCGCCGCATCGCTGCTGCTCGCTCGACGATGTATACGACGCGCGTCGCGTCGCCGAGCATCTCGCCATCCCGTATTACGTGATCAATTTCGAGCGCGAATTTGAGGCGACTGTCGTCCGTCCCTTCGTCGACGACTATCTTTCCGGGCGCACGCCGATCCCGTGCACGCACTGCAATAACCACGTCAAGTTCGATCAGCTTCTTGTCACCGCGCGGCAAATCGGCGCCGATCGTATCGCCACCGGCCACTACGCGCGCGTGCGCCACAATCGCGAAACGGGACGCCATGAATTGCTCCGCGCCGTCGACGAAAACAAGGACCAGTCGTATTTCCTCTTCGGCCTCACGCAGCAACAGCTCGCGCGCACCGAATTTCCCCTTGGCGAGCTGACCAAACAGGAAGTACGCGAAATCGCGCGCCGCCTTGCCGTGCCCGTCGCCGAAAAGCCCGAGAGCCAGGAAATCTGTTTTGTCCCGACGGGCAATTACGTCCGCTTCATCGAAAGCTATTTGCAGGAGCAGGGAACTGCCGGGCGCGAAGGCGAGCACAGCGCCACAGCGTTGGGGGAACTAGGCGAGCCCGGCGAAATCGTCTCGACGTCGGGCGAAGTGATTGGCCGCCACAACGGCCTGCACCACTACACGGTCGGCCAGCGCCGCGGCTTGGGTCTCGCCGCGGGACACCCGGTCTACGTGGTCGCGCTCGATCGTGAAAACAATCGTCTCGTCGTAGGCGAAGACGGCGAACTTCGCCGCGCCACCTGCGAAGTCCGCAACATCAATTGGATTCCGTATGCAGTCCCTGAAAGTTCCGTCCGCGCTGCGGTGCGCATCCGCAATCGCCACGTTCCCGCCTCAGCGGAAATCACTTTCCTCGATGCAACGACCGCTCGCGTCTCGTTTTTCGAGCCGCAGCGCGCGATCACACCCGGCCAGGCCGCGGTTTTTTACGACGGCGAGCAAGTTCTCGGCGGCGGCTGGATTTCGAAGTAGTCAGGAAAAATAAATGCAGATTGTTTCGGGTGAGCGAAGCGAGAAAATCGCTTCAGATGAAGAGTTCTTCGTCTTGCGTCGCCGCGTCCGATTGCGGCGGGCGCCGCCGGTCCCGGAAGAAATCGAGCCCCGCCTTGACGCCTTTCAAAACCGCCGACACCTTGTTGATCGGGTCCCAGACTTTGTCGCGGATCGTCGAGCCGGCCTCTTCGATCACCTCGAGCGTCCCGGTGAGGATTTGGTCCGCGCGGATGATCTGAATGCGCAGCCGCTCGACGGCATCGGTGAAAACGCGGTCCACCTTTTGCGCCTGGCTTCGCGCCACGCGCGTCACCTCGGCCGCGTCGCCCATGATGCTGCGGATCCGGTCCTCGGAATCCTCAAGAATGTGATTCGTGCGGACGAGGATCGGATCGATGCGAGTCTGCAGTTGCGTGGCGATCCGCGTGAAATTCTTGATCGCCGCCTGCAGCTGGAAAAACATCGCCACCAGAATCCCCATCTGAATCACGATGGCGATCGTGGCGACCGCAATGAACAATTCGAGCCAGCCGGACATTGGGCTCCCGGAACTGCGTCAGGATGCTTTTGCTTCGCGCTTGTACGTTTCCTTGCCCGCATCCACGGCCGTCGAAATAGCTTCCTTCTGGCGCGACATGATCTCTTTGCTGCGTTCGATCAGGTCTTCAGCGCGTTCCCGCAGTTCGCGGGCCTTCTTCTGAGCGTAGTCGCGGCCTTCATCGGCCTTCGACGACAGGTATTCGCGTGTCTCTTCGCCGGATTTCGGCGCAAAAAGAATTCCAACCAGCGCTCCGATTCCAAGCCCGACAAGAAAGAAGCTCACTCTCGAGCCAACGTTATCAGCCATCGTCCACCTCCATTGCTGAACAGTAGCATAGCACTTCTACACCGGCAAGGGTGGGGAAGCTGTAGCCATATGACGGGAATTACGTTACGGGCGTCTTCTCGATGGGCACTCGCAGAGCGTCGTAGACGCGCTGCGCCTGATGGCGCGGAATCTCAGCGGCGAGCTCGTCGACTCCGAGCTCGCGCAGCCGCGCGACGCTGCCGAATCGCCGCAGCAGCTTTTGCGCCGTGCGTTCGCCGACGCCGGGAATTTCGACGAGCGAAGTGCGCAGCCGGCGGCTCGAGCGCCGCTGCCGGTGAAAGGTGACGGCGAAACGATGCGTTTCGTCGCGAATCTGCTGGATCAGGTGCAGGACGGGCGAGTGCTTGCCGAGCACGATCGGGTCGTTCTCGCGCCCGAGGATGTACAGAATTTCTTCCTTCTTCGCGATGCTCGCCACGGGCTGGTTGATGATCTCGAGCTTTTCGAGCGCTTCGGCCGCCGCATGAAGCTGGCCGATACCGCCGTCGATCAGCAGTAGGCTCGGCATCGCTTTGTTTTCGTCGCGCACGCGGCGGTAGCGGCGCCCGACTGCTTCGCGCATGCTCGCGAAATCGTCGCGAAGGATGCCGGCGACTTTGTCCGGACTCTCGGGCATGCCATCGCCGCGAATGATGAATTTACGGTAATCGGATTTTTTCATCCGGCCGTCTTCCCACACGACCATCGACGCCACCGTATCCGATCCCTGGATGTGCGAAATGTCGAAGCACTCGATGCGCTTCGGCGGTTCTTCGAGGCTGAGTGCGGCCTGCAGCGCCTCTGCGATCGCCTTCGAAGTCGGCTTCAGCACGCGGAAACGATGCGTGAAGGAATGCTGCGCGTTTTTCTCGACGAGTTCGAGGAATGCGTGTTTCTGCCCGCGCTGCGGATTGAGGATTTCCACTCTGTGTTTCGCGGTGTCGCTGAGAACCTCTTCAAGCAGCGGCCGCTCCTCGAAATCCATCGGCACGTGGATGTAGCGGGGAAGGTACGCCGCATCGAGATACAGCTGTTTCAGGAGAGAAGGCAAGAATTCTTCCGGCCGCAGTTCCTCGATGTCCTCCCAGTAGAAATCGCGGCGGTCGACCACGCGCCCGCCGCGCAAGTGAAAGAGATTGACAGCAACTTGCGGCGGCTCGGCGTACCACGCGAGGACGTCCGTGTCGTCACCCTCGGCCGCGGCGATTTTCTGGCGTTCCTCCATCTCCTCGAGCGTGCGCAGGAGATCGCGGTAGCCCGCGGCTTCCTCGTAGCGCTGCTCTTCGGAGGCCTTGTCCATGCGCTGTTTCAGGCTGCGCGCAAGATCGTTGCGGCGTCCTTCGAGAAAGAGTTTTACATCGCGGGCCGCTTCAGCGTAGCGCTCGTCGGTCACCAGCGCGGCGCACGGGCCGAGGCAGCGGTGAATGTAATACTGCAGGCACGGGCGCGGGTGAAGGCGCCCGAGATCGACCGTGCACGACGGCACGAGAAAATGCTTGTGGATCAAATGGACGAGCCTGTAGGCGAGACTCGCCGGAAAGTACGGCCCAAAATAGATCGAGCCGTCGTTCGTCAAGCGGCGCGTAACGTAGACGCGCGGGAATTTCTCGAACGCGGTGTACTGGATGTACGGATAGGTCTTGTCGTCGCGCAGCAGGATATTGAATTTCGGCTTGTACTGCTTGATGAGATTGTTTTCGAGTGCGAGCGCCTCGCGCTCGTTGTCGACGACGATGTAATCGAGTTCGGCAATTTCGCGAACCAGCGACCCGGTCTTGGCGTTGTTCAGCGAGCTAGATTCCAGAAAATAAGAACGCACGCGGCTGCGCAGCGAGAGCGCCTTGCCGACGTATACGATCTTCCCGGATGCGTCTTGAAACAGGTACACGCCGGGCTGGGCGGGCAGATTCGCGACTTTTTCTCGGAGTTCCATTTTTAGCGCGTTACAATGAGCGGGGCGTACGTTTCCGGCGGGAACCTCGCCCGTCGCGTACAACTTCTATGATAGCAAATCGCTCTAAACTCAATGGGAAAGCGATGAGGCGAGCGTCTCCATTCTTGTTTCTGATACTGTTCGCGCTGCCGGCGTGGTGCGCGCGGCAATCGGGGCAGAATCCGCCCGCTTCGCCGCCGTCGTCTTCCTCGAAGCCGAGTCCATCTCCGCCCGCGCCACAGAAGGAAGTTGCCCCCTCCGATCCGCCAAGCGCCGAGAAGGACGTCGACGTGGCCAGCTACTACATGCGCAAGGGCGATATGAACGCGGCCATTCCACGCCTTCAAGAGGCGGTGCAGCTGAAGCCGCATTACGCGAAGGCGCGCCTGATGCTTGCCGAAGCCTACGAAAGGGCGCATGACAAAGACTCCGCCGTGAAGACCTACCAGAATTATCTGAACGCGTTCCCCAACGCCTCGGACGCAAAGAAGATCCAGAAGAAAATCGAGAAATTGTCGTCGGAGCGCTAGGAAACCGGAAAGCGTTCCAGGAATTTCATCGCTCGCTGGTAATCGGCAAAATGTTTTTCTTCACGCCGGAATTCCGCGGAGTGCGATTCGCGGCGGCAGCGCGCAAAGCTGACCGGATGCTTCTGGTGGAGCATCTCGTGGTAGAGCACGTAAGCAACGACATACTCCGGAACTCCGGGACGGTCGAGCTGTCGGTTGATGACGATCTGGTTCAGCGCCGGATCGAAGCAGCCCAATTGCGAGCGCCAGATGCGACTGCTCCAGCCGAGACGCGGGCGCCGAAGCGAGCCCTCAAAGTAGGCGTGATTCAATCGCTCGAATAAGGGCGCGAGATCGTGGTGCGCTCCGCTCGGCTGATGCGCGACGCGGCGCGCCCGCCGCCGGCGCTGCAGCAAGATGCGCTGGCGCGTGGAACGCGCGTAAGAGAACTGGCGATAGATTTCGACAAAGTCCTCCGGAGCCCGCCGCCTGTACAGCCGGCTGAGAAGAATCGCCGCGACCGCTTCCACGACCGTGCGCGGCGCCGTGCGCAAAACGTCCGAAATCCTGACATGCGCAACATCTTCGCGCAACCGGATCGTGTGCGTGAGGTCCGTGTAGGGATGGTATTCGACGACGAATTGCGGCGGGCGGCCGTCACAGCCGAGCCGCGTATAGATGCGATGAAAAATCTGCGCGCCGCCTGGCACGAGTCGCCCGCCGGTTTCGTGGCGGGCGCCCGATCGCCTCACTGCTTCCTCCGCACAGGCGCGGGCAGCGCGGTTTTTTCGGCGTCTTCGGCGTCGGAGATCGCTTCCTTCGTGCCGTCGATGGCGTCTTCCAGCGTGTCGCGATAGTCGTCGAGATGGGGCGCGCCCTTGTCGTATTTCTGGAGGGTTTCGAGAAACTCCTTTTCCTTCGTGTCCATTAATTTCAGGGCATTGCTGATGTCCATTTGCTTATCTTGAGCGACCTGGATCTGGTCGGCGCCGTCGTCGATGCATCCGGCATATCCGTTGAGCAGGCCGTTGAGAATCTCGCTTTCGCGAGCTTCGGGCACGGTCCGCTTTAGTTCGTAGTCGAATTTCTTCAACCGATCTTCGGCGAACGCGATGTACAGCTTGATGCGCTCGTCGGGAGTCAGGGCGTCGCGGATTTTGTCCGACTCTTCGTCGCTGAGGTAATCCTTCGGCGTGTAGTCCTGTGGGCGCGGACGAGCGGACGCCGAGCGTGCCCCCGCGAGCGACGCCAGCACCAGGCTGACGGTGAGCGCAGTCGCACGCCGCTGTAGGAAGAGCATAACCTACTCCCTAAGGAGTGTCTTTCTCGGCCGGGGGGTTGCCCGCCGGGGTATCCGGGAAAAGCTCGTGAACCAGATGATCGTTCATCTTTTGAAGATCGCCGCGGGCCGCCACGAATGGAGGTTGTTCATCGGACGTCAATCCGGCAATGATTTCATCGAGGCGCCGCAGCGCCTCTTGTAGGGAAATCTGCAACTGCTTGAAGCCGGATGAATGCTTCGCGGCGTCGATTTTCTTCGCGTCCAGCCCATCGACGCACGAACGGGTTTGATTGCGATACTGATCGAGAACCTGGACAGCCTCCGAGAGATTGCCTTCGTTCACATCCGTTCGTATTTCCTCGAACTCATCCATGCCCAGACGCTGTATCATCTTCGCCCGATGGACTGGATCCTTTTCCCGCTCGAAGCGCGCCTGAAAGGCCGCGGCGCCATTCTGCGGCGTGTCGGCGGCCGCAAAAGGCGCCGGCAAGCAGATAAGCAGCGACGCAAGTATGAATCCCCGTGCGCCGGCCGGTCCAGGCAAGGTGTTACCTCTTTTTCTTTTCGTGTAGTTCGCGGGCCAGCTCCCTTGCACGCGCGGCGGTCGCAAAATACATGTCGCTATTCTGGTCCGTGTTCAACTGCAGAAAGCGCTGATACGCGTCGAGCGCCTGGGCTAGTTGACCCAGTTTATCGTAACAGGAGGCGCGAATGTACCAGCTGGGGGTCGGCAAATCCTTTTGTTTGGCGAGCAGATCGAGCGCCTGCAACGCGCCCGCATAATTTCCGGCCTGATATTCGGCTTCGACGAGATTCGCGAGAACGTCGAGCGCCCCGGGCTTGAGATCGTAGGCGACAATCAGCGTGCGAGCCGCGTCCGGGTAGTCCTTCTTCGTGAGGTAGACTTCGCCGAGCTGCGCCGGAATGCTGGGGTCCTTCGGCGCGAGAGCCTCAGCTTTCTGCAACACGGGTATCAAGTCGTCCCAGTGCTTCTCCTGGTAGTAGATGTGCGAGCGCAACTGAAGGGCGCGGAGCGTCTCGGGCTTGCCGTTTGCGGCGCGGTCGAGCTCGGTAAGTGCATCGTCGTATTTCGAGAGGTCGACGAGCAGCGAGGCTCGGTCGAGACGCCTCGCGACGTCGTCGGGATGCGACTGAAGATATGTCGCGAGCTCGGTCGCCGCAGGCTCGTTCTTTTTCTCCAGGATCAGGCACTCGGCAAGCTCGAGGTGCACGCGCGGCGCATCCGGGCTATCGGGGCTTAACGCAATAGCCCCCCGCAATTCGGGCTCCGCGTCCGCCGGCCGGCCCGCCGCGATCAGCGCATGCGCGAGCGACATCCGCGTGTCGAAATCCTTTTCGTTGAGCTTTTCCGCCGCTTGATATTGCTCGATCGCCTGATCCAGCTTGCCGCTGTTTTCGAGCGCCATACCGAGCAGCCATTTCGTGCGCGCATCCTGCGGTGCGAGCTCGGCGGCGTGTCGCAGTGGATCGACCGCCGCTGCCGGATCCTTCGGGAGCAGCGTGAGTCCCAAATTTTGATACGCGGGTGCCATCTTCGGATCGTCTGGAGCAAGCTCGATGGCCTTTTCGTATTCGGCCTTCGCGTCGTCGGGGCGCTGCATGGCCGTGTAGACGTATCCGAGGTTGAAGTGGACCTCTGCGTCGTCGGGCTTCTTTGCGAGGTAATCCTGATAGTCTTGCGCGGCGGTCTCGTAGTCCTGGCCATCGACGGCGCTTTGGGCATCACTGAGGAGTCGATTCAGCGCCTGAGCTTCGGGACCGGCGGCGACGTGTTTATGGCTGGAGCTGCTGGTTTGCGCGAGTGCCGCAAGCGCGAAGGATGCCCACCAAAGAGAGATGAGGGCCACGCCGAGCCCGCAGCGCGCTAGCGGCTTCGAAAAGGATGTCATGCGTCGCAGACCGCTCATTGTGCCTCGAGTGTTCTGGCCCTTGTGAGTGCTGGAGCGCGCGAAACTTCCCGGGGCTAAAGCCC
>JBAPOM010000347.1:0-15753 GCA_049279635.1 Candidatus Acidiferrales bacterium
GGTTCCAGTTGCAGGATCGTAGAGCTCCGCACTGTTGCTCGGAACGCCGCCGGCAGCCACGCCTCCGGTGATGAGCACATGGCCATTCATCAGGAGTGTGGCGGTGAAGAACGCCCGGTTGGCGACGACCGGAACGCCCGTCGTAGAGAACGCGCCCGTCAAGGGATCATAGAGCTCGCTGTGGGAAGGAGGAGCGAGCTGCGTGTCTCCGCCAGTTACCAGGACGCGGCCATCGTTCAGTGTAACGGCAGCAGCGAATTCGCGCTGTTCGATCAAATCGCCCGTGAAAACAAAGCCGGTCGGGCGGACATTGAGCTGTGCCATTCCGCTGACGGAACCATCCGTCGCAGTTATGGTGGCGGGCTTGGTTGCTGCCGGCGATCCGACGGCTACGGCGCTTCCCGGATTTGTCGCGTCGTTGCTGATTTGAGTCAGTGTGGTGTCCGAAGAACTCCATGTGACGGAGGCGAGCTGTTGCGTGCCGCTTGCGAAAGTGCCCGTGGCGATGAAGCGCTGGTACGTGCCGGGCGAGCTCGTGGGACTTTCAGGCGCGACCGTGATGGATTCAAGTCCTTCCGGAGTGAACGAGCCCGGCTCGTATAGCTCCGCGCTGGGCAAATAGCCGGCTGCAGCGTTGAAGCCGCCCACGACCAGTGCCGTCCCATTGTTCAGGAGCGTCGCGGTTTGCTGATAGCGCGCCACATTCATGCTGCCAGTGGCAGCGAACATTCCCGTTGCCGGGTCATAGATTTCCGCGCTGGCTAGGGCAGCACCGCCAGGGTTCTGACCGCCAGCGACGAGGACCGTGCCGTTGTTCAAAAGTGTCGCAGTGTGGAGCGCGCGCGCTGCGTTCAAGCTGCCTGTGCTGCTGAAGCTGCCAGTCACAGGGCTGTACAACTCGGCGCTGGAAACGAGGCCATTGGCACCGACACCGGCCGCAATCAGAACATCACCACTATTGAGCAGCGTCGCCGTACGGTAGTAGCGCCCCACGTTGAGGCTGCCCGTCGGAGTGAATGTGCCCGTCGTAGGATCGTACAATTCAGCGCTGACCAGGTTGGTGACTGCGTTTGCGCCGCCGGCAATCAAAACTTTCCCGTTGTCGAGCAGTGTGGCTGTGTGCACCCAGCGCGCCGTGTTCAAGCTGCCGGTGGGCGAGAACGTACCAGTCACAGGATCGTACAGCTCTGCGCTGGCCAAATAGTTGTTGTTACCAATGAACCCACCCGCAAACAGCACAGTGCCGTTATTGAGCGCCGTCGCAGTGGAAAAATAACGCGAGGTGTTCAGACTGCCGGTAACCGTGAAGGTGCCTGTTGTGGGGTCATAGAGCTCCGCGCTCGTCAGGTAGCCGCTCGCACCGAAGCCGCCCGCGATCAGCACCTTCCCGTTGTTCAGAAGCGTAGCGGTGTGGAAGATGCGCCCGATATTGAGGTTGCCGGTTGCGGTAAACGTCGCAGCAGACGGATCGTAAAGCTCCGCCTGGGTCACCGACCCGTTCGAGTTGGCGCCGCCCGCAATCAGGACCTTGCCGTTGTTGAGGAGTGTCGCGGTGTAATCGAGGCGCGCAGTGGCGAGGCTTCCCGTCAGAAGAAAGCCGGGCGTTACGGTAAGCGTGAAGGGCTTGCTTGTGACGCCACTCGCGGAAGCTGTGAGCTCGGTCGTGCCGGGATAAAGACCCATGACGGTTCCGGCAGCACCGTTGATCGCCGCTACGTTGGGTGCGCTGCTGTTCCAGGTAAGCGCCATGATGGGAGGGGAGATGCCGTTGCTGCCCACGACGGCCGCGGTCAATGCCTCGGTGCCGCTAACCGGGATCGACGACTGAGTCAAGGTGATCGTGATTGTGAAAGGATCCCCGCCTGAGCTGCCGCCGCAGCCCGCCAGGAATGCGCAAAACAAGAGAATTCCGGAGACGAATATCGAGGTCTTGTGACGCGCCATCAGCGAATCGCTCCGGGGCTGTCGCCCAAATGAAGTGCCCGTGCCTGGCGAGGAGGCCAGCACCATATCATACTCGCCATGAGAGGCATAACATTTCAGTACGTGCCTGCGTGATTATGTCCGATGCCTGCGGAGGCTTATCAGGTTGCCGGCCGCGTGATGTGCCAGCGTGAGAAAGCGGCTTCGATCGACTAAGATGTCGAGAACGCTATGAAGACGGTTTACTTGTCGCTCGGATCGAATATGGGGGATCGCGCGCAAAACATTGCGCGGGCGATTGATGCGCTCGGCAAGCACGGCGTGCGCGTCACGCGCGAATCGTCGCTATACGAGACGGAGCCGGTGGATGTGAGCGGGCCGGGGTGGTTTTTGAATTGCGTAATCGAGGCGGAGACCGATCTGATGCCGCGGCAATTGATGAACGCGCTGCTCGCGATCGAGCGCTCCCTCGGGCGGCGGCGCGCGCCGGTCGTGGAAGGCGGTCCCAAGGAGTCACGCACGATCGATATGGACATTCTCTTTTTCGGCGCGGCTGTGGTGCATGCGCCCGATGTTGAAATCCCACACCCGCGGATAGCGGAGCGGCGGTTTGTCCTCGTGCCTTTCGCCGAGATCGCGCCCGGCGCGGAGCATCCTCTGCTGAAGCAGACCGTGGCACAGTTGCTCGCCGCCACGTCGGACCGGAGCCAGGTCCGGCGGTGGAATCCGCCCGGGGACGCTGCCAACTGACAATTCCCCGGGGCGGCGAAAACCCTCGTTGAGCAAGAGCCGCCAAAACGTGCCTTTCGCCGCCCGTTAAGGGCCGTTCAGGGCCCCGCTAGGGGATTGCTCCACTCCCCTCTTATTGCAGAAAAAAGTGCACCATTTCAGTGCACTCATCACCGCGCTACCCGCAGCCAGTGCAACGTGATTGGCCTTGGCGCGAGCGCTTCGAGTTCGATTTGAGTGAGGCCATCGACCGACTGCTCACGCCAGGTGTACACGCCGGGCTCGGTGTCTTCCTGGGTGCGGCCGGTCGCGGGGCGCAGAAAATCGCGGGCGTCGTCGATGGTGGCGGCCTGGCGAACCGCCGGGCGCGTGAGCGCCTCAACCACGTAGCTGCGCAATAGCTTCGGCCAATACGTCTCGAAGAGCTGCGAAGAGGCGAAGATGTCGCTCCAGGCGACGTCGTCACCGAACGCCACAACCACACCGACTACGTGGCCGACTTTGATTCCTGACGTGGCGCGGTCGAAGCGGCGGCTCATCTCGTCCGCAAATCCTTCCACCGAATTTTGCACCACGGGCGACTGATAGATGCGGCGATAGGACTGCGTGGGAGCCTCGGAGATCACTCCGCCGATTGTGGAGGAAGTGAGCGCGGGAGGCGCGGCGCCAACACCACCAGCTGCGCCCGCACTCATCCCCCCAGCCTGGCCCTCCACCATAACCGATTCGCTCTCGCCTACCTTCGGCGTTTCGTCGCGCACGGCGGCCCAGACCTGCGTTTGGTCCTGTTTCACCGCAGCTTGCTCGCGCACGGTTGGATGGACCATCGTCTCGGCGGCGCTGAAACTCATCGAGTCGCCGGTCCACCGGCCGTGCTCGACGCAGAAGACATCGAGTGGCAGCGGCGCGGAGCCGATGGGCACGATGCGATCCTTGCCGATGATGCGGTCCTGCTTGCCGCCGGACACGACTTCGCCTGCAAGAAGAAGCAGCGGGCGCTTGCCGCGATTCACGAGGACCAGCTGGTTCACCTGCGAACCGCCGGTATAAGTGGGCATCGACTCGCCCTCGCGCCAGCGCCGCATGTAGCCGCCCTGCTCGCTGATCACGGCATCGCCGGAGTTGAGCGCTTGGTCGAGCGTCTCGAAATCGCTCGTGTCGGGATTTTGCGAAGAGATGACGGGAAAGATGGTGAGGTCCTGGTAGGTGACGGGCGCTCCGAGTTCCCAAGGCTGAGATGATCCGCCACCGCCGGGCGCGGCGGCTACTTGGGCATCAGGCCTCCAATTCAGGAATGCGGCTCCGCCGAGAATCAGAATTGCGGCGAATGCGATTGCTACGGCTCGTTTTGTTTCGCTGCGCATAGTTCCCCTCCCTTGCGGCTAGCCGTTAGTACAAAGCCGGCCGCACTACGCTGAGAACGGCGAGGGAGGATTTTCTTGCAGGGCTGCGGCGAAAATCTCGTGGACGATGGGGATTGGAGAAAAGCTAGTATCCGGAGCCGGGGGCTTGGTCTTTTTGGCGCTTTTTGCGCTGCTCTTCTTCCTGGCGCTCCCACTCGTTCATTTCCTCCTCAGTCATCTGGTAGTCGTCGCGAGGAGCGAACATCGAGTTCGCGCGAGTGCCGTGGCCGAAGCGTTGGCGGCGGCGAGTCTTGCGTTCGGTGAAGCCGCCGACGCCGCGGATCGGTTCGGCGATCGCGCCCGATTCGACCAGCAGTTCGCTGACGCGCTCGAGGAAATCGTGCAGGTGGTAGGGCTTGGGAGAGTGCGGCAGCCCCTCGCGCTCGAGGATCGGCTGAACGTCCTTGGCCATCAGCAGCGGGACGAGGAACAGGACCCGGATGCGCTTTTTGGGCTGGCTCTCCGAGCCTTCCTCGGCAGGATTGGCGGCGTCGGGATTTTCGGGAATGGCGGCGTCGGGATTGACGGCGCCGATCTCGGCTTGTACAAGCTCACGCAGAATGGCGAAGAGTGGGCCACGCGGATCGGCGAGCGCCACGTTGACGATGGCGAGATCCCAGCCGCCCGTGGCCAGTTCGCCTAGCGCCTCGGAGGCCTTGGGCACAATGCGAACCCGCCAGCCCTCTGAATCGAGGACGCTTTTCAACGCTTGCTGGCTCGTCACGTCGTCGTCGACGAGCAGAATACCGACCTGTTCCACCGGCTGGGCCCCTTGTTTCCCCTGCCAGTATAGCGACCGGCGGGCGTGCCCTGCTCGTTCGAGCAGGCCAGGGTTTCCAGCAGGAATCCTGTTCGCCCGAGCAGGCGAAATAAAAGCGAATAAAAGTTCTTGACATGGCGAATATAAGGCGAATATAGTGCGACTCGTGCGGCGAGACCAATGGCCACTTATCCCATACTTCGAGCAGCCCCGACGACGCTTCGGCGTCGCCCGGGACGCCCGAGAGAGACCAGTCTCACCCTTTTCCCCACAGCCGCTTGCCACGGCGCCAGTGAGTCCCCCGACGGTGCTTCCGCGCCCCCTCCGGTACCTGCCCGGAGTGAGAAGCGCCCGACGGAACTGGTCGGCATTGCGCGCCTCGCCGCATCCTCCCTCCGCGCCGAAGCCAAGCGCGGGACGGAGTATTTTCTCCTTCCCGTCAAATCGATCCTGAACGAATGCCATTCGGAGCGGGTGCCCTTCCGCTGGACCGTGAATCCCTACCGCGGCTGCGAATTCGGGTGCAAATACTGCTACGCGCGCTACACGCACGAGTACATGGAGATCGACGGCGGAGATTTCGAATCGAAAATTTACGTCAAGAAGGACGCCGGGCCGCTGGCCGGACGCGACCTCTCGTCGGAAGCGATCTGGGGCGAACACATTGCCATCGGCACCGCGACCGACCCCTATCAGCCGGCGGAACGCGAATTCGGTGCGACGCGAGCGATTCTCGAAAAGATGGCCGAGCGCGACGGGCTGAGTCTTTCGATCACCACGAAATCGAATCAAGTGGTGCGCGATATCGACCTGCTGAAGCGGATCACCGAGCGCTCGTCGATCACGATTCATATGACGGTCACGACGCTGCGGACGCGGCTGGCGCGTCTGCTCGAGCCGCGGGCGCCGCGTCCCGATCTGCGCCTCGAAGCGGTGCGGAAGCTGCGCGAGGCCGGCATCGCCGTAGGCGTGAATATCATGCCGATTCTGCCGGGAATTACCGACCGCGAGGCCGACCTCGACGCGCTGATAGGCGCGGCGCGCGATGCGGGCGCGCAGTGGGTGGCGGCGAGCGTCGTGTTCCTGATGCCGGCGTCGTGGAAAACGTTCATGGGGTTTCTCGAGGAGAAATTTCCGAGGCTCGCGGCGCAGTATCGCGAATGGTATCGCGGCTACGGCTATGCGCCGGAAAGCTATCGCAAGGAAATCGCGGAGCGCGTGAGAGGCTTGCGACGCAAACATGGAATCGAGTCGCGGCCGTTCAATCCGATGACGCCGCCCGAGCGGACGTGGAAATCGCCTCAGCTGCAAATCGACTGGAAGAATGGAGAGCTGACATGCCAAGAATGAACGCGCAGCGAGCCACACGCACCAGAAGTAGGAAGACAACCGTACGCAAAGCCCTCGGGCCGGTGATCGTTCCTGCGGCGCCGGCCAAGCCGCCGCGCGGGATGAAGCTGAAGACGGTGTCGAGGATTATCATGCTCTTTGCGTTAGTGTGCCTCGGCGCATTTCTCGCGGGCCGTCCGCCGGTTTCGGCCGCGCGAGCGGATGCGGCGCCGCATGCAAAGGAGACGATTCATGTTTCTCGGGCTAAGAACCGTCGTGTATCAGGCGCTGGATCTCGGCAAGGCCACAGAGTGGTACACGAAAGTGCTGGGGTCGCGGCCATACTTTGATCAGCCGTTTTATGCGGGCTTTAACGTAGGCGGCTATGAGCTCGGCCTGGTGCCGGCGCCGGATGCTGGACGGAAACGCGCTGCGGCTGCCTACTAAGGCATGATGATGCGCGGAGCTTCTTTCGTCGCCTCGGCTGGAAGCGGGAAGCGGGCGCGCAGAAAATCGAGAAACGCGCGAGAACGCGGGCGACCGTTCGTCTCCTGCTTGCCGACGCGCAGCAGGAACACCATCAGGTGCGAAACCTCGGTGTCTTTCAGCCGGCTCATTCCGGCGCGTGCCGCTTCTTCCTTGCGGAATTCCTGAAGGAATTGATTGATCTCGCCGTAGAGGGCGCGGGCCACGGGCGCGTCCGGCGGATGCTCGTAATAAATCCCGGTGCCGAGCGTGCGATAGGTTTCCGCCAGCGCTTCGATGGCGGAAAGCGCGGCGCCATCGGCCAGTTCCCTGTTTTGAAGCTGGAAATTCAGGACCGTCGTCGCGGCACCGGAGACCAGCGGCCAGTGTTCGTAGACGAAATCGACGGGTACCTTCAGATCGGGATACGGCACCTCCCCGGCAGGAATCGCCTTGCGATGTTCGGACTCATAGCGGTGCGCGGTGATCAGGTGCGGACAATCCGGCACGCAATCGATGGTCACCTCGCGTTCGCGGCCGCAGCAAACCGCGCAAATCTTCTCGCCCTTCGCGGGACAAAACCGCTTCGGCGGGCGCTTGCCGCAGATTGGACAGCTCATCGAGCCTCGCAAGTCATGAAAATCACGCGCAACGGGCGCTCAACAGACTACGGGAAGCAAACCTCGGAGGCAAGCCAGCAGCGGATTTTGCGTCCCTACAACCAAGTACACAACGGCAAATGGCGTGCCTACGGGTGAAATTCAAAACGGTTTGCTAAACACAGAGAGCGCAGAGAAAGCACTGAGTGCACGGAGACTGCGCCTGGGTGCGCGACGTTGCATGCCGGCGATTTCAAGCAAGTATGGCACGCCGAAGAAGAGCCGGCGGGACGCCCTTCGGACCGACTCAGGGCAAGCCGACGCCACTTAAACCGGCCCGAGCGGTGGAGGCTGTGCTTCCAGGCTCGCGTGAGCCTACTTGACGAATACTTTCGGCTCGACGGACATTCCTAGCCGGAGATAGTCGTCGGAGTTCTGGCCGGGATCGAGGACGATTTTCACGGGTACGCGCTGAACGACCTTCACGTAGTTGCCGGTAGCGTTTTCCGGAGGCAAAAGGCTGAGACGCGCGCCGCTCGAGCCGGCGATGCTATCGACGTGGCCCTTGTAGGTGCGGCCGTTGGCGTCGACCTTAAACTCCGCTGTCTGTCCGGGCCGCATGTATTTGAGCTGCGTCTCCTTGAAGTCCGCGGTTACCCAGACATCGTTTAGAGGCACGATCGTAAGCAGTTGCTGGCCAGGCTGGACGTTCATGCCGACTTCCACGCTTTTTGACACGACGCCGTCAACAGGCGCGAGGATCTTCGTGTATTGCAGGTTCAATTCGGCCTGTTCGAGCGCGGCCTGCTTTTCCTTCACGTCGGCCTCTGCAGAAAGAGCGCGAGCTTTCGTCGACGCGACTTGCTGAGGACCGGTTTGCGAAGAACGGTAAGCCGCCTCGGCCTGCGCGAGACGCGCGCGCGCTTCCGTCACCTGCTGGTCGGCAGCGGCTGCGGTGGCCTTGGCGGCGGCGACACTGGCGTTGCCCGACGCCGCAGCCGCTACTGCCTGGTCGTACAGTTGCTGCGAAATTTCCTGCTTGTCGACAAGCTGTTTGTAGCGCACCAGATCGTTTTGCGCTTTCTGGTTGTTGGCTTGGGCTTCCAGAAGCTGTGCCTGATCGGCGTCGCGCTGCTGGAGAGCCGCTACGATTCCCGCCTGTGCATCTTCGACGTCCGCCTGGGACGAAGAAATTTGGCTGGTCGTACTTACGTTCGTGACCGGAACGTTGATATTGAGGGAGCGCGCCGTAGCCTCGGCGCTGGCGAGATTCGCGCGATCCTGATCGAGCGCGGTCTGGTAGTCGCGCGGATCGATTTCCACGAGCACGTCGCCCTTGTGCACGAACTGGTTATCGTCGACGTTGACCCTGAGGACGTAACCGGAGATGCGCGCGCTGAGTGGCTGCAGGTGGCCGTCGACCTCGGCGTCGTCGGTCGATTCATAGCTCGAAAAATAGCGCCAAGCGAAGATTCCGCCCACGATAACGACGATCGCCGCGATCACCAGAAAAACGCGCGCGCGAGGATTCGCCTGAAAGAAACCCGGGCGGCGATATTCGGGCGGAGGCGACGTCGAGTGCGTCTCGGAATGCGTGTCGTTGCCAGAGGAAGTCTCCGCAGGCTGATTGGTCGGGGTCTCGACTTCAGTTCTCTGTGCCATGGTCTTTAGTTTCCTTTGAGGAATTCTTTAACGCCCGCTTCGCCCGCGCCCAAGGCACGGGCCAAGGAAATCTTCGCGTAATTGTCGGCATACAGGCTGGCGATGTAGTTTTCGTGAGCGCTGGCCACGGCTTCTTCAGACTGCACGACTTCGACTGTGTCGGTAACGCCGGCAGCGAAACGATCCCTGGATTGGGCCAGTGTCTCGTCGGCGAGATCGATATTGCTGCGCGCCACCTCGACTTGCTCTTCGGCGGATTCGATGTTCAGCAGGGCGGTGCGCACGTCGTCGTCGATTTGAGCGTGCAGATTATCGAGGCGCTGGCGGCTTTGCTCGAGCCGCGCGCTGGCTTCGAGAACGTCGCCATGAACCTTGCCGCCCTGGAAAATCGGGATGTTGAGCGTGCCGCGAACGTCCATCAAGCCATGGGTGGCGAGGGTGTCGTAGGTCCCCGCCAGGCCGTAGTCCGCGCTGAAGGAAAGAGTGGGCAAGTAACCGTCCTTTGCCGATTTCACGGCATACTCCGCCGCGTGCACGTCGGCGAGCGTCGCCTGAAAATCGGAGCGATTCGCGTAGGCGCGCTTGAGCGCCTCGTCGACGGTCAGCCCGCCGAACGGCTGGTACAGCGATGTGTCCGTGAGTTCGAATTGCTGCCCGGGCGCAAGTCCGATCACGCGAGCCACTGTGAGCTTGGCAATCGCGAAGTTATTCTTGGACTGGATCAAATCCTGCTGGCGCGTTTTGAGTTCGACGTTCGCACGCAGCGCATCGATCGCGGGAGAGGTTCCCGCCTTCACTTGATCGGAAGCCTGATCGTACAGCGCTTGCGCGGTCTTCACCTGCGCGTCGGCGGTTTCGACGCGGGCTTCGTCCGCGATCGCCTGCAAGTAAGTATTGCCGACAGCCAAAATGACGAGATCGCGCGCGTCCTTAAAACTATATTCCGCCGATTTTAGACTTTCGGATGCGGAGTGCGTATCGTTGAGCGCTTTGAGGTCGAGAATGGACTGCGTGACGTATGCGCGCGAATCGAAGTAGGCAAACGGCCCGATCACCGCTGGGATCGAGAAGCCGGCCGACGGCGGAAAGTTGAAGCTGAAGCCGAACTCGGCCGGCTCCGTTTTCGAGGCGTCGACGTAGGAGGATGTCGTGAGATTCGGCAGCAGCGCGCTCAACTCCTTCCAACGCTCGCCGCGGGCCGTACGAACATCCTGCCCCGAAAGCAGGATGCCGAGATTCTGCTTGAGCCCGCGATCCATGGCACCTTGCAGCGTAAGCTTCAGGACACCGGGTTCGATGTCCGTCGAGACGCTACCGGAATAATTACCCTGCACGGGCGCGGGCGCGGTGCCTGCCTGCGCGCCTGCCGGCGCTGCGGCCAGCAGTAACGCAAACGCAAGAATGGCCCATGAATACAGCGATCGGCCTGTCACGAATTATCCTCCTCCGGCTCGTTGTAGCTTGGATGAAGGTACCGCCATGAAGGACTCAGAACTTGCCCATGAAATCGGGATAAAGCACGCCTTGTTTTCATGACTTCGATCTCCGCTGGCTCTTGGCAGTCCTGCTTTTCTCATCGGCAAGAAGAGTCGGAGCGAACAGGTCCCACACCTGGCCTTCGGTGGCGCGCAAAGAGCTGTCGGGATTCATGGCCCAAGCAAGGGTGACGCCGAATAGAACGAGTTGCGTCAGCCGCGCGAGTTCCGCGGCCGAAAGATCGCGGCGGACTTCTCCACGCTGCTGCGCCAGCGTAAAAATTTCCGCAATCAAGCGGCGGCCGACGATCAGGCGCTTGTGAAGTTCGGCGCGCACGGGCGGGCACGCGGCGTGAGCCGAATAAATCGCGCGAAGAAGCTCCGGACTTTCCGCCCACTGTCCGACCAAGTCCATCGCCATACGCCGCAGGGCGGGCATCGCAGCTCCCCTTTTTGCTTCTTCGAGGGCGTTTTCGATCGCGGCGATGCGCTCGGCGCCGAATGTCGCGAGGACGTGCTCCTTGGTCGGGAAGTAATTGAAGAATGTTCCCTTCCCGACATCGGCGGCTTCCGTGATGTCTTCGACAGTGGTTTCGAGATAGCCGCGCTCAGCGAACAGGCGGAGGGCGGCGCGAAACAGCCGCTCGCGAATCTCGGCGCGGTGGCGTTCGCGGCGGCCGGCGACGCGTTTTATTTTGTTGCGAAGAGCGGGGGTGGAAGATGCCATGGACATTTCCTCGCGGTGACCAGCGACCAAATATGACCATAGGTCATATTTGAGCAAAAGTCAAACCGCGGGACAAACTAAAGAAGGAAGTATGGAAATCGTCGAGCGATTCCCCGCCCCGGAGGATCTCCCTCCGGAGCGGATATCGCGAGAGCGTTACTTGGAAAGGTTCTTCGGGCTGTGTTGATTCAGAATTTCGATCATCAGCTTCGCGGATGGCGGAATCGGGACAGCCCCGTGGAGGGCGATTTCTTTTGCGTCGAGCCTCCGTCCGTAAATCAGTTCGTTCGCGTCGTTATCGGGACGGAGGGTCGATCCCTCCAATGAGATGCCGGCGAACAAACCGCGTGCGCGCGAATAGGTGAGGAACTCGGCGCGCATCGTGACGTCGGTATCGGCCTCGGCATCCCGGCCCACGGGACCGGCCGCGGCCGATGCATCGCCCCCGAGTTTCACTTTGCTGTTGAGAATTGCCGTCGCTCCGCCCTGGTTCATCACGAGAATAACGAAATCCGTAGCCTGGCCGCCAAGCTGGAATCCGAAGCTACCGCCCTCCAGAGCCATCATCGTGGGCGCGCTCCAGGGGCCCTGGAAAGCTTCCCCGCTGCGACAGGTCATCGCGCCCCGGCCGTAGCTGCCGCCGACGATGAACGCAGCCTTGAGCACGGACGGTATCACGATGACGCAGTCGGCCTTGTCGAGCAGGCTCTGCGGAATGTCGTCGGGGATATTCATGATTTCCTTTAGCACTTCGCCCGAATTGACGAGTCGGTCTTCAACGTGGGATTTGTCGTCCGCACGGGCGGGAGCAGACGTGAAGAGCAACGGCGTACATATCAGTGCGGCGGCGAGCAAAATCGAAAGAATCTTCTTCATGAGTGCCTCCAATGAAATTAATGCGAACTCCATGATAGGGGCTTTTGATGCCACGGCGCAACTCCGTCCACGGCGCGCGACGGACATGCGTCCGTGAGGCCGCGAATGCAATATAATGGAGCCGTTGTCACCCCTCACGCATATGCGTCGCGCAGACGACAGCGGTTCTCGCGGCTGCCGGCACCTGAATATTGGATTCCCGGCGCGGGCGTTTCGTATCGCTATCTGCGCGGGAATATTTGCGGCTTGCGCGAATGCCGCGATCGCGCAGCGGCCTTCCGCGTCGGAACGGGCGGACGTGGCGCAGTTTCGCGAGCGCGTCGAGAAAACGCTGGATGAAGCGAACGCGCAGCGAGCCGCGTGGGGAATCGTTGTCTCCGATCGCGATACGGGCGAAACGCTCTATGCGCTGAATCCGGATCATTTCTTCGCGCCTGCGTCGACCGCCAAAATCTTTGCGACTGCGCTCGCGTTGGCCACGCTCCGCCCCGACTACCGGTTTCGCACCACGCTCGAATCGCGGGGAACGCTCGACAGCGACGGGCACCTCTCGGGCGATCTGGTCCTGGTGGGGCGCGGCGATCCCGATCTTTCCAATCGCAAGTTTCCATACACTGGCAATGGCGAGCGCGAGGGTCCGGTCGATCGCGTGCTCGCCGAAATGGCGGATGCAGCCGTGGCCAAAGGACTGCGGGAAGTCGACGGCGACATCATCGCGGACGACAGCTATTTTCCGTACGATCCGTATCCGGCGGGATGGAACGCGGGAGATCTCTTCTTCGCGTTCGGCGCGCCGGTGAGCGCGATTGCATTCAACGACAACGTGGTGACGGTTCTCGTGCACGCGGGCGAGCGCGCTGGCGATGCGGCCACGATCACAACCGATCCGAGCGCCGCAGCCGACATGATCGGGCACGACGTCACGACCGTTGTGCCCGGAACGAACTTCAACCTCGCGGTGGTTCGCCAGCAGGGCGTGGATTTCATTCAGATACGCGGAACGATTCCCGAGGGGCACGCGCCGGTGCGGCTCGATTTGGCGATGACCAGTCCGGCGGAGACAGCCGCGCGCACGTTGAAGGCATCGCTCGAGGCGCTCGGCGTGCACGTGACCGGTGGCGTCCGCGTGCAGCATGCGGCGCCGCCGGAAAGCACGCCTGCGGGCGACCCGGTGTTCCCGGCGGCGGGCGCGGCCGCGCAGACGATGGCCGCTGCAGTTACCGACAGGCTGGTGCTCGCGGAACATCTTTCTTCGCCGCTGATTCAGAGCATCGAGTTCACGAACAAGGCGAGCAACAACCTCCACGCAGAATTGCTGTTGCGCGCGGTGGCGCGCGAAAAGCTCGGACTCGGATCGACAGCGGCGGGATTGAAGGTCGAGGAGGATTTCCGGCGCGCGGCAGGAATTCCGGATGGCGACGTGATCCTATCGGATGGCTCGGGGCTGGCGCGCGACGATCTGGTGACGCCGCGGGCGATGGTAATGCTGCTGCGTTACGCGGCTAAGCAGCAGTGGGGAAACGATTTCATGTCGACGCTGCCGGTGGCGGGCGTCGACGGCACGCTCGGAGATCGGATGAAGAATAGCGCCGCCACGGGGCTGATCGAGGCGAAGACCGGGACGCTCGAACACGATCGCGCGCTGTCGGGCTACGCGACGACGCTGCGCGGCGAGTATCTGGCGTTCGCGATCTTCTGCAACAACGACGGGCAGCACGGGCCGGGCGCGTCGGCGCCAATCGACGCGATTGCGAAGGCGATGATCGAGACGCTGGGTGGCGGGTCCGCGTCCGCGCGGAAAAAGAAATGAGCGCCAGGGCAAAGATCGTCACCGTTTTCGGCAGCGGGCGTTTGCGCGCGGACGATCCGCAATATGTGGAGGCGCGAGCGCTCGGCGCGGCCCTCGCGGCGAAAGGATTTCGCGTATGCTCGGGCGGCTACGGCGGCGTGATGGAGGCGGTTTCGCGCGGGGCAAAAGAAGCGGGCGGGCAGACGCTTGCGGTGACGGCGGAATTCTTTCGCTCGAGCGCGAATGAATGGGTCGACGAGCAGGTTCGCGTGAAGTCTTGGCAGGAGCGGCTCTTCGAATTGGTGAAGCGCGGGCAAGGCTACGTCACGTGCCCCGGCGGCACGGGGACGCTGGTGGAGCTTGCGGTCGTCTGGGAGATGCTGAATAAAGGGGCGATGGCGCGGAAGCCATTCGCTGTGCTCGGCGATTTTTGGCGGCCGGTGGTCGATCTCGTGAGCGAAGTGGAATTTGGCCGCGCGCGCGATCGTGGCCACAGCGACGCGCAGCTCGTTCACGTTGCGTCGTCTCCTGCGGATGCGGCCGCATATCTTGCCGGGCAATTTGAGGCGCGCTGAGTTTCCCACAGTCAACCGAGCTACAATCTTCAAGAGATTTCGTGTCGCGGCCTGCTGAAGAGCTGCTGGAATTCGACCGCCTGAAGAGCATCGTCGGCGGATTTACCACGTGTGTGCCCGGGCGGCGCGCGGTCCAGGCGCTCACGCCGCAGCAAGACGCGGTCGCGCTTGGCGCTGAATTCGAATTGGTGCGCGAAACGATCGCGTACTTGCGCGCCGGCTCGGAGCTCGGATTCGGCTCGCTGGCTGATCCTGCAGCTTGGCTTGCGCGGCTTTTGGTTCCCGGCACCGTGCTCACGATTGCGGAACTGCTGGACGTGGTCTCGCTGATGGAAACCGTGGGCGGCGTGCGGCAGACTTTGCGCAGCGAAGGCGAAAAACATCCGCGCCTCGCTCAGCGCGCCGCTGCGCTCGCCGATTTCCGGCAACTTTCTGCTGCGATACATCGCGCGATACTCTCGAACGGCGAAATCAGCGACGATGCTTCGCCGCAGCTGAAGCGCATCCGCGCGGGGATCGCTCAGGCGCGCGAGAAGATTCAGCGGTCGCTTGAGGGAATTTTGCGAGCGCGCGGCGAGGCTTCAGGAGAAAAGGGCGAGGATTACATCACGCTGCGCAACGATCGCTTCGTGATTCCGGTGCGCGCTTCCGAGCGGCGCAGCGTGCCCGGCGTGGTGCACGGCGCGAGCGGCACGGGGCAGACGATTTTCGTCGAGCCGCTCGAGGCGATCGACCTCAACAATCGCTTGGTCCAGCTGAGTGACGAGGAGATCGCCGAAATCGCGCGCATCCTGGAAGAGTTGACGGAACGAGTGCGCCTCGATCGCGGGCCGCTCGATGCAGCGGCTGCGGAAATCGCGCATCTCGATTCGATCTTGGCGCGCGCGCGTTTCGCCCGCGAATTCGACTGCACGGTGCCGGAATTCGCGCAGGGAAATTCGCTGCGTCTCGAAGCGGCGCGCAATCCGGTGCTCGAAGCGACGCTGCGGCCTCAGGGACTGAAGGCTGTGCCGATGGCCTTTGCGCTCGGCGGCGGCGAGACGGTGATGGTGATCAGCGGGCCAAATACGGGCGGCAAGACGGTCGCGCTGAAGACGACGGGGCTCGCGGCGCTTTCCGCGCAATCGGCGATTCCCGTGGCGGCGGAGCGCGCGGAGCTGCCGATTTTCGACCGCGTGCTGGCGGATATCGGCGACGAGCAGTCGATTGCGGCGAATCTTTCGACGTTTTCGGCGCACATGCTGAATCTGAAGTCGATGCTCGATGTCGCGACCGAGCGCTCGCTAATTCTGGTCGACGAAATGGGCACGGGCACGGCGCCCGAAGAGGGCGCGGCGCTCGCGGTGGCGCTGCTCGAAGAGTTTCGCGCGCGGCACGCGCTGACGCTGGCGACCACGCACCACGACCGCCTGAAAGCGTATGCCTCGACGACGCAGGGCAT
>JBAPOM010000348.1:0-9698 GCA_049279635.1 Candidatus Acidiferrales bacterium
ATGGTCGTATTGGCGGCCGTCCTGTGGAAGATGGCTTCGCAGGGTGGTCCCGCGACTCATGAGGATGAGCCGACTTATACGAATTTTGTAAATAAGGTCGAAAGCGGCTCGGTGAAGGACGTCACGATCCAACTCTCGGCCAACAGCGCCGAGATCGAGGGTGAATACCGCGACGGCGAAAAATTCAAGGGCGTGACGATCGCAAATTCCGCGATTCCAGATGTTACGAAGGACCTGCAGGACAAGGGCGTCCTCTTCAATTACAAGGAACCGAAGGACTCAAACTGGCTTACCCTGATCATCAATCTCTCGCCATTCATTGTGATCCTCGCGATCTGGATTTTCATGATGCGGCAGATGCAGGCTGGCGGGAATAAAGCGCTGAGCTTCGGCAAGTCGCGCGCCCGGCTTTTGACCGCACAGCAGAAAAAAGCCACTTTCAAAGACGTGGCCGGCATCGACGAGGCCAAGGAAGAGCTTTACGAGATCATCGATTTCCTGAAAGATCCGCAAAAATTCCAGAAGCTGGGCGGGCGCATTCCCAAGGGCGTGCTGCTGGTCGGGCCTCCCGGCACGGGGAAGACTTTGCTGGCTCGCGCGATTGCGGGCGAGGCGAACGTTCCATTCTTCTCGATTTCCGGTTCGGACTTCGTCGAGATGTTTGTGGGCGTTGGCGCGAGCCGCGTTCGCGATCTTTTCGAGCAGGGCAAGAAGAATGCGCCCTGCATCATCTTCATCGACGAAATCGACGCCGTCGGACGCCACCGTGGCGCAGGTCTCGGCGGCGGTCACGACGAGCGCGAACAGACGCTCAACGCGCTGCTCGTCGAAATGGATGGTTTTGAGTCGAACGAAGGCGTGATCCTGATTGCGGCCACCAATCGACCGGACGTGCTCGATCCGGCGCTGCTGAGGCCGGGCCGCTTCGATCGCCGCGTGGTCGTGCCGCGGCCGGACGTGCGAGGCCGCGAAGAAATTCTGCGCGTCCACACGCGGAAAGTGCCTCTCGCCGAAGATGTCGATCTCTCCGTGATCGCGCGCGGCACGCCCGGATTCTCGGGCGCCGATGTGGCCAACCTTGTGAACGAAGCGGCGCTCTGGGCGGCCCGTCAGAACCGGAAATTCGTGATGATGGTCGATTTCGAGATGTCCAAGGACAAAGTCCTGATGGGCGTCGAGCGTAAGTCGATGATTCTGTCGGACGAGGAAAAGAAGAACACGGCGTACCACGAGGCGGGCCACGCGCTCGTCGCCGCGATGACGCCGGGCGCCGATCCGCTGCACAAGGTGACGATTATCCCGCGAGGCATGGCGCTGGGCGTCACCATGCAGTTGCCGATCGACGACAAGCATACCTACACGAAGGAATTCCTCGAGTCGCAGCTTGCCGTTCTGATGGGCGGCCGGGCAGCGGAAGAGATTTTCCTCAATCACATCACCACCGGCGCAGGCAACGATATCGAACGCGCCACGGAAATCGCACGCCAGATGGTCTGCGAGTGGGGCATGAGCCCGCTCGGGCCGCTTACCTTCGGGAAGAAGGAAGAGGCCATCTTCCTCGGTCGTGAAATCGCGCAGCACCGCGACTATTCCGAAGACACCGCGATCAAAATCGATGCCGAGGTTCGCAGCATCGTCAATACCGGCTACAGCCGCGCGCGCAATATCCTCGAGACGTATCGCGACTCGCTCGAGCGCATTGCTCAGGCGCTGCTGGACCGCGAAGTGCTCGATGCGACCGAACTCAAGCTCCTAATGGAAAACAAGCCGCTTCCGGAGAAGGTGCCTCCGCCGCCTCCTGCGCCGCCCGTGGCGACGCGAGAGCCGCAGATCACGCTGCGTCCCGACCCGCGGCCGCTCCCCGGAATGGCCAAGGGTGAAAAGCCCGCTCCGGCCTAGAACAAAGCGTCCGTCGCGCGAAGGCCGGCGCCTTTCTCCGCGCCCGTCGAAGGGCGTACAATACGGCCATGGCAAAGAAGCCCGCTGCCGATACTTTCGAAGTCGATTGCCCATGCTGCCAGTCGAAGCTGACCATCGACCGCACGCTCGGCGTCATCCTCGCGCACACGCCCCCTCTGCGCGCCCCGTCGATCGATCTCGACGACACGGCCCGCCTGCTCCGCGAGCACACGGATTCTGTCGAAGCGAAGTTCCGCGCGTCCGTCGAAGCCGAGAAGATGAAAGAGGACGTCCTCGCGCGCAAGTTTGCCGAAGGCCTCAAGAAGGCCAAAGACGCGCCCATCGAAAAACCGATCCGCGATTTCGATCTCGATTGAAATCGTCGATGCGAGCGCATCGTTCGCAACGGCTGGTCTCCCTCCTTCTTGCTACAGTCTGGATTTATTGCGCCTGCTCTGCTCTGTCCGCTCCTTCACATGCGCAAGGGAAGCGCGCAAAGCAGCCTGAGCAGCTCGACAAGGGAATCGTATGGCATCGTGACGCCGCCACCGGCGAACTGAGCATCATTTCGGCAGACGGCTCCGCGCACCCGGGCGGCGAAGATCACGCCGCTGTGCGGCATGCGCTCCAGGTCCGCACGCAGGCGGTTCCAGTCACGTGCGTCGTATCGACGACCGACGGCACCGCCGTGCAGGGCCTGCGTCGCGAGGATTTCCGGGTCTACGAGGACGGCCTCGCGCAGAAGATTTCGTATTTCGACGCTTCGACGCAGCCCGCGAGCGTCGCCTTGATCCTCGATGCCAGCCCGAGCGTCCTGCCAAACGCGGACGAAATGCGCCAGGCGGCCGACGCCCTGATCGACGCGCTCGCGCCGCTCGATCGCGCTGCGGTCGTTGATTTCTCGGCGCACACGTATCTGCAGCTGCCGTTTTCGGACGTGCGCGAAGAGATTCGCCGCGCGGTCGACCGTGTAAACATTCGCGACCTTTCCGCCGACACCGGCGGCTCGAACATCTACGAAGCCGTCTACCTCACCGCCCGCGAGCTTTTCCACGGCGGCACGGGCCGCAAGGCGATCGTCCTGCTCACCGACGGGCAGGACAGCGGCCTCGGCCTCACGCTCGATCCCGCCAGCATGGCTCCGCAGCCGGGAGAACCCGCCGACCGGCTCACCTTCGACGACGTCGCGCGCCTGCTGGCCGCGGAAGATATTCAGATTTTCGCGGTCTCGACCCAGAATCGCCCGAAAGTCATGACGGCCGCGTGGCTCGACGAACATCATCTGGCCACGCTGGTGACGCCCGCAGCTCGCACGCTGGGAATCCCGGCGTACACGCTGTATCTCGCCGAACTGGTCCGCCGCACCGGCGGCCAGCTCTATTTCCTGAATGAGTCCGCCAGCGTGGCCGGCACGTTCCGCAAGATCGCCGAAAAAATCCGCGCCGAATACACGCTCGGCTTCTATCCCGTGCTCGGCGCAACCGCACCGGACGATCGCCCCGGCTGGCACCCGCTCAGCGTCGAGGTACCGGACGCCCCCGGCGTGCGTGTAGCGAATCGCGCCGCCTATTATGTCCCCGCCACGCCGCGATAGCGGGGGTATCTGATGCGCTTCTTCACGGGAACGGAACTTCACTCCCGGTGTCCAATAGCAATATGGGCGCGCCCCGCCGCGTGATCTGCTACATCCTCTATATCGGTTTCTCGCTACTGGTCGGGTACGTTCTCTTGTTTGCGATGGTTCAGATCCAGCAGCGAATCTTGCGGCATCGCGCCGAAAAACTTCTGGCGGATGTCCAATCTCTGCGCGTGCGCAGCGCGACATTCGACCAGGCAGTCGAGGTATTCGACCGGTGGCAGCCCTGGGGTTCGTACGATCTTCCCTGCAGCTCCGAAAGTTGCCATTTCTCCATCGCGTTATACAGTCCCGGTTCGGCTTATGGCTGGGTGGTTCCGCTGTACCGAATCGTTGGAAGCAGGCCCTGCGGTGCGCGGGCGTCCATCTCGGTGAATGAGGGCCTTGTTTCGAAGGTCGAGTTTGGTCTCGGCATCGATGTGCCCCCGTTTGTGGATGCGAGCGGCACGACCGTGGCGTATGGACTGAGCGCCGAGGTCACAGGCGGTCCTCGTTCCATTCCCGGCGATCTCCTCTACGCCGATTTCCACTCGGAGTATGCAATCGGCTGGCCGAGCGGATGTACCAGTTGCGTGGACATCTGGTTTGCATATACGCCTTATGCCAACCCGGCTGATGTTCAGCGCGTTGGAGGGCCGAATTTCGACTGTATTACGGGATGGCGGCAATGCCGGACGAAGGCGGACATCATGCCCGCAGCCATGACTCAGGTCGCATCCGACCGTGCTTTTCAGCGCGGTGATCGACCTCGCCGCACCCCGGAAGTCGTGGAGACGATAAGCCGCGACGCCGAGGACGCGGCGATTGTGCGGATTGTCGCGAACCGCTCCGACAGTCAGTGCCAGGGCTGCGGTTTGCTGAAAGTGCGCCTGGTGAGGCCCCTAAAAAGGTCCCTCTTCTGGAAGGTCGGCTCGACGTACAACCTCGGCGTTGTGCAGGGCGTCGCGATTGCGCCCCTCAACGACGTGTCGAATCTGCTCCCAGGATCGCGAGCCATCATTTTGTTCGACCGAAACCTCCAGCCCGCTGCCGCCGTGCCCATTTTGGAAGAACCGTGCGGCGTGGTTCCATTCAACGCGCAGATGCTGCAACTCGTGCAACGCGGGATTGCCAACGACAATCTGCCGCCGTGGTCCGGCAACCCCGATTTCATCGCCTTGCGACCTTAGCACCTCCTTTGGTGAACAGGGCGGCGGCCGCTTACCGTTTCGCGCAATCCGTGATTCAATAGCCGACTCATGTTCCGGCGCAAGAAATTCGGGCTGAAGTTGCCTTCGCGGACGCTTGTCCTCGGCGAGCGCACGCTGGTGATGGGCGTACTCAACGTCACGCCCGACAGCTTTTCCGATGGCGGCCTGTTCCTCGATCCTAATGCCGCCATTGCGCGGGCGCTCGCGATGGAAAAGGACGGTGCCGATCTGATCGACCTCGGAGGCGAATCGACCCGCCCGGGTTCGCAAGGCATTCCGGCCGAAGAAGAGCTGCGGCGGGTGCTGCCCGTGCTCGACGGCCTTCGCGCAAAACTGAAGATTCCGATTTCGATCGACACGGCGAAGTCGCAAGTCGCCGAGGCCGCGGCGATCGCAGGCGCCGAAATCCTCAACGACGTGACCGGCCTGCGTGCCGACCCGCGGATCGCGGATGTGGCTCGGCGACGCAAGCTGCCGCTGATCCTGATGCACATGCGAGGCGAGCCGCGCACGATGCAGAAAGCGCCGTTCGCGCGCGACGTGGTGCGCGATGTTGCCGCGGGCCTGCGCCGAGCCGTGGCAGCGGCGCGCCGCGCGGGCGTCCCGAAATCGCAGATCGTCCTGGACCCCGGCATCGGCTTCGGCAAGAGCTGGCCGCAAAATTTCGAGCTGCTCGAGCGCCTGCCTGAACTTGCCAAACTTGGTTTCCCGCTGCTTCTGGGCACGTCGCGCAAGAGCTTCATTGGGAAAATTCTTGGCGGCGCGGCGAAAGACGAGCGCGCCTGGGGCACAGCCGCAACTGTCACAGCGAGCATCCTCGGCGGAGCGCACATCGTGCGCGTTCATGACGTCGCCGAAATGGTACAGGTCGCAAGGGTTGCCGACGCGGTGATCAATCCGGCGCAGCGGCCCGCAGGTCCTCCTCTGAGATGAGCGCCCAGCAAAACGGCGCGAGCCTGAACATCGATCGCGCCAATTCCCGCAACGCGCTGATCGCCGGCTTCCTCGGCTGGACGCTCGACGCTTTCGACTATTTCATCCTGACGTACGTCCTTTCTCAGGTCGCCGCGGATTTTCACAAGTCGATCGCCGAGGTCACGCTGACGCTGACCGCGAGCCTCGTGATGCGCCCGGTCGGCGCGTTTCTCTTCGGGCTGCTGGCCGACCGCTACGGCCGCCGCCTGCCCCTGATGTTCGACGTGCTGTTTTATTCCGCCATCGAGATTCTGTCGGGCTTTGCGCCGACGTATCGCACATTTTTCATTCTGCGCCTGCTCTACGGCATCGGCATGGGCGGTGAATGGGGCGTGGGCGCATCGCTCGTGATGGAATCGGTGCCCGCAAAATGGCGCGGCATTCTGTCGGGCGTTTTGCAGGAGGGCTACGCACTCGGCAATCTCCTCGCGGCCATCGCCTTCTGGACGGTTTTCCCGCACTGGGGCTGGCGCCTGATGTTCTTCATCGGCGGCCTGCCCGCGTTGCTCACGCTCTTCATCCGCGCGAAGGTGAAAGAAAGCGACGCGTGGAAAGCCGAGGCGGCCGCGCGAAAAAGCTGGCGCGATTATTTCCGCGAAGTGGGCGCCAACTGGAAGCGCTTCCTGTATCTCGTCGTGCTGATGGCGATGATGAACTTCATGTCGCACGGCACACAGGACCTCTATCCGACGTTCCTGCAGAAGCAGCACCATTTCAGCACGCGCTCGACCGCCATCATCAGCGCCATCTCGATGGTCGGCGCGATCGCCGGCGGAATTCTGGTCGGCCTTTACTCCGACCGACGAGGGCGCCGCCGCGCCATGGTGACCGCGGCCTTGTGCGCCCTGTTCTTGATTCCGGTGTGGGTATTCGCACCGCCTGTCATCGCCCTGATGTCGGCCGGCGCGTTCCTGATGCAGTTCATGGTGCAGGGCGCATGGGGCGTGATTCCCGCGCACATCAACGAGCTCTCGCCCGGCCCGCTACGCGGCTTTTTCCCCGGCTTCGCCTACCAGCTCGGAGTCCTGATCGCTTCGGCTGCTCCCTACATCGAAGCGCGCATGACCCGCCATTTAAGCTACGGCCAAGCGATGGGAATGTTCGCCGCCGCCGTTTTCATCGTCGGCACAATGGTGATCGCGGCCGGGCCCGAGGCGCACCGCGTCGCATTCGGTTCTGACTGCTGAAGACCCTCTGCGAAATATACAAGTTCCAGATAATGTACGATTTGATATTCTTCTGTGCGGAGTGATGATTGTGGGCTTGCGCGTTCGCCAAATGGATTTTGGAACGCATCTCAGGCCACAAGCGGGAAGCAGCGGAATATCTCGTCCGCGCATCATCCCAACCATCGCACAGTAGCCTATAGGCGCTCGTAGTTGGACTCAAACGAGGGGCTGCGGATGCAAGCATTCGAATGGATATTGCAGGACCTCCGCTACGGCGTGCGAACGCTGTGGAAGGATCGAAGGTTTGCCGCGGTCGCTATTTTCGCGCTTGCGCTGGGGATCGGCGCCACCACCGTAATCTTCAGCGTGATCGACGGTGTCCTGATGGAGCCGTTTCCGTACCGCAACGCCGACCGCTTCGTCACCTTCTTCATTCACGACGTGACTCGGCCTGCGGGCCAGCGCCGCATCGGACTCACCGCTCCAGAGTTCACCGACTTTCGCGACCAGACCGGCAACGTCTTCGAGGACATGTTCGGGTTCAGCAACTTCGATGTCCTGTACTCCAATAAAGAGGGAGGGACCGATGCTTTCAGCGGCTGCTGGGTAACGGGCAATATTTCGTCCGCGCTCGGCATGAAGCCGCTATTGGGCCGCGCGTTGAGTCCGGAGGACACGATGCCCGGCGCGCCGCCGGTTTTTGCGATGAGCGACGATCTTTGGGCCAAGCAGTTCGACCGCGATCCGAGGATTGTGGACACGGTGATGACGCTGAACGGCACGCAGCGAACGCTGGTCGAAATCACGCCTCCGCGATACGTCATCAATGGCTGCGACATCTGGATACCGATTTACGTCGGGCATGCGAACATCGACAACACCGAAACCGGCGACTATCCGGCTTATTTCCAGTCCAGCGAGCATCTGAAGCGCGGAGTGAGCCTTTCCACCGCTAAGGCGGCTGTCAACGTGGTCGTGAGACGCCTCGCGCAAGCTTACTCCAACGATTTTCCCAAGCAGTTCACCGTTCAGCTGGAGACGGTCGCCGACTACGTGAGCGGCGATTTCAAAGGCATGCTCTACGCCCTCATGGGCGCCGTGCTGATGTTGCTGCTGATCGCTTGCAGCAACATCGCCAACCTTCTGCTGGCGCGCGCCACCGCCCGCGAGAAGGAAATCGCGATCCGGACATCTCTTGGCGCGAGCCGCAGCCGGGTGATCCGGCAGTTGCTGGTGGAGAGTTTCATTCTTTCCATCGCTGCGTGCATCGTCGGCTGCGGTCTCGCGTATTTCGGCATGAAGGAGCTTGTGGCGAAACTTCCGGTTGGTTCTTTGACGCCGTCGATTGTGATTACGATGAATTTCCGGGTGCTATTGTTCGCTCTCGGCATCGCGATCCTGACGACGCTGCTATGCGGACTGGCGCCGGCGATTCATGCCGTACGTGGCCCGCTGCAGGCTCACCTCAGCGGAACGGGAAGAGGCATGAGCGCCGGTTCGCGCCACGGGAGGCTTCGCGGGGCGCTCGTGATCGGCGAAGTGGCGCTATCGGTGCTGCTGCTTGCCGGCGCCGGACTCCTGATGCGCAGCCTGCTCGCGCTTCAGCATGTCGACCTTGGTTTCGATCCCTCGAACATCCTCTACGCGGGGATCGCCCTGCCCAATGCGCGCTACAACACAGCGGAGGAGAAGTCGCATTTTTTTCAACAGGTGCTCGCGCGCGTGAAAGCTTTGCCGGGCGTCCCCGCGGCGACGTTGACGATCGGCTTGCCTCCCTTCGGTTTTGCGAGCGGCCCTGTCACCATCCCGGGAAAGACGCACGTCGGAGACTGGCAGGCTCAACTCGACCTGTGCGACGAAGACTACTTCAAGACGCTGGGACTTAGGCTGATGAGCGGGAGGCTCTTTTCCGAGGAGGACGTGGATTCGGCGCGACATGTCGCGGTGATCAACGAAGCGATGGCGCGCAACTACTACAAGGACGAAGACCCCATCGGAAAGACGATCAAATTCAATGAACTCGATGAGGTGCAGGACCTCCCTAAGGACACCTACTTCGAGATTGTGGGAGTCGTTTCCGATATGAGGAACCAGGGCTTGCGGCAACCGCCGGCGCCCCAAGGGTTCATTCCCTACAACGTGACGGGAGTGGGAACGGGCCGAGCGCTCATGGTAAAGACCGCGGTGGCGCCGATGTCGCTATTGCCGAGCGTGCGCCGGGAAGTCTGGTCGGTAGATCCCAACGTGGCCTTCGACCAACCCGGCACGATCGAAAGCTATCTGCACCAGTATGGGTATGCGGAGCCCGAGTTTGGCCTGATTGCGATGGGAGCGTTTGCCGGAATCGGGTTGGTGCTGGTGATCATCGGCGTGTTCAGCGTGATGGCGTACTCCGTTTCGTTGCAGACGCACGAAATCGGCGTCCGGATGGCGCTGGGCGCGCAGCAGAACGACATCCTGCGCATGGTGTTGACGAAAGGCCTGGCGCTGATCGCGGCCGGCATCCTCATCGGCTTACTTGCGAGTGTCGGCCTCACGCGTTTTCTCGCCAGCCAACTCTGGGGCATCTCGGCAACCGACCCCTGGACGTTCGGCGTGGTTGCGGCCGTGATCCTTGCGGTGGGGCTGGCGGCCTGCGCGCTGCCGGCCCGCTCGGCCACGCAGGTGGACCCGATCATCGCGCTGCGCTACGAATGAGCGCGATTTGCGCGCCTTCCGGTGGTCCGCGGAGGTGCCGCAGACGTGTCGATTAGAAGTGGTCCCCGTTGTTTGTTTTCATGAAGTTGCGGGCGTTTCTAATCGCCAAATGTCGATTAGAAAACAGTGATT
>JBAPOM010000349.1:0-16286 GCA_049279635.1 Candidatus Acidiferrales bacterium
ACGTACGCGTTCTCGAGAATAAGCCCGTCATCGCGTCGCGTCGAAGTCGGCTGATTCGCAAATCCCGCTTCGTACAGCGCCTTGTAAAGGAAATCGCCGGAGCGGTCGCCAGTGAAAACGCGCCCGGTGCGGTTGCCGCCATGCGCGGCCGGCGCGAGGCCCAGGACGAGCAGTTTCGCGCGCGGGTCTCCAAATCCCGGCACGGGCTTGCCCCAGTAGTCCCAATTGCTATAGGCGAAGCGCTTTTCGCGCGCCACCTTCTCACGGTACGCAACGAGCCGCGGGCACTTGCGGCACCGGATGATCTTCGCGTTCAGCTGATCGAGCGCTCTCATTCCGCGCTAGGTTAACACCGCCGGGCGGGTTGCAAGAACGAGCTTCTCCTCAACAACCTCCCTGCCTGCATTTTCGACGAATCTTCCGACGGTCGAAAGTCGTCATAGTAAGATGCATATCCTAGCTGGTGGCGCAGCGGCGCGCGTGCGTAGCTGCCGGGGACGAAAGGCGAGGGTTCGTTGGGCGACGCTCAGGAGAGAGTTGTAATCGTCAAAGCGGATCCCGCGTGCCGAGACGCCCTGCAAATGGTATTGCAGGGTGCGGGCTTCGACGTGGTCGCATTTGCAGCGGCTCAAGAGGGGCTCCAGGCCGCGCGCCAGCTCTTGCCAGAGCTGCTTCTCCTGAGCGCCCTTCCGTGCACGATACCGGATGTCGAGACTGGAGAGTACGCGGCGCTCCATGTGCATGATGTGATCGCAGCCATCCGTGGGTCTGCTGCGACGCGGCAAGTCCGCGTGATCCTGCTCGTCGGCCCTGCTGCCGAGGATCGCGCGGCAGCCCTCGATCTTGGAGCCGACGATGCGATCTCCCAGCCGTTTGATCCCGCCGAGCTTCTTGCACGCGTCCGCGCGCAACTACGGGCGCGCCGGGCAGACAGCCAACTGCTCGCACGAACGCGCCTTGCCGAGGAGGGGCAGCAGATTGCCCAAACTGCGTTCCAGGCGCTTGCCGTCACGGAGAAGATGACGAGCGACGCCTTTTCGCTCGACCGCGCTCTGAAAATCGGCGTGGGCGCGGTCTTCACGATCGCCGTCCTCATGGCTGGGACGTATTTCTTGTTCTTTCACAGCGCCAAAAAGGATGTACAGCGCACGAACGCTACGATCACACGCCTCGAACGCGGAATCATACATCAGCAGGACATGCTCGCCGAGGTGCGGCGCTTGCGCGAAGCGCAAGGTGCCGCCGTCGGCGCGATCGATGGAAAGGATGAACTCCAAAAGCACGCGGCCGACCTGCGCGCCCGGATGGCCAATTCAGCCGACGGCCAGGCAACCGCGCTGCAAAAGGAATTGGACGACACCAACGCGCGCCTCAAGCGGCTCGAAAGAGGAGACGATTCCACCGATAACTTTATCGCCGAAGACGTGCAGAGCGTCTGCCTGCTGCATGTTACCGTCGCGTTTCGCAATCAGGACACGAATCAGCGCCTCCGTTACGTGGGCCTGAATCCGCAAGGCGAACCCATCCAGGACAGCGACGGCAATCCCCTTCTGACGCTTCAAGGAGAAGGGCCGGAAGTAACGGTCGACGTATTCGGCACGGGATTCGCGGTAAGCGATGGCCGGGTCATCACGAACCGCCACGTCGCCGAGCCTTGGTGGAACAACGACGAACTCAACCAGATCACCAGCCAGGGTTTCCAGGCCGAGATATCGTCCATTCGCGCCTATTTCCCGGGCGATCCGCGCGCTTTTCACGCCGAAATCGACGAGATATCGAAAGACGCCGATCTCGCGGCAATGCGCGTCGATATGCAGGACCTGAAGCGCCCCGCTCTTACGATCGATTCGACAAAGGGCGCCACGACCGCGGGTGATCCGGTCGTGCTGATGGGCTATGCCACCGGGCTCGCCGCGATTCTCGCGCGCACCGACGAAAAAACGGCGCAGCAGATCCTGACCCAGAGCGGCGGCGACGTCTCGCAGGTTCTCGACGCCCTCGCGCAACGGAATCTGATTCGTCCCCTCATCACGCAAGGGCATATTGGCGACATCCTCCCGGACAAGATCGTGTTCGACGCGCAGACTACTTCCGGCGGCTCGGGCGGGCCTCTCTTCAATCAGAACGGGAAAGTGATTGGCGTCACCTACGCGATTTTGAAGGGTTTCGGCGGCTCGAATTTTGGCATTCCGATCCGATTCTCGGAGCCGCTGCTCAGACCTGCCGCCGCGCACCCGGCAAATTGACAGGTCAGGGATGCCCCGATAGCATGCTGCGAGCAGCGTACAATCAGGCTAAAATTGGGTTGTAGCGCACGCCAGCCGAGATTGGCAGGCCGTCCCGCGAAACGAATGGCAACGATTTCACGCGAGAGGACCATCCTCGACCGCATTGTCGAGGCGCGGCGCGAGTCGATCGCGCACAGGAAACGTGTGCTGCCGGATGTGGCGCTGAAGCTGGCGGTCGGGAAGGCCGATGCGCCGCGCGATTTTGCGGGTGCGCTTTCGCGCGCGGGCTTCAACGTGATCGCGGAGCTCAAGAAGGCGTCGCCATCCCGCGGTGTGATCCGCGAGGATTACGCTCCCGCTGATCTGGCTCCGAAGCTGGAAGGCGCGGGCGCTGCGGCCCTCTCCGTGCTCACGGAGGAGGAGTTTTTCTCCGGCTCGCTCGCCGATTTGAAAACGGCGCGCAAAGCCGTGCAGATTCCGGTCTTGCGCAAGGATTTCATCATCGATCCGTGGCAGGTCTGGGAGACGCGGGCGGCGGGCGCGGACGCGTTCTTGCTGATCGCGGCGATCCTCAGCGATGAAACGTTGCGCGAGCTGCTGGCATTGGGACGCTCGCTCGGCATGGAGCCGCTTGTCGAGGTGCACACGCGCGACGAGGTTGCGCGCGCGATTGCAGTGGGTGCGCGAATTATCGGAGTGAACAACCGCGATCTGCGGAATTTCGACGTGCGCGTGGAAACATCGCTCGAACTCGTGGAAGCGATTCCACAGGAGTGCATCGCGGTGAGCGAGTCCGGACTGCGAACGCACGGCGATCTGGCACGGCTGCGCGGCGCGGGCTTCGACGCATTCCTGATCGGCGAGCATTTGATGAAGGAGCCCGATCCGGCCGTCCCGCTGCGGGCACTGATTGAAACCGGTCCGGCCGCGGGCGCCTAACGGCCATGGCCAAGGTGAAAGTGAAAATCTGCGGGATCACGAATTGGGTGGACGCACGGCGGGCCGTCGCTGAAGGTGCCGAACTGTTAGGCTTCAACTTCTATGCGGGCAGCCCGCGATATGTCGAGCCCGCGAAGGCCAAGAGAATTGTAAGCCGGCTGCCGAAGAGGATTTCGGTCGTCGGCGTGTTCGTCAATGAAACCGAGCAGACGATGCTCGAAATCGCGCGAACGGTGGGGCTCGACGCGCTGCAACTCCATGGCGACGAGACGCCGGCGATGGTGGCGCGGCTGAAACGCTCGTTTCCGGTGATCAAGGCGATTCGCGTGAAACAATCGTTGGCTGTCGGGCAACTGCAAATCTACAAGGCGGCGACGGCGCTATTGCTCGACGGCTTCGACGCACACCGGCGCGGCGGCACGGGCAGAACGTTCGATTGGGAAATCGCGCGGCGAGCCAAGAAATATGGGCGCGTTTTTCTTGCGGGTGGTTTGACGCCTGAAAACGTGGGCGAGGCGATTCGCGCGGCGCGACCGTATGCGGTGGATGTTTGCAGCGGCGTGGAGGCGCGGCCCGGGAAGAAGGACCTGGCCCGCGTGAGGAACTTGATGCGTGCTGCGAAAGACGCCCAGAAGAAGGTCCAGAAACGGAAGAGGTCAGTATGAGCGTGATCGCGCAAATTGTGCCGGACACGCGAGGCCGCTACGGGCCGTACGGCGGGCGATACGTCCCTGAGACGCTCGTAGCGCCGCTCGAGGAACTCGAACAGGCGTATGCCGCAGCCTGTGCCGATCCTGCCTTTCGCGCGGAGCTCGACGATCTGCTGAAGAATTTCGCCGGGCGCCCCACGCCGCTGCAATTCGCTTCGCGCTTGACCGAGCATCTCGGCGGCGCGCGAATTTACCTGAAGCGCGAGGACCTGCTGCACACGGGCGCACACAAGATTAACAACTGCCTCGGGCAAGGTTTGCTCGCCGTGCGCATGGGCAAAAAGCGTGTGATCGCGGAAACCGGCGCGGGGCAGCACGGCGTCGCGACCGCGACCGTGGCCGCGCGTCTCGGCTTGACTTGTGCGGTCTATATGGGCACCGAGGATATGGAGCGCCAGCGGCTCAACGTGGATCGCATGCGCCTGCTCGGCGCGGAAGTGATCGGCGTCGATGCGGGCAGCCGCACGCTGAAGGATGCGATCAATGAAGCCATGCGCGACTGGGTCACCAACGTGCGCACGTCGCACTATCTGCTCGGCTCCGTGCTCGGCGCGCATCCCTATCCGCAAATCGTTCGCGATTTTCACAAGGTGATCGGCGAAGAGGCGCGCGCGCAGATTCTTCAGAGCGAGGGTCGCCTGCCGGATTATCTGTTTGCATGCGTCGGCGGAGGCTCGAATGCAATCGGCTTGTTCCACGCGTTTCTCGGGGATGCGGCGGTAAAAATGGTCGGCGTCGAAGCGGGCGGGCGCGGGCACGCGCTCGGCGAACACGCGGCGAGGCTGGCGGCGGCGCGCGGCTTCACGGGCGCGCGGCCTGGAGTGCTTCAGGGCACCTATACATACGTTCTGCAAACAGCCGACGGGCAGATTGCGACGACGCACTCGATCTCGGCAGGGCTCGATTATCCGGCGATTGGGCCCGAGCATGCTTGGCTGGCAGACGAGGGCCGCGCCGAATACACGGCCGTGAGCGATCAGGCTGCTATCGAGGCGGCGCGCACTCTGGCGCACAAGGAAGGCATCATCCCCGCGCTTGAATCCGCGCATGCGGTGGCCGAATTGATGACGCGCGCGCCCAAAATGAAGAAAAACGAGATCGTGATCCTCAACGTCTCCGGCCGCGGCGACAAAGACATGGAAACGCTTTCGCGCTATGTCTGAGGCGGCCATGACGAAGTCATCCCGATCCGCCAACCAAGCCGCCGGGAAATCTGCATCAGCGAGCACCGGCAGAATCGAAGCACGATTCGCCCAACTCGCCAGGGCGGGCGAAATGGGGTTGGTGGCCTACATCACCGCAGGCGACCCATCGCTCGACGCGACCGAGAAAATCGTCCTCGCGGCCGCCGAAGCCGGCGCTGACGTGATCGAATTGGGCGTCCCCTTCAGCGATCCGGTGGCGGACGGGCCTACGATTCAGCGCGCCAGCGAACGCGCGCTCCGCGCCGGGACGACGCTTGCAGGCGTGATCGACCTTATCAAACGCGTGCGCGCGAAGAGCGATGTGCCCCTGATTCTCTTCAGCTATTACAATCCAATCCTGCAAATGGGCGTCGAGAAATTCGCCGGCGCGGCGGCTGAGGCGGGCGCCGATGGCGCGCTGGTCACGGATCTCACGCCGGAAGAAGCGGGCGAATATCGCACAGAGATGCGGTCGCATGGCCTCGATACGATTTTCCTCGCGGCGCCGACGTCGACCGACGCCCGACTCGCCAAAATCGCCGAAGTATCGAGCGGCTTCCTCTATCTGATTTCCCGCACGGGCGTGACGGGCGAGCGCAGCGCCCTGCCCGAGGAGCTTCCGGAACTCGCTCGCCGTGTGCGGCGATTCACCAAGCTGCCGCTCGCGGTCGGATTCGGCATTTCGCAGCCATCGCATGTATCCATGCTCGGCGGAATCGCCGATGCGGCCGTGGTCGGCTCGGCGCTGGTAGCGGAAATCGAGAAATCGACGAGCGCGGATGACGCTGCCGCTCGCGTGGCTGCCAGAATCCGCACCCTGAAAGGCGCCGCCCGCGAAGGCGTGAGCCGCCGAATCACTGATCAAAAGTAGCAACAGCACGTGGGCCAAGCGCCGTAAGGCCACCCGCGAAGTTGTAGTAGACTCAAACGCTCCTTTCGCTGCAAAGTCGATTCAGGGGATATCGATGGACAAGCGCGTTGCAAATGCGGAAGCGGTGATCGGCCGCGTCAAGGATGGCGCGACGATCCTGATGGGCGCTTTCGGCACCTGCGGAGTTCCCGAAAACCTGATTCGCGCACTGATCAAACAAGGCACGAGGAACCTCACGGTCGCCTCGAATAATCCCGGCATCGACGGCTACGGCGTCGGGCTTTTGCTCGAAAATCGCCAAATCAAGAAGCTGATCGCGAGCTACGTGGGCGCCAACAAATTTTTCGAGAAGCTCGCGCTCAACAACGAAATCGAGATGGAACTGAATCCGCAGGGCACTCTCGCCGAACGCATGCGCGCCGCCGGCGCCGGCATTCCGGCGTTTTTCACGCCGACCGGATACGGCACGATGGTCGCCGAAGGAAAAGAAGTGCGCGAATTCAATGGCCGCCCGCACATTCTCGTTCCAGCGCTCCGGGGCGATTTCGCATTCGTGAAAGCGTGGAAGGGCGACCGGTGGGGCAATCTCGTCTACCGGAAAACGGCGCGCAATTTCAATCCGGTCGTGGCCACGGCCGCCGACTACGTGATCGCCGAAGTCGAGCAGTTGGTCGAGTTGGGCGAGATCGATCCAGACAGCGTCCACACACCCGGAATTTTCGTCGATGCAATCTTCGAGGGCACGAACTACCTGAAGCCGATGGAGCCCGGTCCGAAGCGCAAGCGCGGGGTGGCGTGATGGCGCCTCCGGTGGACAAGCGGGAAATCATCGCGCGGCGCGTGGCGCAAGAGATGCGCGACGGCTACTATGTCAATCTGGGCATCGGAATTCCGACGCTGATCCCGAATTACCTCCCGCCTGGCGTCGAAGTCATCATGCAATCGGAAAACGGCATGCTCGGCATCGGTCCGTATCCCTACGAGGGCGAGGAAGACCCGGATCTCATCAATGCGGGCAAGGAACCGGTCACCGAAGTTCCTGGTTGTTGCTATTTTTCGAGCGCGGACTCCTTCGCCATGATTCGTGGCGGGCATGTCGACGTCAGCGTTCTCGGCGCGCTCCAAGTCGACGAAAAGGGCAGCCTCGCGAACTGGGCAGTTCCCGGCAAGATGCTGAAGGGCATGGGCGGAGCAATGGATCTCGTCGCCGGCACGAAGCGCGTGATCATCGCGATGGAACACGCCACAAAAGATGGCGGCCCGAAGATCATGAAGAAGTGCACGCTGCCGCTCACGGGCGTCGGCGTGGTCGACCTGATCGTCACTGAACTCGCGGTGATTCAGGTGACGCCGAAGGGCTTGCTGCTGCGCGAAGTGGTCGCGGGCGTGACGCCGGAAGACGTGCAGAAGCTGACCGAGCCGAAGCTCGAGCTCGCGCCCGGCCTGCAAACGATTTCTGTCTGATTCGAATTTCTTGGGAGGGGCGATGGAGCCGCGCTCGATTGTCGTCGTGAGCCTGCACAGCCCGAAGGAGCGGCTGTGGGGCGAGCTGGTGGAAATTTCGAGCGCCGGAGTCACGCTGCGCGGGATCGACCTGGGCTCGTTCGACGATTTCATCCTCCAGGTGTTGCATCCAGAGGGTGACCGCATCGGCCTGCCAACGCTGTTTTTCCCGATGCTGAGGATCGAGCGGATCGCGCTCGATGAGGCGCGCGGCTCGATTCCCTCGCTCGCGGAAGTGTTCGAGAAAAAGGTGGGCCGCTCGCTGGTTGACTACCTCGCGCAGTTCGCCTGATTCGAGCCTGCACCTGCCGTTACGCTTTCCGCCGGATGAAACCAAATGAAGCCGATACACAACCGAATCCTGACCGTTCCCAATCAGCTCACGTTCCTGCGCCTGGCATTCCTCCCTTTTTTCATCATTGCGATCAAATACGGCCGCTACGATTGGGCGCTCGGAATCCTGATTGTTTCCGGTGTGAGTGACGGTCTCGACGGGCTGCTCGCGCGCGGCTTGAATCAGCGCACGCCGCTCGGCGCGTATCTCGATCCGATCGCGGATAAGCTGCTGCTGTCGTCGTCGTATTTCGTGCTCGCGCTCAAAGGCAAAATCGGCTGGTGGCTGGCGATTCTGGTGCTGGGGCGCGACGTGCTGATTCTCATCGCCTGCGTCGTAATTCTTCTCACGGTGGGTTACCGCGCGTTTCCGCCAAGCATTTGGGGAAAGGCCACGACGTTCTTTGAAATCTCGCTCGTCACGCTCGTGCTGTTGCTGGCCGTGTGGGAAAATGAGCCGTTGCGGCTGCTGCGCGAGACATGCGCGTACTGCGTGGCTGCCTTCGTGATGATCTCGGGCATTCACTACAGCATCGTAGTCGCCCGGCAACTCCAGGCCGAGCAAACGCCGGCAAGCCCCGCCGCGAAATAAAGCCGCGCGCGAATCAGCGCCTCGCTATCTTCCCATCGCGCTCAGCCCCGCCATCACAAAACTCACGACCACGGCCAGCGCCGCGCCCCAGCCCATCGCGTACGCTCGCTTGCGCTCTTCCGGCGACGCGGGCGGGCGATCCGCCATGAGCTTGCCAAGAACGAACCCGGAGACGAATCCTCCTAGGTGAGCCCAGTTGTCGACTCCCGGAAACAGGAATCCCCAGACGACGATGTAAATGAGCCAGCGCAATATTTGGTTGCGCATCATTTGCATCCCGATGCTGCGCCGGCCCGTCGTAACCGCAAGCATCATTCCGATCAGTCCCAGCAGCGCGCCCGACGCACCCACGCTGTACTTCCCCATGAAACTGCTCAGCAGGTAGCCGCAGACTCCCGTCACAATACAAATAAAAGTGAAGCGGGCGGACCCGTAGAGCTCTTCGATTTGCGGACCGATGTCCATCAACACCCACATGTTGAAGAAAATGTGCAGGATGCTCGCATGCAGGAAAATGGCCGTCACGAGCCTCCACGGCTGCGCAAGGTCATACGGCAAAGGCATCGACCATCCGAGGCGCTGCAGTACGTCGCCGTCGATTGCGCCGAAATTCAAAATCCCCAAGAACCCGCCGCCCCCCATCCCGATGCCGCCGTTCTTCGAAAAAGTAGCCAGAAAGCTCACCGCAAAAATCACGCAGCAGATAGTCAGGATCGCGTACGTCGCGGGCGCGGTGGTTGGCATCAGTTGGCCGAGCGAACGGCTGGCCGCGGCCAGCGAGAATCTCACGCTCGCGCCGCACTGAGGGCATCGCGTCGCCACCGTGCCGACCAGGTTGCCGCACGACGGGCAAATTTTCGGTCGAGGCTGCGAGCTTCCAAAGAATCCACTCATGGAATCTTACCGTTCCTGTCTTCCGAGACGATGGGACCGCTCGCTGATGAACACGATCGTTTCGTTGCTTCCTTGCGAGAATTCGAGCGCATTCCTATAATACCGAACTTGAGTGCAAACAAGTGAACCGGGATGCCGCGTGAAATTCTCCGCCTCGCGGAGGGGTGTCCAGCGTGCAGCAGCGCTGGGGTTTCTGTCGGCCATCGCTCTGGTGGCCGCAGGTTGCGCTCACAAGACGTACGCGCCGCAAGCTCCCGCGCCCGCCCCGTTGCCGCAGCCGTCCGCTCCCTCGGCTCCGCCTCCTTCCGTCGAGACGCAGCCCGCGATCCCCGGGCAATATGTGGAAGAGGGTGTGGCATCGTGGTACGGCGTCCCCTTCAACGGCCATCGCACGTCGAACGGCGAGATTTACGACATGCACGAGTTCACGGCGGCGCACCGGACGCTACCTTTCGGCTCGCTGGTTCGCGTCACCAATCTCCGAAATGGCATGCAAACCGAAGTCCGCATCAACGATCGCGGCCCCTTCGTCGCAAACCGCGTCATCGATCTCTCGCTCTCGGCGGCGCAGGCCATCGGCATGGTCGGTCCCGGCACCGCGACGGTCCGCCTCGAGGTGATATCGGGGCCGAATCCCGCGCAAGGCTTCTTCGGCGTGCAGGTGGGAGCATTCGCAAATCAGGACAACGCGAATCGGCTGCGAGACCGGCTTGCCATGCGCTATTCCTCCGTGAGCATCGCGATCTACGAGTCGCCGAACGGTATTTTTTACCGCGTGCGCGTGGGGCGCCTGCCGACCGAAGCAGCGGCGCGCCAGCTCGCGGATCAGTTGCGTGCGGACGAGCAGTTCACTACCTTTGTGGTGCGTCTCGATAACTGAAGCTGACCTCACGCTCGCCACGCTTTAGAATTACAATGTAACGCTGCAATGTGGCGCCTGGGGCGGCGCCGCGCGGCGGGATTTTGCAACGGCTCTTGCGCCATGATGGCTCGATCGACTCGCAGACAACCTATCGGCTCCGTGCTGCTGGCAGCCTGCTTGTCAGCGGGAATCCTCGCCGCGGCCGGACTCACCGCGCGTTCCGCGCTACACGCACAAGCGCCGTCCACGCCTCTGACGACGTGGCGCGTTACCATCGTGTTGCCGCCCAGAATTGTCGCGGGCCAGCCCGCCACTCTCGCGACTCTTGGCGTCGACGGAAGGCTTGCTGCCAGCGTGAAGGTCGAAGTCGGTGACCAGCAACTGACGACCGACTCGACCGGCCGGGCGCTTTTCAACGCGCCCGCATCGGCGGGCTACGTTTTGGCAATGGCACCGGGATCTTCCTTCGCCACGCTCGTCGACCCGCCGGCGGATGATCCCTCGCCGGCAATCACCGTGGCTCCTGTCATCTCACTGCACGATCGGTTTTCGATTTGCGGGACGGCGCTGAGCGGCCGGGCCGACGGCAATCTTGTGAAAATCAACGGGCAGCTGAGCCTCGTGCTTGCTGCGTCACCTGAATGCATCGTCGTGCTGCCGGGACCGAAAGTAGACGCGGGGCCCGCGACGATTTCCGTCGTGACCGATACCGCGCAATTCGCCGCCAAGACTTCGATCGTTGCGCTCGCATTCGAAGCGCCGAATCCGGCGCTCCTGCCGGGCAAGAAAGGCGATCTCCTGGTGCGCGTGCAAGGGTCCGATGCGAAACTGCGGCTGGCGGTCGACAATCAAACGCCCGGCGTACTCCGTTTCCTGCGCGGCGAGACGCAAGAAGTCGTCACGACCGGCGGCGGGGAAAATACGGCGGCGATCCGAGTGCAGGCGGTCGCCTCGGGAACGTTCTCGTTTCACGCCCGCGTGATCGGCCCACCCGATGCGGCTGTCGCCCTCCGGTATCTGCAGGCGGCTGAACTTCTCGAGCCCAAGGATTCGCAGCGCGACATTCAGAAGCTGATCGATCACCTGGAGCGTCACCCGCAGGATTCCGATCGAGTCGCCGCCGCGTTGGATGAGATTCGCTCGGCAACGATCGCCGGCGACTTGCGCACGCTCCTTGACGCCGCCCGCGCCGCTTTGTAGTACGGTCTCACCGGCTATTTTGGAGAGATCGAACACCCCCGTTACTGTGTCGATTAGAAGTGGTCCCCGTTGTTTGTTTGCAGCGAGTTACGGACGTTTCTAATCGCCGCAGTGTCGATTAGAAAAGCGTGATTTGTGAGTGGTGATTGGTGAGTTGTGGGAGCAGATCGTCAGTTGCGGCTGATGGCTCGCGGGCAGCAGCTCGACGACATGCTGCGGGTGAATCTGCGCAAAGGAATGCTCGCTACGCTCGCGGTCTTTTCGCGTGGCTGAAAGCCCCACGCTTCCACCGAGCCGAAAAGCCTCACCCCGGTAAAGCGGGGCGAGCTGCATTAAATCAAAATCGCTTTAGATCGCGCGTCGTCTTCCGAACCCAAATTTTCAAAGAGCGTTCGGCCCTCGTCGAGAGGGCGGGCGATTTCCATCGTCCCAATGACATTGGCAGAGTGTGGCGCGCAAAACTAGCTGGCCGTGAGTTCAGGTTTGGTTCAGGGCCGCGGACCTGACCGGCGCGCAAACGGTGAGCAAGGATAGGAGCGAAGCCATTTCAGGAGGGTGGTTTTTCTAGTCTTCCGATGGAGGCAACAACACCTGCTGCACCGGCTCGGCCTCGGGCAGGGCGCCCTGCGACATCTGCTCGATCGAATTCGTGACGCGCGTCAGCCGCGCATCCGCGTCTTCGTAGCTCTGCTGCGCGTGCCGCAGATGATTCCCAAGCCTTTCATAGATCTCGCTGAAGATTTCCAGCTGTTTCTTCACTCCCGCAAGGCCGGCGAAAATGTGCCGCGCATTCTCCTCGAGTTTCTGCCCCTGCAGGCTGATGGCGACGGCGCTCACAAACGCGCACAGCACGTTAGGCGATACCGGCAGGACGTGTTTCGCGCGGCAGTATTCGTCGAGCCGCCCGTATTTCGAATCCTGGGTCATCAGCAGCTCGTAGTAGACGCCCTCGGACGGCACGAACATCAGCGCGTAATTGAGCGTGTGCTCGTGCGGCAGGATGTATTTCTCGGCGATGGAGTCGGCGTGCTTGCGGACGGCGACCGAGAAATCGCGCCGCGCCTCGTCGCCGCTATCGACGAGCCTCCGGTACGCTTCCAGCGGAAACTTCGAATCGATGCACAGCACGCAGTCGCCGCTGCGCACGATCGCGTCCACGATGCTGCCCGTCGAAGCGAAGCGGTGCTGCATCGCGTACGCGCCCTGCGGCAGCGCGTCCGCGAGCAGCGTATCCAGCATGGTTTCGCCGAGCGCCCCGCGCGTTTTCACGCCGCTCAGAATATCCTGCAGCGTCGAGGTCGTCCTCGAGAGGTCCTGGCTGGCCTGCTGCATCTCGCCGATCCGCTGGTTCATCTGCATCAGCATGTCGGTGGACGCTTCCAGCCGGCGCGACACCTCGCGCTGCGCGTCGCTCGTCAGCTGCCCCGTGGCGGTGACGCCCGTTTGCAGATCCGTGCGGACTTGCCCGAGCTGCTGCGTCACCGATTGCCCCAGTTGCCCGATTTGCGCGTTGATCTGCGACGCCACCGCCTGGCCCTGCGTCGCAAGCGAGTTCTGCATTTCCTGGCGCACGGCGGAAAGCTGCGCCTCGGACCGGCTGCTCGCCGACCACACGATCGCGCCCACCGCTACGATTGCGAGTATGCCTGCGATGAGCCAGGGGAGAAGAGTCATCGCCATTCACTGTAGCGCGAACCGCGCCTCGGGAGAAGCCGCCTCGGAAGAAGCCGCCCCGGGAGAAGCCGATCGATTCACGCGGCAGCATGCGCCCGCGTGCTGAAACCCGGCCCTTCTTTCGCTATACTGTGCGTCCGAGGCGCGGTACCCAAGTGGGAAGGGAGAGGTCTGCAAAACCTTCATTCGTGGGTTCGATTCCCACCCGCGCCTCCAGTGTCTATCCCGCAGCAAGAATCAGCGCAATGCGGCTGAAACTCTGTCCAAGTTGGCGATCCAAGCCGGGAACTCATCACTCTCCTGCCAGAGCTCGTGCAACTCGGAATTCTCTCCGCGAACCCGGGTGACAGCTTCTAGCGCCGTTGCAGCAAGTGGCCGCAACATGCTCTCATTCGCGTCGATCCAGCTCGCCGCGCTGCCTGGAACGCTGACTGACTCCTTGTTCTTCGCGGCCGCGACTATCGCGGCTGCGGCGACCATTTGGCTGCCCTCTGGAGCTTCCAGGTAGCCCGTTTCCTTGGCGTGGGCAAGTACCTGCGCGAGGTAATCCCTCGGATTTGGGTGTTCCAGAAGATCCGAAACCATGTCTGAAGCGTCGTCGTTGCCAAACGGAGTTACGTCCCAAGCGCCCATGTCGGCTAGGTTACATCAGGCGCATCGTCACTTCAAATTCCCGATATACGATCTCGCCAAACCGCGACGTCGATACCAGCGTTGCCCGAAACAGACAGTACAATCGTGCGCGGTGTTGGTTCCTTGGTGTATAAATCTGGGTGAATTCATTCGTGTGCGGCGCTCGAAAAGCGCCCGTGGAGAAATCAATGGCCAAAGCCTATTGGATCAGTTGGTACCGAACGATTGCGAATCCCGCCGCTCTTGCGGAATACGCCAAGCTGGCTGTTCCGGCATTGCAAGCGCAAGGAGGGCGAACCATTGTCCGAGGCAATCCTGCGAAAACGTTTGAGGGCGGAACGGCTGAGCGAACGGTGATCATTGAGTTTGATAGCGTCGAGAAGGCAATTGCCGCCTATGAGAGCGAAGCTTACAAGGCCGCGCGAAAGAAATTGGAGGGTGCGGTTGAACGCGAAATACGAATTGTAGAAGGCACCTAGTCTAGGCCTCTACCGAACCCTTACACGATGTGAGCGAGTAAGCGGGTGAGATAGTTCCCAGCGAAGTTGGGGCCGCGAGTCGCGCGGCCCCGTCTGTCGCGATCATCCCGCCGTTATTTGGTCCACGCCTGTGCTACTTCTTTTTGCCCTTTGCCTTTGCTGCGGGCTTCGCGGGCGGAGCAGCCATCATTTGCCGCATCGCCTCCGTGGAGCCCGGCGCACGCCGCTCGCGCCACGCCTCGAGTTTCGTCACGTGCTCTTCGAGATTGCGGTATTGGTTCGGATTTTTGCTGCGCTCCCGCATCGCCGGGACGAACGGCCGGATGCGCTCGTACACCATCCACTGCTCGCCCGTATTTTCGAAAAAGAATTCCTCGTCGATCAGCCCGCGATTCACGATGCTCGCCACCATCTGCCAATAGCTGGTCACCATCCGCATGTAGGCGTTTTCCTTGCTGCCCATCGGCGCCTGCTTCTGAATATCGTCGAGCGATGCGGGCCGGAATTTGTTGAAATACCACTCGCGGGCCACGCGCATCAATGGCTCCCGCCTCATGTCATAAAGCTTCAACATCAGATTTACCTGTTCGTGCGTCACTTCACCCATCGTTTTCTCCTTGTGCAAGGTGGATTACAAGTCAGATTGCGAAACATTTCATCGTGGCAAAATCAGGATCCGGCCGACGCCGCGTGGCCCTGCAGCTCGACTCGATGCGTGCTCGCCAGCGGAATTTGTGAGTCCTCGAAGGCCAGCTTGATCCGCCGGCGAACCTCGCGCGACACATCGTCCTTGCGGTTGAGCGCCGTGCGCACTTGCAGCCGCAGCACTGTGCCGTCGAGCGACATCGATTCCACGCCCAGCACGCGCGGGCCGTCCAGCAGCGCCGGCGACCAACTGGCGTCATTCCTGAAATCGTTCGCGATTTTCTCGAGCGCCGCAAGCGCCCGCCCGATCTCCTCGGCCGACGGTACCGTCACGTCGATAAACGCCTGCGACCACTCTCGATTCAGATTGGCCACCTGGCCCACCAGCGAATTCGGGATCGTGACGATCGCGCCGCTCGCGTTGCGCAGCACCGTGCGCCGCAGCGTGAGATATTCCACGCGCCCCGTTTCACCATTGAGCTGAATCAGATCGCCGACCACATATTGATCCTCGAAGACGATGAAGAATCCGTTGATCAGGTCCTTCACCAGCGTCTGCGCGCCAAAGCCGAAGGCAAGGCTGGCGACCGCCGCCGTCGCCGCAACCGGCGTCACGTCGAAACCGAGTTCCGGCAGCGCCGTGAGGATCGCAACCGCAATGATGATCCAGACGCCGAGGCTATAGAGCAGCCCGGCCATCGTGCGCGTCTGCTGCTCGCGCAGCTGCGCCACCCGCGTCGGCCCCTTCGAGGCCTGCACGAGGCGCGAGGTGACGGCCTTCAGGATGCGCGCGAGAATGATCGCGAGAAGCGCGATGACGAGAATGCGCACGCCGCGCGTTTCGGCAATTCCCACCCAGTGAGACAGGAGTTCGTTCATGGCACGTGAGCCACGGAATTATACCATTCGCCCCGGCACACGCCCTAAGCCGTCGCGCGCCTTATGCGTCCGGGCGGATTCTTTTGCTCGCACCAGCGGGGCAAGGTAGAATCGAATCGCGACGTTCCCTCATGCATCACAGCATCCGCATCGCGAACGTCACTGCGCGCCCGTAGCTCAGATGGATAGAGCGTGTGCCTCCGAAGCACAAGGTCAGAGGTTCGAATCCTCCCGGGCGCGCCATTCCATCAGTGGAGGCCCGATTGGGTGGCGCTGGCCGCACCCGTCCCGGTGTGGTTGCTGCCAAGATAGTCGGGAGAACTCTCGGCGGTTGGAATGATGTAATAGATGTCGGTTGTTAACGTAGTTGCGGCGGCGTCGGTCACATTGTCAACGATGATTCCGCTTGTGCCTGTCGTGCCCACTATCGCAATCTGACTGGCCACCGCGGAAGGAAAGCCGCTCGTAATGTTGAATGAGATCACGCATCCGTTGCCGCCAAACATCGTGTTTACGCATCTGTTTGCGACGCTCAAAAAAAGCCAGTCCGTGCTGTCGGACTGGTTGAAGACTTCTGTCAGGTCGTTGGTGCAAAAGGCGTCGGAGCTCGCGCCTTGGCCGAGCGCAAATGGACTGCCCGACACTGGCGTAGTGCTCATA
>JBAPOM010000350.1:0-4555 GCA_049279635.1 Candidatus Acidiferrales bacterium
ACTTAGACCTTTGCGCATACAAATGAGACACAGCACTTCGGAGAGGAAAAGACGATGAGTGGAAGGCTTAGGCACGCAGCGGTAGCGCTCTTAGTGGCTGGTTCGCTGATCGTTTCGCCGCTGTACGCCCAGGACCAACAGGCGCCGGCGGGGAGCGCGCAAACGCCGGTGCAGCAACAGACGCCGCCCCCCGCATACCAACCGCCGCAGCCGGCGGCGGGCCCTCCCCCTTCGCCTGCCCGCGCGATGAAGTTTGGGCCGGACTATTCGAAGGGGCAGTCGTGGTTTCCGAACATCTTCGCGCCTTACACCGAAGCGCACATACCGCAGCCGGAACTGACGAACACGCCGCGCATCGGCCAGTTGATCCAGGACGGCAAGCTGATGCTAAGCCTCGAGGATGCGATTTCGCTGGGACTCGAAAACAATCTGGCTTTGGCGGTCGAGCGGTACGTGCCGTGGCTGGATGAGGCCAGCTTGCTATACGCCAAGTCGGGCGCCAACGCGCCGGTGAAGTTCGATCCGACGGTCACCGGAACGTTGTCCTTGGAAGAATCGACCACGCCGATCAACAACCCGCTGTTTGCCGGCGTCACTACACAACTCACCACAGCAGTAGGACTCACGGATCACGTAGCTACGGGGAACTTTGCCTACAGCCAGGGTTTCGCAACCGGGACGCAGGCGCAGGTGACATTCAACAACTCGCGCACGACGACAAACTTCGGATCATTCGACCTTTTCAACCCGTACGAGCAGTCCACGCTGACGGTTGAGCTCACTCAGCCTCTGCTGAACGGATTCGGGAAGACCCCCAATACACGCTACATCCTCGAGGCGAAGAACACCGTCAAGGTGGGTGAGTCGCAGCTCGCGCAGCAAGCGATCACCACGGTTACTCAGGTGGCAAACGACTACTGGGAACTGGTATACGCGCGAGAGAACGTAAAAGTGGAGCAGGTCGCCGTCGCTGCGGATCAACAGCTTTACGAAAACAACAAGAAACAGCTCGAGATCGGGACCATGGCTCCTCTGGACGTGATCACGGCGCAATCTCAATTGGCGACCGACCAACAGGCACTCGTGCAGGCCCAGACGACTCAATTGCTCGATGAAACCACGCTGCTCACGGCCATTACGAAGGACGCGCTGGCTCCGCAACTGCAAGGCATCGAGATCGTTCCGACCACGCCGATTTTCACCCCGCAGGTCGAGAATATTTCTCTGGAAGACGCCGTGCATGAGGCGTGGCAGAAACGGCCCGAACTCGAGCAGGCGGGCCTGAACCTGAAAAATGCCGGCATCGAGGTCAAGGCAACGAAGAACGCCCTATTGCCGACGCTCAACCTTTTCGCGGAATATCAGGCGGCTGGCTTGGGAGGCGTCATCCACCCGACAATGCCGACGGGCGATTTCATAGGCGTGGAGCCGGTGTTCGCAACGAGTGGCTTGATTCCGGGTGGCACAGCTCCGATCGGTTACGTTGGGACTGGGACCTCGACGCCGGAAACTCCCATTCCCGGTGGGATAACGGATGATTGGAACGGGATGATTACCGGCAAGTACCCAACCTTCGAGGCTGGGCTGAACCTGACGCTCCCGATCCGAAATCGGGCTGCCGAGGCCAACAACGCGACCGCGCAGCTGAACCAGCGAGAGCAGCAGGTCGAGTACCTGCAGACACAGAGCACGATTCTGCTCGCCGTGCGCCAGGCGCTGATCACTCTGGAGCAAGATCGAGCCGCGATTGCCGCGGCGCAGGAAGCGCGCATCTACGCGCAGCAGAGCTACGACGATTCGGTGAAACAACTGCAATTGGGTTCGACGAATGCTTTTACCGTCGTTCAGAAGGAACAATTGCTGGTGGCCGCGGAAGGCGTCGAACTGCGCGACCGCGTCAATCTGATCGAGGCTGAGCTGACCTTCAACCAGGCGATGGGGCGTACGCTGGACGTCCACAACATCACGCTGGCGGACGCCAAGAGCGGGCACATCCTGCAGGCACCGAATATTCCGGGCACGCCGGACCCGAACAGCGGTGTGTCCGGATACAGATAGCGGCCAGCAAATGACGGGCGACGAAGAGCGCGGGGCTGGAGGCAAGCGGATAGCCGGGGCCCCGCGGCGGCCGTCGAACGCCGAGCGCGAGTGGGAAGAGAAAACGCTCAAGCCTGCGCTTGCGGGCTCGCCCGATCGTCCTGCCGATTTCAGCACAGTTTCAAGCTATCCCATCCGAAGAATCTACACGGAAGCCGATCTCGCCGAATGGAATGCCGCGCGCGATTTGGGGCTTCCCGGCGAGCTTCCCTACACGCGGGGGATTCATCCGCGAATGTACCGCGAGCGGCTGTGGACGATGCGGCAGTTCGCCGGATTCGGGAGCGCCGAGGACACGAATCGAAGATTCCGGTATCTGCTTGCGCAGGGGCAGGCGGGATTGTCCGTTGCATTCGATCTGCCGACGCTGATGGGGTACGACTCGGACCACGCGATGGCCGAGGGCGAAGTGGGCAAGTGCGGCGTGGCGGTCAGTTCGCTGGCGGATATGGAGATGCTGTTCGAGCAGATTCCGCTGGCGGATGTGACAACCTCAATGACCATCAATTCGCCGGCTGCGGCGATTTGGGCGATGTATCTGGTGGTGGCCGAGAAGCAAGGCGCGGATTGGAAGACGCTTTCCGGCACGCTGCAGAACGACATCCTGAAGGAATACATCGCGCAGAAGGAATACATCTATCCGCCGGGGCCGTCGATGCGGCTGGTGACCGATACGATCGAATTTGGCGCGAAGCACACGCCGAAATTCAATTCGATTTCGGTGAGCGGCTACCACATTCGCGAAGCCGGTTCGACGGCGATTCAGGAACTGGCGTTCACGCTGCGCGACGCGATCGAGTACGTAGAACATGCGCTGGCGCGCGGGCTCGCGATCGACGAATTTGCGCCGCGGCTGTCGTTTTTCTTCAACGCGCACAACGACTTTTTCGAGGAGATTGCGAAGTACCGGGCGGCGCGGCGCATCTGGCAGCGCGTGATGCGCGAACGATTTGGCGCGAAGGATGCGCGTTCCTGGGCGCTGCGATTCCACACGCAGACGGCGGGTTGCTCGCTGACGGCGCAGCAGCCGTACAACAACGTGGTGCGCACGGCTCTGCAGGCGCTGGCGGCGGTGCTGGGCGGGACGCAGTCGCTGCATACGAATTCGTTGGATGAGGCTTGGGCGCTGCCGACGGAGGCCGCGGCTACGATTGCGCTGCGCACGCAGCAGATTCTGGCGTACGAGACCGGCGTGACGAATACGGCCGATCCGTTTGGGGGATCGTATTTCGTCGAAACGCTGACGAACGAGATCGAGCACGGCGCGTGGGACTACATCGAGAAGATCGATGCGCTGGGGGGGATGGTTGCGGCGATCGAGCACGGATATCCGCAGCGGGAGATTGCGGACGCGTCGTATCGGTATCAGGTGGCGGTCGATCGCAAGGAGAAAATTATTGTCGGAGTGAATGCGTACGTCGCGGATGAAAAGCCGATCGAGATTCTGCAGATCGATGAGTCGGTGGCGCAGCGGCAGGCGGGGCGGCTGCGGGAGTTGCGCGCCGCGCGCTCGAACGACGAGGCCGCGCGGCGGCTCGATGCGCTGCGGCACGCTGCCGCCGGGAGCGAGAACCTGATGCCGTATTTGTACGAGGCGGCCAAGGCCTATGCCACGCTCGGCGAGATTTGCGATGCGTTGCGCGCCGTCTTCGGCGTCTATGAGGAAGCCGCCATCACCTGAAGCGATCGTAAGATTTCTCTGCGTTCTCTGCGTCTCTGCGGTGAGATGTGACTGACGCCCAACTGACACATGAAATAATCGGAGCAGCGATAGAAGTGCATCGCATGCTCGGCCCTGGTTTGCTTGAATCGGCGTATGAGGAATGCCTGGCAAGAGAGCTGGGTTTGCGAAGCCTCCCATTTGAACGGCAAAAACCACTTCCGTTGGTCTACAAGGATGTCAAACTCGAGTGCGGGTATCGGATCGATTTACTTGTTGATGGGCGCATTGTCGTCGAGTTGAAGGCCGTGGATGCGCTTGCTCCTATCCACGATGCAATCGTGCTAACGTATTTGCGTCTGTCGGGCTGTAAGATCGGCCTTCTGATCAATTTCAATGCGGTCGTGCTCAAGGACGGGTTGCGGCGGCTTGTGAACAAGTACGAAGAGTAAGGCTTCACCGCAGAGACGCAGAGGGCGCAGAGAAGAGGAACTGCCGAAGAAAACGGCCGACGAGCGTGACGTTACGCATAGAGGACACTGAGAAGCACGGAGACCACAGAGAAAGGCGACGGCGCGGTCGTGGCAAGAGTGGAGACGCAGAGAGAGGCGAATGGCGGAGAAGAAGATACGGGTGCTGATTGCGAAGCCGGGGCTCGATGGGCACGACCGCGGCGCGAAGGTGATTGCGCGGGCGTTGCGCGATGCCGGGATGGAAGTGATTTACACCGGCTTGCGGCAGACTCCGGAGATGATTGCTTCCGCGGCGGCGCAGGAAGACGTTGACGTGATTGGGCTT
>JBAPOM010000351.1:0-15341 GCA_049279635.1 Candidatus Acidiferrales bacterium
GCTAAGAATCAGTCAATCGCCAATCTAGAAGACGTATTGGCAAAAGCCCTTGATGAGCGTAATCGGCTTTTCCACTCCTTTTATCGCCAGCACAATTTCCGTCGAAACTCGGATGAGGGAAGGCAGCGGATGCTCGACGACCTTGAATCGATTCACACAACGCTGCTCGACGCCTATAAGGCTGTAATGCTGTTATCGGGCGTGGACCTGGGTAAGCTCTCGGTGCCAGAGCTACCAACGAAGCATTTACCCATCTAGGAGCCGGGTGCAGCCACCCGCCAGGAACGAGGAACCCGGCCTCTAGGAACTGCCGGGGCCGGCTGTTCGGGGCGCCTCCTGCTGCAACCTCCGTGTTGCAAAATGGAGCGTCGCGACGTAGAAGTAAAACATCCACGAGAGCCATAACGACCTGTCATATTGACTCTTCTGCTTTTCATTTCGGTGGCGAATCTCGAAGTTGTTGGTCGCGCTGTTGAAAAAACACGGTGTCCAATATGATCCGCGGTTTGTGTTTGGCTGAGGGTGTCGCACCTACGGCGCTAACGATTTCCTGTTAACTTTTCCCAGCGCTTCCGCGCTGGGCTAAATTGTGGCGCACCTCCGGTGCTCGGAATATGAGGAGACGCGGAGGGGGCAAAACGCCGCGACGGCAACGCAACCGCAAACCCGAGATGCCGCGATGGAAGCGACGGCGCTATATTGATTTTGTTACGGCCGGTTAGTTCCTGTTTTCGCGCAGCGTCGTTGCTTGCACCGAGGCTGGGTCGGCGAGGAATTTCGCAACCGTTGTGCCGATCGGGATGCACGAGAGGCTGCTGTGGCCGCAATTCGATTGCAGCAGGACGACGGGCGCGCCGATCGCATTCGCAAAATCTACCGCGGGCTCCGGATTCACCATGTGATCCTCGGGTGAAACGAACACGAGCATTTTCGCGCGCACGCGCTTCGCGGATTGCTCGAGCGTCTCGCCGTACTCGCCGGGAACATCCATCGACATGATCGCCTGCCGCTGGCGAATCGCGTCGCACGCGGCGGCCGCATTGCCGAGGTCGTTTTTGTGCGTCTTCGCGAGAAATTCTTCGAACTCCTTGGCGCTGGTGTGCGCCACGCGGTAGGGCGGGGAAGTGACGTTCATCGAATCGATCTCGCTGTAGACGGCGAAGCCGCGCGTCATCGGGCCGCGCCCGTTTCCATTTTTCCAGTTCGGATCGAGCTCGAGCGCGCCGATCTCGGCCGTCCAGAGCAGCTTGTCGTAAGAAGTGGATTGCGGCGAGCCGGATAGCGCGATGGCTTCGTCCATGAAATCCGGATACGCGGTGGCCCATTCGAATGTCTGGATGCCGCCCATCGAATAGCCGACCACGGCGTGCAGATGCGAAAGATGCAGCGTCTCGGTGATGAGGCGATGCTCGGATTCCACCATGTCGCGAATCGTGAATTCGGGAAATTGCGTGCGCGGCTGCGAGCGGCTATTCGAAGGAGAAGTCGAAACGCCGTCGCCGATCGAATCCACGAGAATCGCGAAATACTTGGTCGTGTCGACTACATTCGCCGGGCCCACGTACTGCAACAGGTGCTCGGAATGGCCGCCGAGATACGTCGGCCAGAGGATCGCATTCGATTTATCGGCATTCAATTCGCCGATGGTCCGGTAGCCGAGCCGGAAATCGCGGATCACGACGCCGCTTTGCAGTTTCAGATCGCCGAGATCGGCGAATCGTTCGGGCGCCTCGCCCGCCGTCGTTGGCGTTTGCGCCCGCGCGCTGCTTGCGATGAGTGCGAAGAGAATCGAAATCAGGACCATCAGGGCGGTTTTCATGTTGGAAGTTTACCCGAGGTGGGCTTGCCCTGATGCAGGAAGGGAGCGAATTCGAAGGCCAGGCTGACGAACGCTTGTCGGGACTGCTGGGAGGAGGGAGAATGGGGCTGCCTGTCGTGCTTGCTCTTCAGGGTTACTCGATATGAGATTTGGGGAGGATAGTGTGGCTGAAAACCAATTGCCTGAGCCGAAGAACAGTTTAGTGATTCGCGTGCCGGTGTCCGTGGACGGCTATGTATCAATTTATTTTGCGAGCAAAGATGGAAGACTTATGAACGAGAGCGAGTGGTGGCATCTGAAGCAAGTGGTCGAACTGGCCAGCGTAGTTTGCAAGAAGGCTGAAGAGAAGGCGCAAGCGGCAGCAGCCGGCGGTTGATCCCGGCGGAGCAGATTTTCACGGTGTTTCAGACTTCGAGAATCACGGGGAGAATCAGCGGGCGCTTCGAGGTTTGCTTGTTCAAATAGCGCTTCAGGTCGACGCGAATTTTTTCTTTGATCACGCTCCAGTCCATTTTTTCCTCGGCGCTGGATTCTTCGATCGTTTTCAGGATCACTTCGCGCGCCTTGGTGAGGATCGCCTGGCCGTCGTCGCTCGGCAGGAAGCCGCGCGTCACGATTTCCGGAGAGATTTCAACGCGGCCCGTGTGCTTGTCGATCGCGATGATCGGCACCACGACGCCGTCCTCCGAAAGATGCCTGCGGTCGCGAATCACTACGTCCTCAATCTCTTCGAGCGAGCCGGAATCGACCATCACGCGGCCTGCGGGCACGGGCTCGCGCTCGTAGGCGCGGCCGTCCGACGTGAATTCGAGCGGATGTCCGCTTTCGAGCAGGAAAATTTGCCCGGAAACGGCACCGACTTGTTCGGCGAGCGCGGCGTGCCGGAAAAGATGCCGGTATTCGCCGTGGATTGGAACGAAAAACTTCGGCCGCACCAGCTGCAACAGGATCTTCATTTCCTCCTGGCTGGCGTGCCCGGAAACGTGTATCGGAGCGGAGCGTCCGCTTTCGTAATAGACCAGAACGCGGCGTCGGAAAAGGTGATCGATCATGCGGAAAATCGCTTTTTCGTTTCCGGGGATGATGCGGGCCGAGAGGATCACGGTGTCGTTTTCGTTGACGCTCATCAGCCGGTGATTATCGACGGCGATCCGTGAAAGCGCGGACATCGGTTCGGCCTGGGTGCCGCTGGCGAGCACCACGAGGCGCTTGGGATCGAAGCTGCGAATGTCCTGCGGGCGCACCACGCTGCCGTCGGGAATGCGCAGCTTGTTGAGTCCGTGCGCGATCTCGATGTTGTCGACCATGCTGCGCCCGACGAACCCGATCTTGCGTCCCACGCCGCGCGCGATATCGATCACCTGCTGAATCCGGTGCACCGAACTCGAGAAGCACGAGACAATGACTTTTTCGGGCGCCGCGCGGAAAAGCTCTTCGAGGCGCACCACCACGGCGCGCTCGGACGGCGTGAAGCCGGGGCGCTCGACGTTCGTGCTGTCGCTGAAGAGCGCGAGCACGCCCTCCTGCCCGTATCGCGCGAACGCGTGCAGGTCGAAAGGTTTGCCATCGACGGGAGTGGGATCGATCTTGAAGTCGCCGGTGTGAATGATGACGCCGACCGGAGTGCGGACCGCGAGCGCGACGCAATCGATCGTGCTGTGCGTCACATGCAGATACTCGACCTGGAACGGGCCGAGCGTAGTCGTCTCGCCGGGCGCCACTTCGTGCAGGCGCGCCGAATCGAGCAGGCCGTGCTCTTCCAATTTCTTGCGTACCAGCGCAAGCGTGAATTTCGTGCCATATATCGGCACATTGAGGTCGCCGAGGATGTAGGGAATCGCGCCGATGTGGTCTTCGTGCGCGTGCGTGAGGATGATCGCGCGCACGAGGCGTTTGTTCTGCTTGAGGTACGTGATGTCGGGGATGACGATGTCGACGCCGAGCAGTTCCTGCTCGGGAAACATCAGGCCGGCGTCGATGACGATGATTTCGTCGCCGCAGCGAAGAGCGAGCATGTTCATGCCGAACTCGCCCAGTCCGCCGAGCGGAATGGCCCACAACGAAGAGGATGTGCTCAAATTGTTTTTCGTCCTAAAACTTCAGGCAACATCGTATCACAGCGCGGTGACGACTGCCGTGAGAGCGGCACTTGACGTGGAGTTGTGCGAGCCGGAAACACAACATGCCGCGGGTGAAGCTGCGCAGCGGTACGTTCGCTGTGCTCACGGTCTTTTGGCGGGGACGAATCCCCGCCCTTCCACCGACACAGTGGCCCGATGTCGACTCACTCCGACGTCCGGCAGCACGTGCGGCAATCGGCGGTGGCCGAGGCGCTGCGCTCCACAATGCGCGCGAGTTGCGGCGGTGCGAGAGCGCTACTGTTCCGTGGCGATGGCCTGTTCCACGTGGCGGCGCGCTTGGCCGATATGCTCGAGGATGCGGCCCTGGAGGCCTTGCGCCGACGGATCGTCCTCTTCCTTCGCGGCTTCGTCATGCGCGTTGTCGAGGACCTTGCCGGCTTTGTTGAGCCGGGGAATCCAGCGGAGATGTGAATCGATTCCCGGGTGATCGTTGAGATCCTTGCCGTCGTCGATGCCCGCGGCTTTGAGTTCTTGGATGGCCGCATCGATGTCGGCCATGGCCTGGCGTTCGGGATCCTGAATTCGCCCGCTATCGGGATTCGAGATCAGGGCGCGCGCGAAGCGCAAATCGACGAGGGCGTGAAGATAGTTGGCGTGCCGCTCGGGCGCGGGCGTTGCGTTCGCGAAGAACGCAAAGGCTAGCACAAGCGCAAGTGCAGCCGCGGCAATCGCGAATTTCTGGATGATGCGGGTCATGGGCGTCTCCTCAGGTTGTCGGGGTTTCGAGCGCCCATAATTTAGCACTGGCGAGGTTTTGAAGATAGGTGTGAAGGCCCCGCGCCAATTCGGGGAGCTTTCGGAATTTGACTTATCGCGCCAGTCGTCGTTCCGAAACGCGGTACAACGAAGTCAGTCCCGAAAGACCGACAGTGGGAGGCGACGATGATGTCGAAGATGCCAGGTGTCCTAGTTGGTGGTCGGCTTCTCGGAAATGTGAACAGGCGGAGCGTTGCTCACGTCCGCTTCGATGGGGGACGTCTCAAACAGTACTACGCGCAGGCCGTCGGGCGTTCGAGCCCATACCACCGTCACGTATACGTCTGGTTGAAATCCGAAAGCCATGCAGGCGCTTGCGCAGACTTCGCCTTCAGGGACGTGATCGAGATTCCCTCCTGCCGACTTAGGCATAAGCGGCAAGAGATTGCGGGCGTCCGGTTCGCAAAATCCGGGAAACGACTATAGAATTACGGGCGGATGAAGAAACTCGCGATACTGGGTTCGACAGGATCGATCGGGCGGCAATGCCTGAGCGTGGTGGATTCGCTGCCGGGGCGATTCGAGGTGGTGGCGCTGGCGGCAGGGTCGAATGTGAAGCTGGTTGCCGAGCAGGCGCTGCGGCACAAGCCGACGCTGGTTTCGGTGGCGACGGAGGCGGATGCCGCCGAGCTTTGTGTGCGGCTCAAGGAAGCGCGCGGCAAGAGCGCTGGCAAGCCGGACACGGCAATCCCCGAAATCGTGTTTGGCGCAGAGGGAATCGAGCGGGTAGCGACCCATCCCGACGCGCAAACCGTTGTGTCCGCGGCGGTCGGCGTGGTTGGATTGCCCGCGACGTACAAGGCGATCGAGCTGGGGCGCGACATCGCGCTCGCCAACAAGGAAGTGCTGGTGGCGGCAGGCGAAGTGGTGATGGCGGCGGTGGCGCGGCATCGCGTGGCGCTGCTGCCAGTCGATAGCGAGCACAACGCAATCCATCAGTGCCTGCGCGCCGGAGAGCATCGCGAAGTGAAGCGGCTGGTTCTAACGGCATCGGGCGGCCCATTCCGCAAGACGCCAATTTCGCGGCTCGGCAAAGTCACGCCCAAGCAGGCGCTGGCGCATCCCAACTGGAATATGGGGCGGCGCATCACGATCGATTCGGCCACGCTGATGAACAAAGGCTTCGAGGTAATCGAGGCGTGCTGGCTTTTCGGCGTGGGCCTCGACAAGATCAAGGTCGTGATTCATCCCCAGTCGACGATTCACTCGATGGTCGAGTTCGTCGATGGGTCGATCGTGGCTCAGCTCGGTCCGACCGACATGCGCATGCCGATCCAATACGCGCTAACTTTTCCGGATCGAGTTGCATCTAACCATTGCGAGCTCGATTGGTCCGCACTGAGAAAGCTCGACTTTGCGGAGGTGCCCGCGCGAAAGTTCCCGTGCTTGGAGCTTGCGAAAGCGGCGATTCGCGAGGGAGGGCCCTTGCCGTGCGCACTGAACGCGGCGGACGAAGTGGCGGTGGCTGCGTTCCTGGATCGCAAGCTTCCGTTTCTGGGAATAGCGGCAGTGGTCGAGGGAGTGCTGGAGCACATGCCGCGAAGCCCGCTGCGCAGCATCAGCGATGTGGTCGCGGCGGACGCGGAGGCGCGGCGGCTGGCGCACCTTGAGATCAAGAAGCTTTCCGGGCGCAGCGCGAAACGCCTTTCGCACTGACGGATGTGGATCTGGGAGCGCGGAAAAAGCTGCGGTATGCTTTTGGGTACGGAGCCCGCTTCGGGCGCATTTTCAAATGGAAATGAATTCTGTAGAATGGGTCATCGGCTAAATCCAACCCAATCGAATTGAGGGATTCATGGAAGCTGTCGGTTTTTTACGGGCGATCATCGCCGGCGCCATTGTATTGGGCGTCTTAGTCCTGGTGCATGAGTGGGGACATTTCATCGCGGCGAAACTCTGCGGCGTTCGCGTGGACGTCTTTTCGATCGGCTTCGGCAAGCGGGTGTGGGGCGTGAAGCGCGGCGACACCGATTATCGCGTGAGCGCGCTGCCGCTCGGCGGCTACGTGCGCATGGCCGGAGACAATCCCGTCGAAGAGCGCACCGGCGCTGCTTACGAATTTCTGTCGCGTCCGCGCTGGCAGCGTTTCCTGATCGCGATCGCGGGGCCCGCGATGAACATCCTCGTGACGTTGCTGATTTTTTGGGGCATTTTTTCGTCCGTTGGTATCCCGTACGTGCCGCCCACCATCGACCAGGTGCAGGCGGGTTCAGCCGCTGAAAACAGCGGATTGAAGTCGGGCGACGCCATCGTCTCGATCGATGGCAAGTCCGTCAAGACGTCGGCGGACTCGGTGGCCGCGATTCGCAGCTCGAACGGACAACCGATTCATCTGATTGTCAACCGCGACGGCAAAGAGATGCCGCTGACAATTTCGCCCGTACATCAAAAGGCATCGGACGGCGAGATGGTGTGGATGATCGGCGCGGGGATCGTCTCGCAAGAAGGCCGGCAGCGCGAAGGATTTATCTCCGGGGCGCAACACTCCGTCCGGGAAACCATTTACGACACGCGCCAGATCGGGCAGGTCCTCGTCGGGCTCTTCAATGGCAAAGTTTCGGTGCACGATCTGGCGGGGCCGGTGGGAATCGTCCAACTGTCGGGCGAAGCCGCAAAATCGGGCCCGATGACGCTGCTGCAGTTGACGGCCCTGATCAGCCTGAATCTTGGCCTGCTTAATCTGCTGCCGATACCGATTCTGGACGGCGGGTGGGTGCTGATGCTGGCGATCGAGGGCTTGCTTCGGCGCGAGCTGAGCTTGACGTTCAAGGAGCGGTTCGTGCAGGTGGGGCTCGTCTTCCTGCTGAGCGTCTTCGCCTTTGTGATGTACAGCGATGTTCTGCGTGTGATTCAGACCCGCGGGCACTAGAATTCAGTTTTGTAGCCGTAAAAAGGCCGACGGGCCGAAGCTGTGCCTCCTCGCGTAGCGTCGGCGAGACGCTTGTGCTCGGCGTCTCCAATCCGAGCAACCCTTCTAATATGCTATTCTCCAGTTACACCATGGCAGCCACGCCAGAACATCGCGTTTCGACGGGCGAGCGCATCAATGCGCAGGAACCGGACGGCAGCCTCCAGCGCGAACTGCGCGGGCGCGGAATCCGGCTCACGAAGCAGCGCCGCGTGGTGCTGCAGGTGATCGAATCGGCATCGCGCCACATGGACGCCGAGGAAATTCTCGGCAACGCGCAACAGATCGATAAGGACATCACGCGCGTCACCGTCTACCGCACGCTCGACCTGCTGAAGCGCCAGGGCCTGATCGACGAGCTCGATCTGCTCCACCTGCGCGGCCATCGCCACTACTACGAAAGCCACGGCCCGCGCGACCACATTCACGTCGCGTGCATTCGGTGCGGGAAAGTGCGCGAGGTCGAAAGCCCGCTCTACGAAGAGCTGAAGCAGCAGATTTCGCACGACTGCGGAATTGAGATTACGGTCGCACGCACGGAAGTCGGCGGAATCTGCGACGACTGCCGCAACAGCAAGAACGCTGAGCAGAGCCCATCCCACAAACACCACTAAAGCCAGGTGTCGCACCTACGGCGCTTTCGATTCTGACGTCATTTTTCCCGGGTCTTCCGGCCGGGGCTGAATTGTGTCGCGCGTCCTATTGCAAAGACCCCACCCTCACAAAACGAGGATGGGGTACCCGAAACTTCAAAATCGAAGGCATCAATTCAGGAGCCGGCGGGGCGCCTGCGCTACGTGGTCATGGCGGCGAAATAGCGGCGAGCTTCGTCGATATCCTTCAAGACTTGGCTGCGAAGGGCATCTGGGCCCGGAAATTTCTGCTCATCGCGCAGGCGCGCCCAGAAGTGCACTTCCATCTTGCCGCTGGTGAGACTCTCGTCGAAATCGAAGAGATGCGATTCGATGGTGGTGTGGGCGCCGTCGAAGGTGGGGCGGAAGCCGACGTTGGTGGCCGCGCGATAGGTTTTTCCCGCTACCGTAACTTCGGTGGCGTAGACGCCGTTCTTCGGCAGCATTTCCTGATGGGTTGAGAGATTGAGCGTCGGGACGATGAGCTTTCTGCCCTGGCCGGTGCCGGTGCGAATTTCGCCGGCCAGCGCGTAGGGCCGTCCGAGCAGGTTGCGCGCGTCTTGGACGCGGCCTTCGCGCAGCGCGCCTCGAATCGCGGTGCTCGATACGACGATGCCGTCCTTGATCACCGGCGGCAAGGTCTTCACATCGAAGTTCCAACGCTGCCCGAGCTGCGCGAGCATTTTTACATCTCCCGCGTGCTGGTGGCCGAAACGGAAGTCGCCGCCGACCAGCACCGTGCGGGCATGCAGCGTGTCAACGAGGAAGCGGCGAGCGAAATCCTCCGGAGCGACTGCGGCGAGCTGCATATCGAAGCGGAGAACGAGGGCGGCTTCGATGCCGAGTTGACGAATCGCGTCGAGGCGCTGATCGAGCGTCATGAGCAGCGGCGGAGCCTCGGCCGGGCGGAGGACGCGCGCGGGGTGAGGGAAGAACGTGAGCACGGCCGATTTGCAATCGGCCTGGCGGGCAAGTTCGTGAATGGTGCCGAGGATGCGCTGATGCCCGAGATGGACGCCATCGAAATTGCCGACGGTGACCACGGTCGGTTTGCTCGGCTCGCCGAAAAGCGCAGCCCACTCCGCCTCGGAATGCGCGATCGCAAAAGGCATCAGAGCGGCACCTCGAATTCGAGCCCATCGTAAGAGAGGCGCACATTTTCGGGTAGGCGCGCGTTGGCGTCGCCGTGGCCGAGATCGTGGCAGATGTGCGTGAACCACGCGTGCTTCGGCTTTAGCTCGCGGACCAGCGCGAGCGACTGCTCGACAGTTGAGTGCGTCGGATGCGGGACGTAGCGCAGCGCGTCGAGGATGAAGTGATCGAGATTTTGCAGCAGCGCTTTCGAGCTTTCCGGCACGCGGCTGAAGTCGGTGAGATACGCCACGCTGCCAATGCGGAAGCCGAGCACGGGTTGCGAGCCGTGCATCGCCGGCACCGGAATAATTGTCGCGCCGAAAAGATCGAAGGGGCCATCGATCTCGTGAAGCTCGACGAGCGGCACGGTGCTTTCCGCGGGTGCTTCGTCGAAAATATACGCGAACTGGCGGCGGAGCAGCGCGAGCGTTTCGGGTGCGCCGTAGAGTGGGACAGCGCCTTTTTGCTTCAGGTTGAACGGGCGGATATCATCGAGGCCCAGGATGTGGTCGGCGTGGGCGTGCGTGTAAATCACCGCGTCGAGGCGATCGATACGCGCGCGCATGGCCTGGTAGCGGAAATCAGGCGTCGTGTCGATCACGACGTTGCGGCTGGCGTAGGAAAGTAGCACCGAGGGGCGCGTGCGCTTGTCGTAGGGGTCCGGGGATTCGCAGACGGCGCAGTGGCAGCCGAGCGTCGGCACGCCCATCGACGTGCCCGATCCCAGCACCGTCAATTTCAGAGAAGACATGAACTCGGAGGAAGGGTTGCGAATTGCATCGTCGGATGCCCGGCGTAGCCCTTTGGCGTGGCCGTTTGAGACTACTGCTAGCGCTTTACGGCCTTGTTGGCCATGGCTTCGGCCGCGGCCTTCGAAAGTTCCATGAAACTCAGCTTCAGGCTGCCAAGAACTTCGATCAAGAGATCTTCGTCCGCCTTGGCGAGATTGCCGCGCGTCTTTTCGCGCAGGGCGTCGAGCATGTCGATCAGTTCGCGCGCGCCTTCAAGATCGAGAAAGGGCTGGCCCGTGCGCGGGTCGGCCATGCCGCCGAGCATCGCGGCTGCGTTGCGCGTGAGAAAATCGACCAGCATCTGGAAATTGCGCGAGGGCGGGATCGCTTCCGCCTCGGCTGTGGCCGTATCGGCCGCGCCGTGAGCGGGCGCTCCGGGCGCCGTTGCGGCAGACTTCGACGACGATTGCGGCTGCGGCGCGGGCTTGCGGGCCTTTGCCGCCTCTTCCTCGCGGCGCTCCTGCTCGACGGCATCCTTGCGGAGTTCGCCATCTTCGGTGAAGAGGCGCCGGTCGACTACCTTGAAACCTTCATCCTGCTTGGGATCGGGCACGTGGTGTCCTCAGAGTTGCGTGACGCTTGAAATGAAATTCTAGCATCGGCGTGTGTGCGCCACAAGACAAAGGCCCGGCACGCGCGGAGATTGGAGGCGAACGACGGTTGCGGCGGGCGGCGATGGCTTGTACATTGGCGTGTTTCCGGAGAGGGCGGGAAACTTCATGGCAAAACGGCGGCGAGCATCGCGAGGGCGGCCTGCGAAGAAAGCGAAGAAACGGACGACGCGATCGCGGGCGAAGATTCGGATCACGGCGCGGCACCGGGCGGCGGGAAAATGGTTCGAGAAGCTTGTCGCGCTGCAGGCGCGGCTGCGCGGGCCGGGCGGCTGTCCGTGGGACCGCGAGCAGACGCACGAATCGCTGCGCCGCTTTCTGATCGAAGAGGCGTACGAAGTGCTCGATGCGATGGAGGAGGGCGGCCCGAAGCAGTTCGCATCCGAGCTGGGCGACCTGCTGCTGCAGGTGGTGTTTCATTCGATTCTCGCGGAGGAGACGGGCGCGTTCACGATTTCGGATGTGATCGAATCCGTTCACACGAAGATGGTGCGAAGGCATCCGCACGTCTTCGGCAATGTGAGCGCGAAGACTTCGGGCGAGGTGCTGAAGAATTGGGAGCAGATCAAGCGCGAGGAGCGCGCGGAGGAGGGAAGCGCCGCCGAGGATTCCATTCTGGCAGGCGTGCCGCGCTCGCTGCCGGGAGTGCTCGAGGCGCAGGAGCTGACCAAACGCGCCGCGAAGATCGGGTTCGATTGGGAGAATCTCGCGGGCATTCTCGAAAAGCTCGATGAGGAGAAACGCGAGCTTTCGGCTCTGATGCCAGCTGAGCGGGCGGGTTTGAAACCCGCCCCTACGAAGGACAAATCGGCGCATAGGCTGGAAGAAGAAGTTGGCGACCTGCTCTTTACGGGCGTGAATATCGCGCGATTCATGGGCGTTGATGCCGAGATTGCGCTGAAAGCCGCGAACCGCAAGTTCAGGCGGCGATTCCATTGGATGGAATCGGCGGCCGCGCGGCAGGGCGTTGACCTCTCGGATTTGCCCCGCGAGCGGATGGAAGAGTTGTGGGATGAGTCGAAGGCTTACGAGTCTGCCTCGAACACGCGATGAGCCCGAGGGCGGCTGCCGCATAAGGGCGCCTTATATTTCGAGCAAACACTATAAATTGGACGCGGCGCCTGCCGGCAACGCCTAATGGATGCGGGAGGAGGCGATCCGATGGGAACTTCGCCGGAAGTGAATCTATGGTCGTCGGCCGAGCATGCGCTCGATTATCTTCGCCGCGCGGATTCGATCCCGCATCGCGTGGAAGGCGAAGCCACGTTGCTCGAGTTCATTCCGGGGAGCGCGAGGCGCATTCTCGATCTGGGCAGCGGCGCAGGTCGTCTGCTGGCGCTCGTGAAGGCGGCGCGGCCACGCGCGGAATTTGTTGCGCTGGATTTTTCGCCGACGATGCTGGCCGAACTGCGCAAGTTCTTCGGCTATGATCCCGCCGTGACGATCGTGGCGCACGATTTCGACCAGCCCATGCCGGCAATGGGACAATTCGACGCCGTGATTTCGAGCTTCGCGATCCATCACGTGACGCACGAGCGGAAGCGGGCAACCTACGGGGAGGTATTCGCGATGCTCGGGCCGGGCGGAGTGTTTTGCAATTTCGAGCACGTGGCGTCTCCCAGTCCGGGGTTGCATCGCGGCTTTCTCGATGCGATTTCGGTCGAGGATGAAGACCCGTCGAACAAGCTGCTCGCTCTCGAGACGCAGCTCGCGTGGCTGCGCGAAATCGGATTCGAGGATGTCGATTGCCACTGGAAATGGCGGGAGCTGGCGCTATTCGCGGGAGTCAAGCCTCCTCGATAGCGAGTCCGCTCTTCTGTCGTCGTCACGGGTGCGCCTGCCGCACGCGACGGATTCGGCTGCACTTGGCGCGAAATCCCGTATACTTTCCTTCACTGAAAATGAGCTCGCCGCGCGCCATTCCGGAGATCGTCGTGCGCCACTGCGCCACCCTTGAAGAATTCGAGGAGGCCGTGCTGATCGAGCACGCGGCGTGGGGCAAGGACATTTCCGTCGTGTCGTCGATTTTTGTGGTGGCGCACCATACCGGCGGACAGGTGCTCGGCGCCTTTGACGGCAAGCGGATGCTCGGATTCACGCTGGCGCTGATCGGCGTGCGCCGCGGCGAGACGTTTCTTCACTCGCACATGACCGCCGTGCTGCCCGAATTTCGCGATTATGGCATTGGACGCCGGCTCAAGTTGTTTCAACGAGAAGATGCGCTGAAGCGCGGGATCAAGCTTGTCGAATGGACGTTCGATCCGCTGGAGCCGAAGAACGCGCACTTCAACCTGATGCGCCTTGGCGCCGTGGCGCGGCGGTGGATTCCGAATTGCTATGGCGTTACCGAAAGCCCGTTGCACGGCAGCCTGCCGACCGACCGGCTGGTGGCCGAATGGCGGCTGGATTCCGAGCGTGTGAAGTCCATCGTGGCGGACAATCGAATGCCGGTGAGCGGAGCGGCCGAGCGCATCGAGTTTCCGGCGGACTTTCCGCGGATCAGGGACACGAATCTCGAAGCCGCCACCCAGATTCAATCGAAGGTGCGCGATCGCTTCGTGGCTTTGTTTGCGAAGGGCTACGTAGCGACGGGCATCGATACTCGCGATGGCGTGGCAACCTACGTTTTGGAGCCTCGCGCGGAGATCGCGAGGCTGAACTTGCCGGATCTCACGGGGCATCTCACGGAAGACGTCACGGAACACTAAGGAACGAATGCGAGTCCACAAAATCACGTTGCGCGAGATTCATCTTCGACTGCTTTCGCCCTTTCAGACGAGCTTCGGCACCACCGACCTGCGGCGAATCCTGCTGGTCGAGGCGGAGGCGGACGGCGGGGTCGCGGGCTGGGGTGAATCGACGGCGGGCGAGCATCCGTTTTATTCTTACGAATCGATCGAAACCGCCTGGTACGTCCTGCGCGACTACCTTTGGCCCATCGTCCGCGGCAGGGAGATCGCGGCGGCGTCGGAAGTCCTGGGCCTGTTCGCGCAAGTGCGCGGGCACAACATGGCGAAGGCGGCGCTGGAAACGGCGCTATGGGACATCGAAGCCAAGCAGAAGAACATGCCATTGGCAAAGCTGCTCGGCGGCACGCGCGCGGAAATTCCCTGCGGCGTATCGATCGGCATCCAGCCTACGATGGACAAGCTGATCGCGAAAGTCGAGGAAGCGCTCGCCGGCGGATACCAGCGCATCAAGATCAAAATCAAGCCGGGAACGGACATCGAGCCGGTGCGGACGCTGCGCGAGCGTTTTCCGCGCGTGCGCCTGATGGCGGATGCGAATTCGGCCTATACGCTTGAAGACGCGCCGCTGCTGAAAAAACTCGACGCGTTTCACCTGATGATGATCGAGCAGCCGCTCGGCTGCGACGACATCTATTCGCACGCGCAGCTCCAGCGCCAGCTTGAAACGCCCATCTGCCTCGACGAGTGCATCCACGACGCGGAAAACACGCGCGCGGCCATCGAATTACGCGCCTGCCAGATCATCAATATCAAGCTCGGGCGCGTCGGCGGGCACACGTCGGCGCGGCAGGTGCACGACGTCTGCCAGGCGAACTCGATTCCCGTGTGGTGCGGCGGGATGCTCGAATCAGGGATCGGGCGCGCGCACAACATCGCGATGTCGTCGCTCGCGAATTTTTCGCTTCCCGGCGATGTTTCGGCGAGCAAGCGCTACTGGGCCGAGGACATCATCGAGCCCGAGGTCGAGGTGTCGAGCCAAGGCACGATTCGCGTTCCCTCGGCGCCAGGCATCGGCTACACGCCGCGCGTCGATCGCATCGAGGCCCTGACGAAGCGGCGTGAGGTCCTCGAGTAGACGTTGGCGCCTAAGCCAATCACCGAAAGTATAAGCGCGCCGGCACAAACCGAGGAAGCCCGCCACCCGAGCGGAGCGCTGCTCGGCGCGAGCCTCTCGCTGATCCTCCTGCTCTGGTCCTTCAATTACACGGCGGGGAAAATCGCCCTGCGGCATATGAGCCCGTGGACGCTCGCGCCGCTGCGGATCGAGCTGGCGGCGCTTCTGATGCTCGCGCTCCATTTCGCGCGCCGCGAGCGGGCCCGTTTCCAGCGGCGCGATCTGTGGATGTTCGCCTATCTGGGATTTCTCGGCGTGTTTTTGAATCAGGGCTGCTTCATGTTGGGCTTGAACTACACGACCTCGGAGCGCTCCGTGCTGCTGAAGGCGCTCGGGCCGATTCTGATCCTGGTGTTCGCGCGCGCGATGAAACTCGAGTCGTTCACCACGGCCAAAATCGCGGGCATGGCGCTCGCGTTTTTCGGGGTGATGCTGCTCGAGACGGAGGGCGGAGCAGTCGGCCACTCATCGCCGGTGGTCGGCGATGCAATCACATTCGTGAGCACGATCAGCTTTGCGGTCTACAGCGTGCTCGGGAAAAAGATGTTGAGCGCATCGCGAGCGGAAAAATACGATTCCATTTCCCTCAACGCGTTCATTACCGTCGCCGCGGCCGTGATGCTGCTGCCACTGGCCGTGCAGCAGGCGGTCACGCTCGATTGGAAGAATGTGGGCTGGGTGGGCT
>JBAPOM010000352.1:0-7076 GCA_049279635.1 Candidatus Acidiferrales bacterium
AGCCTGAACGGCCTGACTCTGGGGCAGGGTGTCGGCGGCCCAACCAAACTTGATCCTATCTTCCCCATTCCTCCAATCGGTGAAGCTATTTGTGTCGGGAATGATCCCGAGTCGCGTGCCAATGGACATCTGCTCAAGCACATTGCGAAGACAAGAAAACGCCACTCTATAAAAGCCCACCAAGGCGCAATATGTCCCGGCTTGGAATTCGTCACTTGCGTCGCACGCGGCCCAGGCGACCGCCGACTGGCGAGGATCGCCGTGGAGAGCTTGGATGGCAAGCACTACTCGAGTCCAAATGCCCCAATATTCCCACATGGTTTCCAATTGCGAGCCGTACTTGTCAGAAGTTCGTATGCTGACGTCGTCAGGCAGCGAAGTGATGCTCTTCCATGTGCTCTCCTGGATGAGGTTCGTCGGCCCCGGATACTTTCCCGTCGCCACAGCAAAATCGGTATCGTCGAGCATTAGGCGTTTGGCTCGGAAGTCCGACATGGGGAGCGATTTCATGGCTAACCTCTCCGTTCCAGTTCATGGACCGGACGATATGCATTAGAGATAGTAGAGCAAACTGTGCATCGCCGATTAATACATCTCTTTGAATTCCCTTAGCTGCTCGTGGGTGAAAGTGCGGGGATCGTAGGACTTCTTTAGGGCGTGGGCAGGATGTATGAGGTTTCGGAAGCGCCTAATCTTATCCACGACGTCCTTTGCAACGTATTTCGGGGGAGTTTCGTCAGCGTCGTCATTGAGATGGGACGGGATGTTGATAGGTGCGTTCAGCACGTCGATCTCATCGGCAGCTTCGATCAGATCTGACATATTCACGGAGTCCGGTATTTCGAGCTCGCCGCCGTTTTCTTCTCCGAACTCAACTAAGAGGTAGGTCAGAACGGCAGTCTCGAGTGCCAGCGCTAGAGCGACGGCCGCCATAAAGTACTGGCCGGAGTCCTCGAGTTCGCGGACCTTGTCGGTATAGAAAACTAGGAGTTCGTTCGCGGCATCGCCATGTCTAGTTCCGGTGAGCTTTCCCATGAAGTCCTCGTCGGGTTGCCGTATTTGCGTGGTCGCGGTGGCTGACGCGCTTCGATTTTTGTGCGCCGCCTGTTTTGGAATCGACGAAGGGGCCTCTGCCGGACGGCGACTGCTCGAACTCCAATGCTGGCGGATCATTGTAAGTCGAGTAATCTACGGTCAGTTCTTTACCTGCTGGAATGGCTTCCAAGGAGATAAAATCATAATCGTGGGTGCATTTGACGTTCGGTCTAGTTGAGTGGTTCAAGTACCAACTCATCGTCAGACGGTCAAATGTAACAGGGCAGCCGTACCGTCCGTCTTTGATGACCGCGAATTCGTACAGCTTTCTGGCCCACGGCGCTTTGGGGAGAGACTTCCCGTCCAGCCATACCATCTCGTCGCTGTCGCCTACGAAAAGGGGAGTGCCTTTGGGAATCTTTCTAATTGCGAATACTCCGACCCCTCCGCGATCGGCCTCGGATGGCCCGAGCCTTGTGTAGACACCCTGGTGGGGCGAAGCGTCCCGATTGGATTGCCAATCCTCGCTCACGCGACGCCCTAAGCCTTCCAGGTCTGGAAAGACCGTTGCCTCGTTTATCCCCGCGATCTCGAGTTGTTGCTTAATTTTTGCCACCGCATAGCTCGGTAAGATGATTTTGGCGAGGCGATCCTTTTCCCCAGCGAACAGCTCATCCAAACTCTGACGGGAGTTGCCGTGAATTGTAAAACACGACTGCTGAGCGACGATTCTCCGGTCGATATGGTTGGGATAGACCGCGACAGGAAGCCGTCGTCGCAGGCTCTTTCCATCAAATTGATCTGGAAGCCACGGTCTGTAGCGGAGTCTGTCCCGTTCAGAGGCTCCTGGGGCCCCTGGCGGGATGACCTCATACTTCCTTACGACCTTCTTGTTTAGCCACCAAGGGTCGAGCATCCAGACGGCCGCGTCGTGATGTCCTTGGTTCCCAGTGACCGCGAAATACAATCCGATGAGCGCTCCTTCCGTCCAATCCAGCAACCGAGTTGGGGCACGGTAATGCTGCATCAGAAAGTACCACTCCCAGGGATTCTCTGGTTTCCTGTCAGTTAGGCTTGGCGCCCGCTTTATGAAGTCTTCTCGGATTTCATCGTCCGCTTCACGGGCATTGTCACGCGGGCTCAAGTCTCGGTATAGCCTTGGCAAAAGCTTCCAGTAGGCCTTTTGGTGTCCGCGATACCAGAGTCCTAGCGGCTCTTCTTTGGGAATCCATCGCTCTTCGATTTCGGAGACCCGGTCGATGAAAGCGGGTAAAGATTCAACAGTCAATTGAGCCGGCGACATCAGTCCAACCTCCGCCCCGCTGGCGTCGAGTGTGGCGGGATTCTAACACGCGGGCTTCCTCATGGCTTATTGCCGTCGGTGGTAACAATGATGTGATTCCAGGCCTTGGACCCGCCGCTATGTCACAGCACAGACAGGATTGTCTACGCCACCCGGACGCCCCTACAGGAAAAGACCGCCGGCCCGTCTGTGCGAAAGGCAGCTGCGAGGTGTAGGATACGCGGGGTTGCGGCGTGCGAGGTGGGGCGAAGGGTGCTGCGCGCGGACGAGGGAGGAGATGCACAGGCAGGATTGCCTGTGCCACTGGGTGATTCGATGCGAAGAAAAATTCTGTCTCTGGCTGGCGTGGTGGCGCTTGCGTCCATTTCTGCTGCTGCTCCCACGAGGATGGCAGCGGCGGCCAAGCGCACAGCGGCGCCGGCCAATCGTCCTGCCGGGACGGCGGCGGGCGGGTGCGACCGGGCGTGCTTGGACGGATTCGTGGACCGCTATCTCGATGCTGTCGCCGCAAACGATCCGTCGGGCCTGCCCGTGACAGCGACCGTGAAATTCACCGAAGATGGGCAACGGCTGAATCTCGGCGACGGGCTATGGAATACCGCGACCGGAAAAGGCACTTACGAGTTCTATATGGAAGACGTGCAGGCGGGAGAAGTGGGCTTCTTCGGAACCATGCGGGAGGCCGGCGAGCCGGTGATTCTTTCGCTGCGCTTGAAAATCGAGAATCACAAAATCGCCGAGATCGAGACGATCGTCAATCGCGATAAGACCGAAGCCGCGAATCTCGAAAAGCGCGGCCACACCGATCCTCTGTTTACGGAAACGATTCCCGCCGCCGAGCGCGTTTCGCGCGCGGAACTGGTGAACACCGCGAACATGTACTTTTCGGGGATGCAGCTCAACGACGGGAAGGGGAATTACCCGTTCACGGACGATTGCGATCGCGTGGAGAACGGCGCGGAAGCGACGAACAACCACTCGGCGGACACGTCCAACGTGCTAGCGTCGCAGGGGAATTCCATCGACAACGCGCGCCGCAGGGCCGATTTGAGCTACTCGCCCGAGTGGGGATGCAAGGAGCAGTTCGAGTCCGGATTGCTGCATTTCGTGACGCGGATACGCGACCGGAGATTCGTGGTGGTCGATCCGGAACGCGGGGTGGCGCTGGCGTTCTGCTTCTTCGATCACGCGGCGGGGAAGACGCGCACGTTTCAGATTCCCGATGGGCGCACGGTGACGGTGGGACCGGTTACGCCGTGGACGTGGGAAATCTCGGAGGTCTTTCGCGTGGAGCATGGAAAGATCCGGCGGATCGAAGCTGTGTACCTCCGGGGTCCGTATGGCATGGGCTCAGGCTGGAGCAACTGGCAGGACGCGATGTCGACGCAGGCGCGGTGGTCGCCCGTTTCCGGCGGGGAATGACGCCGGCCTGATGCCCGGCACCACGTTTTAACCTCAAGGCAACAGCGGGTGCGGCGGACGACAGAGAAACGGAAAGTCAAAGGCCCCACCCTCACAAACCGAGGATGGGGCACCCGGAAAAACTTGAAAGGCCGCAGCTACGAAACCTTTTTCGTCGAGCAATACGCGCGCGTTGGGATTAGTATGTGTGCGCGTGCGCGGGCCTGGGTGGGGCTCGAGGACGCCATTATTTGCGTGGGGGAATGCGAACATGAAATTGCGAAACACCAAAGAACGAAATACGAAATTGCGAAACGCGAAATTCGGAAATGCCGAATCGCGAAATACGAAATTGCGAAATTCGAAATTCGGGAATGCCACGATATGCGGCTTAGTTGCGCTGCTGGTGATGCTGGGCGGCCTGGCAGCGTGGGCGGCGGCTCCTGACGGGGCTGCCGTTACCGACGCGGCGCTGCTGAACGGGTGGAAGAGCGGCGAATGGCTGATGGCCGCGGGGAATTATGGGGCGACGCGGTACAGCCCGCTGACGCAGATCGACGCGTCGAATGTGAGCCGGCTGGGGCTGGCGTGGTATTACGACACGGATTCACTGCCCGGGACGCTTGAAGCGTCTCCGGTGATTTCGAATGGGACGCTCTACGCCACCGTGACGTGGGGCGTGGTGTTTGCAGTGGATGCGCGCACGGGAAAAGAGAAGTGGCGGTGGGACCCGCAGGTGGGCCACCAGAATTTTCCCACTGGCTCGCTGGGGAATCCGGATAAGGTGCGCACGGGACCGAGCCTCTGCTGCGGACCGGGAAATCGCGGCGTGGCTGTGTATGACGGCAAAGTGTACGTCGGGACGCTCGACGCGCGGCTGGTGGCGCTCGATGCGGAAACGGGCAAGGTGGTGTGGAGCGTCCAGACGGCGGACAAGAACGCCGACTACAGCATCACCGGCGCGCCGCTGATCGTGAAAGACAAAGTGATCATCGGCAATGGCGGCGGCGAATTCGCGGTGCGCGGCTACACTTCCGCGTATGACGCGGAAACGGGCAAGCTCGACTGGCGCTTCTACACGGTCCCGGGCGATCCGTCGAAGCCATTCGAGAACAAAGCGATGGAAGCGGCGGCGAAGACGTGGTCGCCCGATATTCAATGGTGGAAATTAGGCGGAGGCGGCAATCCCTGGAATGCCATTTCGTACGACCCGCAGCTCGACCTGCTCTACTTCGGCACGGGGCAGGCCGGCCCGTGGGTGCAGAAGTATCGCAGCGCGATGGGCATGGACAATCTCTACATCTGCTCGATCATCGCCGTGAAGCCGGAGACAGGCAAATTCGTGTGGTATTTTCAGACCACCCCAGGCGACGAGTGGGACTACGATGCAATCGCCGATCTGGTGCTGGCCGACGTGACGATCGACGGAAAGCTGCGGCATGTGATCATGCAGGCGCCGAAGAACGGATACTTCTACGTGATCGACCGCAAGACCGGAAAATTCATTTCCGGCGCGCCGCTGCAGAAAATCACCTGGAACAAGGGTCTCGATCCCAAGACCGGCCGGCCGATCGACAATCCCGAGGCGCACTACGGCACGACGCCGACGATCGTCTGGCCGGGGCCGGGCGGCGGGCACGTGTGGCAGGGAATGTCGTTCAATCCCGAAACCAATCTCGTGTACGTGACGCCGGGGATGGCTTCGAGCTTCGCGTACGTGCAGGCGCCGGAATTCAAGCCGGAGCTCGGTGAGTACAACTGGGGCATCATTTTCCGGGATGCCGCGGGCAGAGGCACCGGCCCGGTCGCAGCCCGTGGCAACGGCGCGCCGCCTCCACCGCCGCGTCCTCCTGCGCCGCCCGCGGGGAATTTCCTGGTGGCGTGGAATCCGGCGACAGAAACGGCGGCCTGGAAGGTGCCCGCTACTGGTGGCGGCGGCACGATGACGACCGCGGGGAATCTGGTGTTCGCGGCTTCGAACAGCGGCGATTTCGAAGCGTTCAGCGCGGATAAGGGCGAGAAGCTGTGGAGCGTGAAGCTGCAAGCGGGATTCGCGAATCCTGTGTGCTACATGCTCGATGGCAAGGAATATGTGTCGGTGCTCGCGGGACGCCAGGGCAAGGGGCGGCTGTATACGTTCACGCTCGACGGGAACGTGCCTGTGCCACCGCCGCCTGCTGCGGCGGCGCCCGGTGCGGGTGCGCCTCCGCCGGCGGGCGAAGCGCGATAGCGGCATAAGTCGAGGGGCACCCGGAACGTCAAAAGCAAAGACCCGGGGCTGAAGCCCAATCTGTTTGGCACCCTTTTCGAGGGTCTGAAGGCCCACGCTTCCACCCTGATCGCGCTTCGCGCGCGCTCTTATGTCGGAGCCCTTCACTTCGTTCAGGGTAAACTGAAGCTCCGACCCCCTAAGGACCGAAGCCCTTTCACACGGCGAAGCAAACTTCGCCTGCAAAGGGCGGCGAGCCGCCGCACTCCACGCAGCGTTGTCCCACCGGGCGATGTAACACAATTTTCACGCCCGGTTGAGGCTTTGGACGTATGATTGAAGCTGCGGTTTAGGTGTGCCCATGGCGACCATCACTCCCGAAATTCCTGTGCTGACCGACGAAGCGCCCGAAAAGGCGGCGGCGCCGAAGCGCGAGTATCCGGGCGCGCTGGTGGTGGTGGAGGGGATCGACGGGTCGGGCAAGAGCACGCAGCTCTACCTGCTGAAGCGGTGGCTCGAGATCGGCGGCTACCGGATCCATTTCACCGAGTGGAATTCGTCGCCGCTGGTGAAATCGGCGACGCGGCGCGGGAAGCAGCGGCGCCTCTTGACGCCGACGACGTTTTCGATGCTGCACGCGGCGGATTTTGCGGACCGCTGCGAACGGCAGATCCTGCCGCTGCTCCACGGCGGGTATCTGGTGCTGGCCGATCGCTACGTTTATACGGCGTTTGCGCGCGACGCCGCCCGGGGATGTTCTCCGCGCTGGCTGCGCAATCTGTATAGCTTCGCGCCGGTGCCGGACATTACCTTTTACTTTCGCGCGCCGCTCGATGTGGCCGTGAACCGCATCGTCGCGGGGCGGCCCAAGCTGAAATATTACGAAGCGGGCATGGACCTCGGCATTTCGCTCGATCGCGCCGAAAGCTTCCGCATCTTCCAGGAGCGCATCCTCAATAATTACGACCAGATGATCGAGACGGACCGGTTCGTCCTGATGGACGGCACGGTGCGCGTGAACAAGCTGCAGAAGCAGATGCGCCAGCTCCTCACCGAGAAAATCAATCTTACGCAGTTCGCGCCCAAGAAAAAGAAGTGACAACGAAATGACGCGCAACGGTTCTTCTT
>JBAPOM010000353.1:0-3054 GCA_049279635.1 Candidatus Acidiferrales bacterium
CTGCAGCTGGGTGTTCCGGTGATGCTCGCGACCTATTTCATTTTTCAGCGGGAGGTGCAGGGCGCCGCCTTCTGCCTCTTTTTTTTCTTTCAGCAGTTTCTTCCAGTGGCGACGTATATGGCCGATGCGCGGGCGCAACAGCTTCCGCTCCTCACGGTGGGCGACGCCGACTACGTGATCCACGACTGGAACTATCTTTTCGGCAAGCTTGGCCTCCTGCAGCACGACACGCAGATCGCCATGGCCGTGCGCGTGTTGGGCTGGATCGGGATGCTGGCGACCACCGGATGGATGGTCTACCGCAGCCTCCGGCCGGAGAATGCGCCGGTGCAAGTGAAACACAACGAAGCAAGAGCAGATTCCTCGCTTCGCCCGGATTGACAGTCGGCTATTTTCTCCTGACGTTTTGACGCAGTGTCCGAATCAGAAGGTGTAGAGGCTGCGGAGATCGACCGGATGCGGCAGCTCGATTTCGAGGACACGATCGTAATCCTCAAGGGTGAGCTTGATGAGTTGGGCGGGGCCGACGTCGTGCGAGGTCCAATCGGTGCTGGGAACGATGCGCGACGGATCGGCGAGATCGCTTGTTTCGATGTCGCTACCGTCCTTGGTGATATCGGAAAGAAATACCGCGTAGACAAGCCTCGATTTTGTGTCGAGCATCAGATAGCGGTGCCCGAGCAGAATGAGAACGAAATCCTTCTTCTTGCCCTTCTTATCCGGCTGGTAGACGTTTGCGGCTAGCGGCGGTTTGCCGTCCAGCTTGATCTCGGATTCGTCGACCTGCTTCCAGTGAATGCGGTCGGAGTCGCCGGCCGCGCCCGCAATCCCCGCGGAAAACAAGCTAGCGGCGAGGCACACGCCGACAGCGGCAAGGAGCTGAATTCCCAGGATGCGCCCGTTTCTAATCTGCGGTTTCACCTAACTAGCAGAATACCTCAGTCGAGGCAGATTTCGTTGGGCGATGAAGGCGGCGGTGATACACTGCGCGCAGGTCGGAAATCGACGGAGGAAACGAATGGCAAAGAAGAGCAGGCTCAGAGAGGCAGCGGTGAAAATCGGATCCGTTGTGGGGAAGGCGGACCGCACGGCGCATAAGGTGGTGAAAGCGGGAACGGTGGCGAAAAAGGAGCTTGCGGCCATTTCGAAGCAGGTGGAAGCCCTCAAGAAGCAGCTGCAAAAGACAACGAAGAAATTGCAGCGCGCCCTGCGCTAGTACGCCATTCCCCAGGTCTAACTCCTCCGACGCGCGACGTTCGTCGCGTGAATGCACGGCCATTTCATGGAACACCAATTCACGTGCCCGTATTGCGGCGAAGAGATTTCGATGGTGTTGGATTTGTCCGCAGGAGGCCAAACCTACGTCGAAGACTGCGAAGTATGCTGCCAGCCGATCGAGATCAGCTTCACAGTAGAGGACGATGATCTCGCCAACTTCAACGCCAAAACGCTCGGCTAAAGACAATCGTTCATGATTTGATTTCGCCGAAGGATTTGTCGAGGAGGCGGATGCCTTCGTCGACGTCGGCTTTCGAGATGTTCATCGGCGGCGCGAGGCGGATCACGTTGCCGTGCAGGCCGCCCTTGCCGATCAGCAGGCCATTGGCGCGCGCGCGTTCGAGGAGCTGATTGGTCTCCGCGGGAGCTGGTTCCTTGGTCGCGCGATCGCGGACCAGCTCGAGCGCCTGCATCATGCCCATGCCGCGAACGTCGCCGATGAGCGGGAATTTCGCCTGCAGCACTTCGAGTTGCTGGCGGAGGTAGCCGCCGACCACGTGGGTATTCTCCCGCAGGTTTTCCTCTTCGATCACTTCGATCACGGCGCGCGCGGCGACGGACGTGACGGGATTGCCGCCGAAGGTCGAAATCGTGAGCCCCTGAAACTTGCCGGCGAGCTCGGACGTGGTGATCGTCGCGCCGACCGGCACGCCGTTGCCCATGCTCTTCGCGCACGTGATGATGTCGGGCGTCACCTCCCACTGCTCGATGCCGAACCATTTCTTGCCGGTGCGGCCGAAGCCGGTCTGCACTTCGTCGGAAATGAAAAGGCCGCCGTAATTTTTTACGATGCGGTAGACGATTTTGAAATATTCGGGCGGCGGAGTGATGAATCCGCCGACGCCCTGAATCGGCTCGGCGATGAAGGCTGCAATCGAGCCGCTCGTTCCCGTCTGGATCAAATCCTCGACGTCGTTGGCGCAGGCCACGCCGCAATCGGGATATTTCAGATGCAGCGGGCAGCGGTAGCAATACGGGCTGACGGCGTGGGCCACGCCGACGCCGATGACGCCCGACTTGCGATAGGCAGCGTGGGCCGTGACGCTCTTCGCGAGGGCCGATGAGCCGGAATAGGCGTGGCGCAGTGCGACGATGTCGTAACTGGGGCTGGCCGTGCGCGCGAGCAGGATCGCGGCTTCGTTGGCCTCGGTGCCGGAGCTGGTGAAGAAACTCTTCTGCAATTTGCCGGGCGTGATCTCAGCAAGCTTCTCGGCGAGCGCGACGATGGCTTCGTTAGGGAAAAGCGTCGACGTGTGCTGGAGCTTGTCGACCTGCGCTTTGATTTTCGAGGTGACCTTGGGATTGCAGTGGCCGACGCCGACGGTGACGATGCCGCCGAAAAAATCGAGGTATTTGTTACCCTCGACGTCCCAGAGATATTGCATCGAAGCATGATCGGCGACGAGTGGGTGCTGGTAGTAGTTCGCGACCGCCGGCCAGAGATATTCCTTGTGCTTGCGCACGACTTCTTCGCTACGGCTGGCGGCTGCTTTCGGTTGCGTCGTCACGCGAAAACTCCTTGGCGTTTGGATTCGGCTTGAATCGAAGTTTACAGGCTGCCCTCAGCTGCGGCAAGGGCGCTCAATGCGGGCGCGCGAAAAGAGACGCGAATCGCCGGAGTTCCCGTATAATTTCGGGCCAATGGAAGCCACACTGAGGAAGCTCGTGGGGGCGCTTGGGCGGATTCTTCCGGATTGCGTGACGCTCAGCCAGGCAATCGCGTTCAATATGTTCCTGGCTTTTTTTCCGTTGCTGCTTTTCACGCTTGGCTTGCTG
>JBAPOM010000354.1:0-5464 GCA_049279635.1 Candidatus Acidiferrales bacterium
AACCGGGGACCTGCCGATTACGAATCGGCTGCTCTACCAACTGAGCTACCTCGGCGTTTGCGTTTCGTTCGAATGTAGCATCCGCAGGAAAATTCTTCAAACACGTAAAGATGGCCCATTTCGTCGAAAAATGGCAGATCAAGTCATATAAACCCATGAGCCGGCGAATCTTGACACAATGTGATCCATGGCGTAGCTTGAATCGAAACGAGGATTTTCGCGCAACGCTCGGCAATTGTTGGAGTTGGAACATTCACGGAGGGTTTTGAATGGCGACTCACTTCATTCTGAATGGCAAGCCCAAGACGGTGGACGTGAATCCGAATATGCCGCTGCTTTGGGTGCTTCGAGATACGCTCAACATGACCGGTACCAAGTTTGGCTGCGGCATGGCGCTGTGCGGGGCCTGTACGGTCCATATCGACGGCGAAGCGACTCGTTCCTGCATTACGCCGATCTCCAGCGTATCCGGCAAAAAGGTAACGACCATCGAAGGGCTTTCCGCCACCGATAGTCACCCTGTGCAGCGTGCCTGGATCGAAATTGATGTGCCCCAGTGCGGCTATTGCCAGTCGGGCCAGATCATGACGGCCTCCGCGCTCCTCGCCAAGACGCCCAACCCGACCGACGCCGAAATTGACGACGCCATGAGCGGCAATATCTGCCGCTGCGGCACCTACGACAGGATTCGTGCAGCGATTCATCAGGCCGCGAAGCTCCAAGCGGCCGGCACCAAGACCGCGAGCGCCGACGAGGGTTCCGAGCTCGTTGCCAGCGCTGTGGCGTTTTCAAACGGAGGTGCCGAATGAGCACGCAAACCAACGGACTCGATCGCCGCAATTTCCTCAAGACCGGCCTCGCAGGAGCGGCAGGGCTGGTGATCGGCTTCTATCTCCCCGGACGCAGGGAAGTGCTCGCGGCATCGCGCATGGATGGCAGCGCCACCACGCCGGACGTGCTGAATGCGTTTATTCAGGTGGCTCCGGACGACAACATCACCATCCTCATCAGCAAGTCGGAAATGGGGCAGGGAGTCGTGACCTCGCTTTCGATGCTGGCTGCGGAAGAGCTCGAGTGCGATTGGCGGAAGATTCGCACGGAGTTTGCCCCGGCCGCGGCCGTGTACTTCGACCCCGCGTTCCACATGCAGGGCACGGGCGGGAGCCAGAGCATCAATTCCGGCTGGAAGCCGATGCGCGAAGCAGGCGCTATGGCCCGCATGATGCTGATTTCGGCGGCGGCGCAGAAGTGGGGCGTCGATGCGTCGGAATGCCACGCTGAAGACGGCGCCGTGATTCATGCGGCAACCAAGCGGCGAGCCACCTACGGCAGCCTCGCGGAAGCAGCCTCGAAAGTTACGCCACCGCAAGACGTGACGCTGAAAGACCCGAGCCAGTTCAAAGTGATTGGCAAGCCGTTCAAGCGGCTCGACACGCCGATCAAGACGAACGGCAAGGCAGGCTTCGGCATCGACCAGCGGCAGCCCGGCATGGTCCACTCCGTCGTGCTGCGCTGCCCTGTGTTTGGCGGCAAAGTCGCGAGCTTCGACGCCGCAAAGGCGAAAGCCATGCCTGGCGTCAAAGACGTCTTCGAGATTTCGGACGGTATCGCTGTCGTCGCCGACAACACGTGGACCGCGATGCAAGCCCGCAAGGCCATCGATGTGAAGTGGGACGAAGGCCCCAACACGGACGTCTCGAACGAAACGATCTTCAAGGGCTTCGCCGACGCGTGCGAAACCCCAGGCGTGGTATCACGCAAGGAAGGGGACGCCGAAGCCGCGCTCAACGCAGCAACCCAGAAGGTCGAAGCCGTCTATCAAGCCCCCTACCAGGCGCACGCCACGATGGAGCCGATGAATTGCACGGCGTACATGCAGGACGACCGCGCGGACGTGTGGGCGGGCACGCAGTTCCAGACTCCTTCGCAGGGCGTGGGCGCGAAGATCGCCGGCGTGAAGCCGGATCAGTCCTTCGTGCACACCACTTACCTTGGCGGCGGATTCGGCAGGCGCGGCTGGACGGACTTCGTCACCCAGGCGTGCGAAATCTCAAAGCACATGAAGGCGCCGGCGCAGGTCACGTGGTCGCGTGAAGACGATATGCAGCACGACTACTATCGTCCCGCCTCGTACGTGAAAATCGCCGCGGCGCTCGGCCCGGATGGCATGCCCACTGCATTCACCGCGCGGGTCGCTTGCGATTCGATTTCTCGCTGGTTTTTCGGCCCGGACGCGGTGAAGAACGGCATGGATTCGAGCAGCGTGGAGGGCATTTCGGACACGCCGTACGACATTCCCAACATTCTGGTCGACTACCACATGGTCACCGGACCCATTCCACTGGGCTTCTGGCGGTCGGTGGGCGCGTCGCAGAACGGGTTCTTCGAAGAGAGCTTTATCGATGAACTCGCGCACGCCGCGAAGAAAGACCCCTACGAGTACCGCAAGGTTCTGCTCTCGAAGAAGCCGCGCCATCTGGCTGTGCTCAACCTCGCCGCCGAAAAAGGCGAATGGGGAAAGCCGCTGCCGAATGGCCGCTATCGCGGGATCGCGGTTCTCGAGGCGTTCTCGACCTACGTGGCCGAGGTCGTCGAGATCTCGATCGAAAAAGACGGCGTAAAGGTTCACAAGGTCACGGTCGCGCTCGATTGCGGCCGCGTGATCAATCCGAACATCGTCCGGCAGCAGGCGGTGAGCGCCGTCGTCTTCGGCCTCACCCAGACCCTCAAGGGTTCCATCACAATCGACAAGGGCCGCGTCCAGCAGGCCAACTTCGACACCTACGACATGCTGCGCATGAGCGAGATGCCGAGGGTCGTCGACGTGCATATCGTCGAGAGCGATGAGACCCCGACGGGCATGGGCGAACCAGCCGTTCCGCCACTCGCTCCGGCCATCTGCAACGCAGTCTTCGCCGCAACCGGCAAGCGCATTCGCCATCTACCGATTGCCCCCGAGGATTTGACCTAAGCCAAATCGCAACCGTTTGATGCAAGCAAAAAGGAGGGGCGCTCGCGCCCCTCTTCTTTTTTCGCATCGTAATCAGGCTCCTGCTGGGCCATACGCCGCCCGCTCATTCCGTGAAGGGCGAAGGCATGGTATCGTTCCTCTAACGCGTTTGCGGAGGTGTCGCGATGGCCTCGCTCTGGCAAGACGTGCGCTACAGCCTGCGGATGATCGCGAAGGCGCCGGGGTACGCGGCGATCACCATCCTCACTCTCGCGCTCGGGATCGGCGCGAATACCACGATCTTCACCTGGATCAACTCCACGCTGCTGAATCCCATTCCAGGACTTGCCAGCCCGAACGAAGTAGTGGCTCTCTCGCTGGGTAAGCCGGGCGACAATCCTTTCCCGTTTACCTATCCCGATTTCGTAGCCATGCGCGACGGCCAGCAGAGTTTTACGGGCATTACCGCGTGCAACCTCACTCCCATGAGCCTCACGGGCAAGGGCAAGCCGCAGCGCGTCTGGGGCATGCTGGCTACCGCGAATTATTTCGATGTGCTCGGCGTGCGGCCGCTTATGGGGCGCACGTTTCTGCCCGAGGAAGACGAGAAGCCGGGAGGCGCGCCGGTAGCGGTGATCAGCTACCGAATGTGGCAAACGCATTTCGCCGCCAATCCGGACATTCTCGGTCAGACGATGGAACTCAATCAGCACCCCTACACGATTGTGGGCGTGACGCCGGCGGTCTTCCAGGGCAGCCAGACGGGGCTGCGCTCGGATATCTGGGTCCCGATGATGATGGAAGCGCAGTTGGTGCCGCAGGGCGACCTGATTCACGACCATCACTATTTTTGGCTGAGCATGTTCGCGCGGCTGAAGCCGGGCGTTGCGCCGCGGCAGGCGCAAGAAGAAATGACGGTGCGCCTGCAGCCCGAAGTGAAGAATTATCCGGACGAGCACCGCGGGCACAGTAGCGTTACCGTATACCCGCTCTGGCGCAGTCCGTTTGGCGCGAATCAGTTACTCTCGACAATGCTGCCCGTGCTGATGGCCATCGCGGGCATGGTGCTGCTACTGGCCTGCGCCAACGTGGCCAACTTGATGCTGGTGCGCGCTGTGGCGCGGCGGCGCGAGATCGCCATTCGCACCTCGCTCGGCGCGAGCCGCTGGCGGCTGGTGCGGCAGTTGTTGGTGGAAAGCCTGGTGCTCGCGCTGGCCGGAGGCGCGGTCGCGCTGCTGATCACCTTCTGGTCCGCAGGCACATTCGCTCAATTCGTGCCGGCCATGGATTTTCCGATCTCGCTCGACATGCATCCGGATCGCACCGTGCTCTTTGCGGCGCTGGCGATTTCGATGCTCAGCGGCGTGATCTTTGGCATTCTGCCGGCGTGGCGTTCTTCGCGCGAAGCGCCGGTGGATGTGCTGAAAGAAGACGGGACAAGCTCGTCGGGCAGCGTTCGAAAGGCGCGGCTCACCAGCGCGCTGGTAGTGGCGCAAATCTCATTGTCGCTGGTGCTGCTGATCTGCGCGGGACTCTTCATTCGCAGCTTCAGGAGCGCCCAGCAAATCGATGCGGGATTCAATTCGCGCGGCGTGCTGATTGCTTCCTACGACCTGTTTACGGCGGGCTATTCGGACGCGAACGGCGCGGAGTTCGATCGCCAGGTCGTCGCGAAACTTGAAACGCTGCCGGGCGTGCAGTCGGTGGCCCTGTCGAGCCGCGTGCCGTTGGGATTTAGCGGGGGCTCGACCAGCGTGAAGCCCGAGGGATACGTCCCGCAGGCGAATGAATCGATGGAGACGCAGGACGCGATCATCACGCCGAACTATTTGAAAACGATGGAGATTCCGATCGTGAAAGGGCGCGACTTCACGCTCCAGGACACGATGACTTCGCAGCGCGTCGCGATCGTCAGCGAGACGTTTGTGGATCGCTACTGGCCGCATCAGGAGGCAGTGGGCAAGCAGCTGAACTCGGACTTGACGCACGAATGGTTCACAGTGGTTGGCGTGGCGCGCGACAGCAAAGTGAATGGCCTGAACGAGCAGCCGACACCGTTCGTCTATCTGCCGCTGTACCAGGTCTACCGCGCCACGATGATCGTCGATGTGCGCACGACGGGCGATCCGATGGCATTCAGCGGTACCGTCGAAAACGCCATCCACGAAATGAATGCGGACCTCGCGGTGTTCGACGTGACCACGCTTGAATCGCGCGCGCAGCTTTCCAGTTTCCCCCAGCGCATCGCGGGAACTTTTGTCGGCGCATTTGGGCTGCTCGCGCTAGTGCTCGCCGCGGTGGGAATCTACGGCGTCACGGCCTACACCACGCGGCAACGGACGCATGAGATCGGCATCCGCATGGCGCTCGGTGCGAGCAAGCAGGACATTCTGCGGCTCGTCCTCCTGCGTGGATTGTCGTTGACGCTGATCGGGGTGGTTCTGGGGCTGGCTGTTTCTTTTGGGCTGACGCGCTATTTGGCGAGCCTGCTGCTGGGCGTGACGGCTACCGACG
>JBAPOM010000355.1:0-2273 GCA_049279635.1 Candidatus Acidiferrales bacterium
GAGAACTTCTTGTTGCGAGCCGCGTCCGTGATGGCCGAAACGTCCTTCACAAGCTGCGGCGCGTTGAGGAAGCGCGAAATCGGCGCCCACTCCTTGGTTTCCTTGTGGATCATCACGGCCGTGCCCACGCCGCAATTCGGGTGGCAGCCGCACGAGAGCGAGCCCCACATCGCGTCCGGCCCGTGCACCATATCGGCAAATCCCGCGAAAGGCGAAATGAACGACAGCGGGAACCAGTCGCGCGTCGGCTCGATCTTGCCCACCTGCGAGCTGACGTCCTTCGCAAGGTGCGAAAGCGTATAGCGCTGGCGGATGCGGCGTTCCGGTGTGATGTCTTCGTCGCGCCCCGTGAACGATACCGGCTGGAACGAAACGAACGCGATCTTCTTCGGATTTTCCATCGCAAACTTCACGATCGGGCCTACCTGATCGTTGTTCACGTTGTTGACGATCGTGGTGACCAGCACGATTTCGATGCCGGCCTCGTGCATGTTCTCGATCGCGCGCAGTTTCACATCGAACAAATTGCCGACCTGCCGGTGGCTGTTCGCGTCGTTGCCGATGCCATCGAACTGCAGGTAGGCATAGCGCATCCCGGCGTCGAACGCCTTCTTGCAGAATTCCTTGCTCTTCGCGAATTCGATGCCGTTCGTGGCGGCCTGCACGCTGTTGTAGCCGATCTTGCGCGCGTAGGCGACCGCGTCCGTAAATCGCGGGTGCATCGTCGGCTCGCCGCCCGAGAACTGCACGGACATCTGCCGGCGCGGCTTGATCCTCAGCGCGTTGTCCAGGATTTCGGTGATTTCATCCCAGTCGAGCTCGTGGACGTATCCGACCTGGTTCGCGTCCATGAAGCAGGGGTCGCACATCATGTTGCAGCGGTTCGTCAGGTCGACGGTAAGCACCGCGCCGCGTCCGTGGCGGACCGTGCTCGATCCGTGCCGGTGCAAGTCTTCGTCGTTGTGCGCGGGGATGTCGCGGCCGGGGAAATTCTTTTCGATCCATTCGAGGAACTTTGCGTCGACGGCCATCAGGTCTTCGTACTTCCCGTGGATGGGGCATTCCTTCACCATCCAGACCTGGCCGTCGCGCTCGATGATCTGTGCCTTGATTTCGCCGACCTTTTCGTGAACGAGGTCCGTCCAATCCTTCTTGCCGTTGGTTATGGCGTCGCGCGCTTCTTTCACGCAGTCGGGGCAAAGGGAATCCGTGGTGCGCGGCCAGCCGAGCGTGGGCTTCGACTTCTCCCACGACTTCAACAGCGGCTTGTCCGACCATTTCGGAGTAAAGGAAGGATTCGGATTGTATTTATTGAAAAACTGGATCGTGTTGAAAGTGACTTTCGCGCCCTTACACAGCGTCCAGTCAAAAACCTTCCAAAGATGATTGCTCGCCGCGTTTCCCATTTTGCTGCACCCCTCCTCAGTGAATCTTAATCTCTTGGATACCTGCTGCGCCCCTGGGCAGGCCCAACGCTTACGATTACCGGTAAAAGTGCACCGCGCCCTAAAGTCTTACCGTAGCATAGTTTGCTTGGTATTCGATTGGTCCGTCCATAGGTGTGCGTTCAAAGGGGCAAATAGGGGGTTGAACGGGCACATAAGCGGGCTAAACGGCGCCCGGTTCCAGGACTTAAGTCCTGTCCCCGCTGGTATTTACTCGACGTTGAGAGGCGTCCGCAGAACGCCGATCGCAAAATGCGCCAGATGCGGTGCCTCGTCGTCGAGCTGAATCCAGCGGACCACGCAATGGTCCTTCATATACTGCGACACTTTCGATTCGCTGATTCCCAGATGCTCGGCCAGTTTGGACTTGAGGCCTTCGGAATCAGCACGGCCCCCTCGCTGCGATCTTCCGCCGCGGCCGCCGCCGCGCGCGAGATTGCCAAGACCGATTCGCAGCGTCTGGCAAGCCTCGATGTAATACGACGTCACCTGATCGGAATCCGAGAGCAGGAACACGCCGGGCCCGGCCGGAGCTTCGTCTGCTTCGTCGAGCCGGCGCAAGGGACTGCCCACAAGCCGCCGCAAAAGAGATTCGAGGTGCGCCATGCGCGACGCAAGCGCCGGATCGCCTCGGCCGTGCGCGGCGCGTTCGGACGGCAATTGCGGAGCTGGCAGCTCCATGGGCGCGGCCCGCTCAATCAGCGCCGGGCGCTCGCCGCGCGCGGCATATTCGGGCGCGTCCTCAACTGGACGCCGCTCAAAAGCGGGCCGCGGCGTTGGCTCCGGTCGCGCCGGTTTCGTTTCCGCGCTCTCGGCAAATGCTTGCGC
>JBAPOM010000356.1:0-3368 GCA_049279635.1 Candidatus Acidiferrales bacterium
CTAAGGCACTCACGATTAGCGCCAAGGGCTCTCAGGTGAAAGGCTGGACTGGCGATCGGACTGCCAAAGCGAGTCGCTGGTCAGACCCGCCTCACGTGGAATTCGCGAACCTCGGATACACGGAGACGGGAGGGGTTGCGCCACCTGAGAAGATTCGTCAATTCCTCAAGTCATACGGCGGAGGCTTTGGTCTCGACGATGTAACAACAGAGTCCGGCGAGCCCCTACACATCGTGGTTTCCCAATTCCAGAGCGACCAGTGGCGGATAAGGGAAGCATGGCGTAGGCGAGACCACAGTCTCTACACCGAGCTAGGCGGGGGCGATTCCATGGGCTACGACGTGATGCCAGTGGCGTGGGATGCGCGTAGGGGGCGGCTCTCATTCAGGCCCGTCGGCATCAAGCTGTTTATGAAAATTCTGCTTGCACGAGATATCTCGAACGGTACTGCGCGAATCTGCGCGAACCCCGGCTGCCCGACCCCGTTTTTCGTAGCCAAACGGAGGGACGCAAAGTTTTGCTCTCATCAGTGCGCCGTGTCGGTGAACGTTAAGAACTTCCGTCAGCGGCAAAAGAAGAGGAACAGACGATGAGCGAACAGCAGAAGCGTGGAAGTTGGAAGAAGGATCGAGCCGACCGAGGCGTCTACCTGCGCGGCAAGACGTGGTACGTTCGCTACCGGGACCAGCACGGAAGGCTGAGGGCCGAGCGGGTAGGGCCGTCGAAGGCGCTGGCGATCAAGGTCTACCAGAAGCGTCGCACGGAAGTCGCGGAGCGTAGGTTTTTCCCGAGCGGGAGCACGACGTTCGACGAGCTGATCAAGGATGCCATCGCGGAAGCGAAGCGCCGCCACCAGCTGAAGAAGTCTAAGAAGCAGTTGGGAGTCTATCGGTACAACGCGCTGGCCGATTGGTTCAAGGGGCGGAAGGCGGCGAGCATCACGCCCCAAGAGATCGACCGAAAGCTGTCAGAGCACTGCCGCACGCCCGCGAACTACAACCGCTACAAGTGCTCGCTGAGCCATGCGTACAGGCTTGGCATCGAGAGCGGCAAGGTCAGCGAAAATCCCGCCCGCTCCATCAAACTGAGAGAGGAGAACAACACACGAGTGCGCTTCCTCGAACCCAAGGAGGAGATGGCATTGCGGCGGGTTATCCGCAAACTGTATCCCGAACGCGAGGCGGAGTTCGACCTGGCGCTCAATAGTGGCCTACGGTGGGCCGAGCAGTACGAACTAGCCTGGCGCCATGTAGACCTGTATCGCAGCAAGATCACGCTGACGCATACCAAGAGCGGGTACCGACAGTATGTGCCGATCAACTCGGCAGCGCGCGCTGCGCTAGAAACCTTGAATCGGCTGACCAAGGGTTCTGAGTTCGTCTGCCTCACCCAGGATCACTTCACGTTTCGGCGCTGGTGGGAAGAGGTCGTCAAGGAGTCCGGCGTCAAGGACTTCCACTGGCACGATCTGCGGCATACCTTCGCGTCGCGGCTGGTCATGAACGGCGTTGACATCTACACCGTCAGCAAACTGCTCCGTCACGGAAACGTAGCGACGAGCCAGCGCTACGCGCACCTGTCCGACACGCACCTGCAAGACGCCGTCGAGCGTTTAGCTGGTGTGACAGTAGGTGATACAGTGCCCGAAAATCCCACCCAAACGACTGCGCAAACGATCCAATAAACGCTTAGAAGTAACAGTGTTAGGGTTTGGAGGCGCGGGGCGGAATCGAACCGCCGATAAAGGTTTTGCAGACCTTTGCCTTACCACTTGGCGACCGCGCCGATCACTCGGGAAATGCCTGCGACGAGAGTCGATCATAGCATCGCGCCATGCGCGATTCCAGAGAGTTAGCGGGCGTCGGTGACACGAGAGCCAGTTGCACTACGTTGACGACAGACCCATTTGACGCGGTTATAGGTGTATAGTAGGCGCCGGCCGGATCACACCCATTTGCCCGGCCCAGACCCCCTCGGAACCCTTAAGAACAAACCAAGCATAAAGGCCGGATCGTTCTGGCGTCGCGATTCAAGACGCCAGAGCCGAACACAGGAAAAGGAGATGTGCATGAGGAAGATTCTGATTGCTGCAATGGCTGTCGTGTGCTTGACCTGCGGTGCGGCAATGCTGCGCGCGCAAGATCAAAACAGTCCAATACCGAAAGTGCTGCTGATCGGTAAAGAGATGGTGAAATTCGGGAAGGATGCGGGACACGCGAAGAATGAAGCTGCCTTTGCAAAGGCAGCCGGTCTAGCCAAGACGCCCGATCATTATCTCGCGGTGACCACGATGAGCGGGCCGAGCGAGGCCTGGTTCCTCGTGGGCTTTGATTCCTACGCGGAGTGGCAAAAGGCGAGCGAGTACGACGACCAGCCCAAGGTGGAGGCCATGCTCGACCCGCTCGTGGAAAAAGACGCGGACTATGTGTCGGATAGCGATCAGGTGGTGGCGACGTACAACGAGAAGTGGAGCTATAAGCCCGATATGAACATCGCCGAGATGCGCTACTTCGAAATCGAGACGATCCGCCTGCGACAGGGGCACGAAAAGGACTGGGAGGATCTCGTGGCGCTGTACCAAGCGACAGCGGCCAAGGCCAATGTCGACGAGCATGACATTTTCTTTGAGGCGCGTTACGGAGCCCCGGAAGGGACGCTTTATATTTTCACGCCGCGGAAATCGCTTGCCGATCTGGACGCTGCCATGGGCGCCGGAAAAGCGTTCGACGAGGCGCTCGGCCCGGATGGGCAAAAGAAGTTAGCCGAGCTGGAGGCGGCGGCGATTGCATCGGATAGCACGACGCTGGTGCGCTTCAGCCCGGAAATGAGCTATCCGCCGGAAGAATGGGTGAAGTTCGATCCGAGCTTCTGGAAGCCGAAAATGATGATGGCTCCGAAGCCGGCGGCAGCGCCACCGGCCAAGAAACAGTAACGCATGCTTCGTGGTTAGGGGCGGGTTTGAAACCCGCCCCTACATCCAAGATTGCGTAGCTCGCGAATTTGAGTGCGAAAACGTGATTTGACACGCGCGCACTTTCCGCAGATAATATGTCGTACGCCGACTCCTCCGGAGGAAATCGAGCACTTGCGGACCGGCCCGAAGTACATCTTTGTGACGGGCGGCGTAGTTTCCTCTCTCGGAAAGGGCGTAGCGGCGGCGTCGATTGGATGCCTGCTTGAAAGCCGCGGCCTGAAAGTCACCCTCCAGAAGTGCGATCCCTACTTGAACGTCGATCCCGGAACAATGTCGCCCTATCAGCACGGAGAAGTGTTTGTGACCGACGACGGCGCCGAAACGGATCTCGACCTCGGCCACTACGAGCGTTTTACCTCCGCACATCTCACGCGCGACCACAACTGGACCACCG
>JBAPOM010000357.1:0-6557 GCA_049279635.1 Candidatus Acidiferrales bacterium
CTCCAGAACTCGGGAATCATCCGGGGCACCACGAGCCTAGCGAGCCCTTTCTGGCTCGGCGCGCCGAATCCGGAGTTCGACTCAATGCGCGCCAGCGGATCGGTGAAGCCTTTGGAGGAATACGCCGAGCGGAAGAACGTAGCCTACTGGAGCCTCCCTATCACCTTCTACGGGCCGGCCGAAGTGGTCGCCGCGCAGTGGAAATACGCCAAAGAGAAGTTCTCTTCGATTCCGGGAGTCACATTCCAGGAAGGCCCTTCCTACCGCTTTCCGCTGAGCGCAGAGGATCTGGCGAAGATCCAGGACACTGTTCCGCTCGGCATTCCCAGCCTGCAAATTTTCACGCTGCTCCCGCCGGGGAGCCAGGGGCATATTGGGTTTTCGCCCATCATTCCCATGTCGGGCGAAGCTGTGCTGGAGGCGATGGCGCTGTTCGACCGCGTTCACCACGAGTTGAGCTCGGGACGCGCGGCGCTTGCTGTTCTTACCTCGTTCCCGCGGGCCCTCGTGATCATTGACCTTTTCCCTGTCGAGCGAAACGTGGAAAGGAACCGACAGAGGCGTGAGATCTACCGGCGGCTGATCAAGGAGTCGGCGGCCCGCGGCTGGGGCGAGTACCGGACGCACACGACCTTCATGGGGGACATTTCCAACACCTACTCCTTCAACAACCATGTGCTGCGGCGCTTTCATGAAACGATCAAAGATGCGGTGGATCCCAACGGGATTTTGTCGCCCGGAAAATGCGGTATCTGGCCAAAGCGCATGAGAAAGGCAGAGGCATGAAAAATGCGAGAGTAGGATTGGCGTTCGCAGCGACTCTGGTTTTAACGTGCGTGGCATCCGCGGCGCCGCCCGACCAGAAACAGATCGAGCGTGGGCACGAGGTATACGACCATTGGTGCTGGCCGTGCCACGGTGCCGGACTCGGAAAGCCCGGCACGGAATCGCTCGAGGCGCGCGGACAGAAGCCGGCCGTGCTCGAAGATCGCACCGATCTGACCCCCGCGATGATTAAGCAGTTCGTTCGTCACGGGGTTTTGTTCATGCCCGTGTTTCGTAAGACGGAAATCAGCGATGCCGACCTGGACGCGATCGCTGCTTATCTCACCCGCAACAACAAGCCCTAGCCTTGCCAAACCGTTTTATTCATCCGGATTAATACTCTCGAAGAGCAAGTGATCCTCGAAACTTAGCCGGCGCGCAAACTACTTCTGCGAGATGTACTTCTGCGTTGCGGAAATTCCCTCTTGCGCGGCTTCGAGGTTGCGGATCGTCGGAGCCAGATCGTGCTTCTCGAAGCAATGTGCGATGGCCTTGCCGATTTGATCGAAGCGCTCGGTGGCGAGCGCGATCACGCTCGGGCCGGCGCCGCTGAGCGCGACGCCGAGCAGTCCGGGCATGCGAGGCAGCGACAGTACGTCGGCGAGACCGGGAATCAGCGCCTGGCGCGCGTGCTGATGCAGGCGGTCCTGCATGGCGTCCCACAACAGATCGTAGCGGCGATCTTCGAGCGCGGCCACGAAAAGCGCGGACCTCTGTAGGTTGTACACTGCGTCGACCCGAGGCACACTCACGGGCAGAACCGCGCGCGATTTTTTCGTCTCGAGCATCAGGTTCGGCGTCACCACGATCAGCCGGATCACCTTCGGCCAGCGCTTGCGAATCGCGACCACGCTTCCGTCGCTTCGCGTGAACGTCACCACCAATCCCCCGAGCAGCGCGGCGGCAACGTTGTCGGGATGTCCTTCCATCTCGGTTGCGTAACGCAGCGCCGCGTCCTTGTTGATCGGCCGGCCGGCGACCGCGAATCCCAGCGCGATTCCCGCGACGGCTGCGGCCGCGCTGCTGCCCAATCCTCCGGCCACGGGAATCTGGTTCTGCACGGCGATGCGCACGCGCGGCAATGGAAAACCTTCACGCTCGGCGGTGAGCCGCATCGCGCGGAAAATCAGGTTTTGCTCGGGATCTTTTGGAAGCTGCGACGTGCCGCGCACGCCGCTGCTTCGCGCGACCGTGCGCGAGCTCGACCCGAGGAGAGACGCGCGCACGCTGAGGTAAATTTCGAGCGCCAGGCCCAGGCAATCAAATCCCGCGCCGAGATTTGCAGTGGATGCCGGGACGCGAACCTCGAAGGAACTTTTGCGCGCTGGGCTCATGGCTGGTGGAAGGGCGGGGCTTCAGCCCCTGAAGCTATTTCTCCTCGATCGCGCCCCAAGCATTTGCGAGAACGCCCTCTAATGACGCTGCTTGAGGCTCGTGAGAATAGCAGATTTTGTGGCTGCCACACGCTCGGGCGCGTTCTGGAACGCGCCCTGGATCGGTTTTGGCGGCGCGGCGCTATCCTTCGCGCCGGAATCGATGGCAAGCGTCCCGCGATGGTAGTTGCTCATGTAGTCCGGGTCTTTCAGCGCGTGGCCCGTCAGCACCGCGACCACATCTTCGCCGGACTGAATGTGGCCTGCAGCTACCAATCTCTTGATGCCCGCGACCGTCGTCGCTGAAGCGGGCTCGCAGCCGATGCTGTCGCGGCCGATCATCGCTTTCGCGTCTGCAATTTCCTGCTCGCTCACCGCGATCACCTGCCCGTGCGACCGCACCGCAGCGCGCAGCGCTTTCTTCCAGGAAACGGGCGCGCCGATCTTGATTGCCGTGGCCAGCGTCTTGGGATTCTCGACGATTGCCAGCTTTTCGGGCAGCTCTTCTTCGCCCGCCCGTTGCGCCGGCGTAAGATTCGCAAAGAGACGCGCGACAGGCGCCGCACCTTCCGCCTGGATCACGCTCAGCTTCGGCAGACGGCGGATCAACCCCATGTCGAGGAGTTCCTGAAAGCCTTTGCCGAGCGCGGTGCTGTTGCCCATGTTGCCGCCCGGCACCACCACGTGGTCGGGCACCTGCCACGAACACTGCTCCATCAGTTCGAATGCGACCGTCTTTTGCCCCTCGATCCGGAATGGATTGATCGAGTTCGCAACGTAGATCGCAGGATCGTCGCCCAGCTCCTGAATTAGGCGCATGCAATCATCGAAATTCCCGTCGATTTCGAGGACCAGCGCGCCGTAGTCGAGGCTCTGCGCGAGCTTCGCGGCCGAGACTTGCCCGCGCGGCAGCAGGATCGCCGCTTGAAATTCCGCGCGGGCCGCGTACGCCGCGAGGCTCGCCGCCGTGTTTCCGGTGCTCGCGCAAACGGCCGTGCGCGCGCCCGAAATCACGGACTGCGTGATGGCCGCGGCCATGCCCGTATCTTTGAACGAGCCCGTGGGATTGTATCCCTGGTGCTTCAGCCGTAGACCGGCTAGGCCGCAATATTTTGCCGAGCGCGGTGCGTGAAAGAGCGGCGTGTTGCCTTCGAAGAGAGTGACGAACGGTGCGTCGTCGTCAAACGGCAGCATCTCCAGATAGCGCCAGACGCCGCTTGCATCGCGCGGCAGCTTCGGATTTGCTTTCGCCGCGGCCCAGCGTTCGCGCACCGCGGAGGGATCGTTTGGGCGGACGAGATGGCAATCGATCTCGAGCGTTTCGCCGCACTTCGAGCAGACGTAGATTCGCTCGCGAAGCCCGAAGCGCGCGCCGCAAGCTCGGTTGACGCACCGCTGCTCGGCCTTCTCGGTCTTTTTTTCGACCGGGTTGGCGGCCTTAACCATAGTTCAGGAAACCGTTACTTTGGACTCGACTGGAACCCGCGCGCCCAGTTCGAACTCGCGATGGACGGCGAAGAGCGCCGCCTTCATGTCCTGGTCCGCCACCACGAACGAAATATTGGTCTCGGAAGATCCTTGCGCGATCACCATGATGTTCACATTCTCGCGCCCCACGGAGCCGAACGTGCGCGCGGCGACGCCCGGCGTTCCGCGCATGTTTTCGCCGACCACCGCCACGATCGCGATATTCGAAACGAGCGTGATGTGCTCCACTTTTTCGTGCGCCACGTCCTGCGCGAATTCCCGGCGCAGCGCTTCGACGATGGCCTTGGCGTCCGAAGCTGCCACGATGAAGCAGATATCGTTTTGCGAAGACGATTGCGAAATCAAAAGGACGTTGGCGTGCAGCTCGGCCGTCGTCGAAAACGTGCGTCCGACCACATCCGGCACTCCCACGATCCCTGGCCCGCCGACCGTGATCAGCGCGACGTCTCGCACGGCCGTGAGCGCCTTGACGCCGCCTCCGTTGCTGCGGCCGCGCGGCGTGATCTTCGTTCCCGGGTGCTCGGGCGCGAAGCTGTTGCGTATCCACACGGGAATGCCCGCTTGTTCCACCGCGCGGAGCGTTTTCGGATGCAGCACTTTGGCGCCGAAGTAGGCGAGTTCGGTCGCTTCGCGATATGAAATTTCGGGAATCGTGCGCGCCTCCGCCACGAGGCGCGGGTCGGCGGTGAGCACGCCCTCCACGTCGGTCCAGATGATGATTTCATCGGCATCGAGCGCCGCGCCCAGAATTGTCGCGGAGTAGTCGGAGCCGCCGCGCCCGAGCGTGGTGAGAATACCGTCCGTGGTCGCACCGATGAATCCGGTCGCAACGGGAATCACGCCGCGATCGAGCAGCGGACGCAGCCGCGTCTCGGAAAGATAGCGCGTGCGATCCATGATCGGATCGGCGCCGCCGTGGTATGCGTCGGTGACGATCAGTTCCGTGGCTTCGACTGATTCGCTCAGCACGCCCAGCTCGACCAGCGCTGCCGCCACCATCGGCGCGGACAATCGCTCGCCGAGGCTCGAAAGCGAATCGAGCGTGCGCGGCGTGAGCTCGCGGAGCAGCGCCGTGCCCTTGCAGAGCTGGTCGCCTTCGCCAAATACTTTTTCGAGATGCGCGGTGAGCCGCTTCCGTTTTTCCCCGTCGCGGATCAGCGTGGAAATGGCCATTTCATGCTGCTTGCGCAGCGCGTCAAAAATCGCGGCGGCTTGGTCGAGTTCGCTCGCCTCGGCGCGCTTCGCGGCTTCGATCAATTTGTTGGTCACTCCGCCCATCGCCGACACGACGACGACGATTGGCCCCTCGCGCGACGCGTCCTTTACGATCTGGGCGGCGCGCCCGATACACGCGGCATCGCCCACAGACGTGCCGCCGAACTTCATCACTCGTAATGGCTTTTTCATATTTAGCAGGATCCGGCGCGAAGCAATTTGAAATGCCTGGAGTTCAAAGCGACCTGGCGTTCAGGGATGGCCGCGCCTGAAAAACTATACACCATCGGGGCGGATTTACGATGGGTGCGGAAATGGCACGTGGTGCGCCGGTCAAAGCCGTTAAAGGCGCTTAAAGTGGCAATTTTGCGCGGAAATGGACGCCCCAAAATCCGTTTAGTCACTTAGAATCAGCCATTTGAAGATTTGGAGGGGTGTTTTGCGCTTTTCTGAATTCCGGTGATTTCGGAGGCGAGACGGCCGGTGTAGATTGCCATGCCGACGGCGGCATTCATGCCGATTTTCTCGAGCGCGCTAACCTCGCGCATGCTGCGAATCCCGCCGGCCGCGGTGATCGGAAACTTCGTCGCGCCGCGCAGCCGCCGGAAACCGGCGATGTCCGTCCCCTTCATTGTACCTTCGTTATCGACGAAGGTGGAGAAGAATTCGGAGCAGTAGGGCTCGAGCTCGGGGATCACTTCGGCGGGGCGAAGGCGGAGGCGTTCTTTCCACCCGCGTACGACGATCCAGCCGCCCTCGGTATCGAGCGCGATGATGATGCGCTTGCGTCCGACGCGCGCAGCGAGCTCTTTGAGAAACTTGCGCGCCACTTTTCCATTTTCAAAAGCCGCGCTGCCGATGATGACTTTCTCCGCGCCCCAGGAGAGAATTCGCTCGGCGCGCGCGGGAGTGCGGATCCCGCCGCCTACGCGCACCTTTAATTTTGCGGCGCGGCACAGGCGCTTGATCCAGCGCGCGTTCGATCCCTTGCGCATGGCGGCGTCGAGGTCGATCACATGGAGGATCGGATAGGTGCGAAAGCGGTCGAGCAGGCCAAGGATGTCGTCGATGGCAAGAGCGCGCTTGCGGCCGCGTACGAGTTGGACGGCCTTGCCATCTTGCAGATCGATGCAAGGGATGATCATGTTCGTCGTCGAGTGCGAGCCCCTTTCACGGATGCGGCGAGCGCTACGTTTTGCGCTTCGAAGGACTGCGTGCCGTGATAGAGGGCCGAGTGTCGCACCTACGGCGCTCTCGTTTCTGCTTCATTTTCCCCAGGCCTTCCGGCCTGGGCTAAATTGTGTCGCGCGTACCGCGCTTGCGTGATCCGCCTATCGATTGAGGCGGATCGGGACCTTGCGCTCCGCCAGGAACTGCTTCAACGCGGCGATCGAATGCGTTTCGGTGTGAAAGATTGAGGCGGCCAGCGCCGCGTCCGCGCAGCCTTCGACGAACACTGCGCGGAAATCTTCGAACGTGCTGGCGCCGCCGGATGCTATCACGGGCACCGGCACGGTCGCCGCGATCTTCGCGGTGAGTTCGCAGTCGAAACCGCTGCAGGTGCCGTCGCGGTCGATCGACGTGAGCAGGATTTCGCCCGCGCCGCGCGACACCGCCTCCGCGGCCCATTCCGCAGCGTCGCGGCCGGTGGCTACG
>JBAPOM010000358.1:0-9089 GCA_049279635.1 Candidatus Acidiferrales bacterium
CCGAAGAGGACGCTGTCCAAAAAGGGACAGTTCGAGATGCAGGGGTTCGACCGTCGTCACCGCCCAATTTGGAGAGCGCGGGTGATGAAGCGATTCGGTGCGGGACCGACGTAGTAGAACGGAAAGCAAGTGACGAGCGTCAGGGTATTCTCGCCGGACGGCTCAAGGACCTGAATATCGCTTGGAGGCACGACAGTCGTGAACTCGACTTGATACTGAAAGTCGCCATCGAATGTCCTGAGTGTGATCGCGTCGCCCGGTCGGATGTTGCGCAATGAGCGAAAGAAAGTGTCGCGATGACCGGTCAAAACGACGTTACCCCGCTCGCCCGGCAAAGCTGTTTCCGGGATGTGGCCGACAGCGCGCTGCAGGATTTTGGGCGTGTCGCCTTGGACGAAGGTGACTTTCAGGCCGAGGCGAGGAATCTCCAGTTCTCCAATAGTGCCTCCCTCGATCACCGGATGCGGGCCTTCGTTCTGGTTTACGCTTTCGAATTTCGATTGCTCGACCGCCTGATAGGTATGCGAGTCTGCCGCGACGTACCCCGCGTAGGCGAGCCCGAACACACCGAATGCCAAGAGAACGTAATAGACCGTCCGAAAGATTAGCGCCCTCGTCTCCCGAGGTGCTTTTGCCACCGGCCCGGGAGCGTTCACGACGCACTCTTCCCGGGCGTCGCAGAAGATTGCTTTTGCTCCGGCCAGAAATAGTTCGGCCGGGTTCGCACGTGGAGCCTGCCGTGGCCTGGAGCAGCGACTGTCACTTTTATTTGCCGAAAGGAATCCGCAGTGCCGGTTTTTACCGGAATAAATCCGAGCGTGTATTGTTCGCGAAGAAGGCGGGCGATTTGGGTGGAGACAGCGGTAACGCCGTCCAAGGTCATGGGAAAGAACGCGATGCCGCCGGTATTCTTGCTGAGCCTCTGGAGGACACGCGGGTCTTGGTCGCCTTCGTCAGCGTCTACCAAGCCGACGGAATAGATCACGACTTGCGATCGCTGAGCCTCCGCCAGAACCTGCGAAAGTTTCTGCTGACTGGCGTTGTCGCCGCCATCGCTGACGACGATCAGCGCCTTCCTTTCGCAATGGCCCAGTTCCACGTGGATGAGCCCCTCAGCGACCGCGTCGTAGAGCGCGGTGCGTCCGCGTGCGCGGACGAAGGAGACAGCTCTCGCGAGATCTTTTGGGTCGCTGGTGAAGGCTTTTCCACCCATTAGTTCCACTGAAACGTCGTCATTGAAGTCCACGACGAACATTTCGTCTTGAGAATTGCTGGATTGTGCGAAGACGGAAACCGCCGCCGCCACTTTTTCGAGCTTGGGTCCCATGCTGCGGCTGTGATCAACGATGAGGCCCACGGTTACTGGAGTGTCTTCTTCATGGAACGCGGTGATGTTTTGCAGGCGTCCCCCGTCGTACACGCGGAAGTTCTGGAGGCCCAACCCAGAAATGAAATTCCCCTTTGCGTCCGTGACGCTAACGGGCAACACAACCAATTCCGTCTTTACGAAAATCGCGGATTGGCTATCCGCGCTGGGTGATGCGACCTGTGGCGGCAGAGTCTGCGGGTAGGTGGAGATGCCGCAAAGGAAGAGCAAGGCAGTCGACAAGTAGGAGTTTTTCGATCGCACGATCCGCGCCAATCGGGTCTCCTCGTGCCGCGGGGTACAGGTCGTGCCTGTTAGACCCGCGGCGCGTAGGAGGTGGTTACGTCTATGATTCGTGGATCGCGAATCGTTTGATCGCAAAAGCGCAACCGAGCGATACCAGGCCAAGCAACGCAATGAGCGGAACGAGGCTGGCCGTCTTCGGCAAACTCGTGTTCTCCGCTACGAGAGGCGTGGTGTCTTGTGCGGCCGGTTGAGTAGTCGCAATTGCTTCGGCTAGCGGCACTTCCTTCTGCTCCGGGGTAACGGCAACAACCGGAGCGGTCGTCAGGTCCGCCGGTGAGAGATCCTCAAGCGCCGGGACAGGCTCTTGTGTTGCGACGGCTAACTCAATCGCCCGCTGCTTGGGATAAACAAATTCCTGGCCGAAGTTATCGCCGGGATAGAACCACGCCTTCAGCGCTTCCGGATTATCTCCGCTTCTTTCCGCAAAGGTGACGACGGTTTTACCGGTGGGATGAAGCCGCCAGTCGTTGATGGCCAGGACGGTGGCGATTACCTTAATTCCGTCCGCATCCAGGAATTGCACGACGTGGCGGTCGGGGTCTAAATTTACCAGCTTGATTGTATACGTGCCAGCGGGCAGGATCTGCCCAGGGATTTCGACCGGCTGGCTGAAGGTCATAACGGTCTTTTTGTTCCATTCATCGGCTTGAACGCCCGGAACGAACGCGGCGCCAAACAGGATGAGTACTAACGCGATCAGAATTGTCTTCACGCTATTCATTTCCATTTTCTCCTGAGAAAAGTAAAAAGTCCCGCGCATGGCGGTCTGTTGGTGTGAACCGGCCCAAGCTGTTACACCTCGCCTGCGAAACCAAATGCTAGACGCATTGGGCTTGGCTGGTCTGTTCACTTGTGCACACGTCTGAACATTAGTTGTGGAGCTAGTTTCCGGCACCGGCAGCCCGAGGGTGGGGCCGCGAACTGATCTTTAAGCACACGGGGCGTTTCTTGGAAATCGACGGAACTAAGTTCCACCCAGGAATCCCGGAGCGACGGAATCAGTCGTGAAGTACGACGCTCAAGAGGGAAGTGTTGATTTGAAGGCTGCCGTTGTATTTAATGAAACCCAGCCTCCTGAATTTGTTCATGAAGAAATTGACGCGTGAGCGCGTCGTGCCAATCATTTCCGCCAGTGTCTCTTGCGAGACTTTGGGCAGAACAGCGTGTGGCTGGTCTTCTTTGCCATAACGAGCCAGCAACAGGAGAATCCGGGCCAGACGTTTCTCGCTGGAGTTAAAGAGCTGATCGATGAGAGCTTCCTCGATCTGCCTGTTTCTGGCGAGCATGTGGGAGATGAAGCGGTCAGAGAGTGCATGTTCCTTGTGGAGCACGCGCATCATCTCGCTTCTGTCGATGAATAGTATCGAGGTCGGCACGATTGCAGTAGCCGTTGCCATGCGAAGCGGCTGACTGGCGAGGCATCCCTCACCGAAGAAATCGTCCGGGCCGAGAATTGCCACGACCGCCTCTTTGCCGCTCGCATTAATGACGGAAAGTCTTACGCCGCCTTCTTGAATGTAGTTCACACCCTTCGCGGAATCGCCCTGCGAGTAGATCCTCTGCGATTTCCGAAACGTGTCAATTCTCCGCGCGACGCCTGCCGTATCAAGAAACAGCTGCAAATCGAAAGCGGCCCCCTTGGCTGCGGTTAGCGCGGTTTTTGGGGCGATTGTTTTTGGCATATCCCTTCCCTGACGGCAATTGCAAAGCCAGTTGCTGCCGCCTGCCGATCTTGTTCTTCGACGATCTTCCTCACTACCTCGAGTGGCACCTGTTCGAAGCGCGTCTTGGGATTAAGCATTGCAACTCCTTCGGAATGCGGTAGACGCTAGCAGGCTGGACGTTGTACGGGTCATATCTTTTGAAAATCGCGCTACGGGGTTAGTCGGAACCCAACGGGCCGTGTCGCACCGAGCCGAGAAAATCGTCAAGGACCTGGCTACGCACGACATTTCCTTCCTTTTCCTAAAAAGAAATACTTGCAGGACTCGCTACGTCAGGATACGATAGTGGCAGGTTTATTCAGCGCGTCGCAGCTTTGGAGGGGCATATGGGGACTCAGCCCAAGATCGCAATAAAGCACTTCAAGACAATGGTGCAGGCGGATGTGCCGCAGGGTCGAAATGGAAAGCACAAGCAGATTGTGAGCCTAATCTTGAGAGACCTCGACAGTTTGAAGGATGGTTCGGCGATTAAAGTGCCATTGGCCGAATTGGCGGAATCAAAGGAGAAAGTGCGCTCCGCGTTGAATCGCGCCACTCGGAAGGCTGGACGCAAGGTTGTAACCGCCAGCGATACGGCGTTCTTGTACGTCTGGAACGTAACCGAGTAGAGGAACGTCGGCATCAGCCTTTACATCAGCCCATCGCTTCTGAGAGTCGTGCTGCACGACTGACATAAGACCACCCGCCTGATTCAACCCACAGCTTTGCGCCCGCTTTGGAGTCCCTTGCCAAGTGTGCAGAAGGAGACAGACAGTTCCGTTCGCGACTTCTAGGATGCCGCCTTGCGTAGCTGTCCTGATGGCGGCGCAGGCCAGTTTGCCAAATCGACGCACGTGCGAGCGCGGAGCGGTCGATGATATCCGAACGAGCAGGAACAAGGCTGTTGTCCACGGTCGGCCTTATGGCATGCCTGTTCCTTGCCGAGACCGCTACGAATGTGGTGTTCGCCCAAGGGATACCTGCGGCTCCATTGACGGCGGATCAAGTGGTGCAGCGAATGGTGGAAAAAAATGCGCAACGCGCCCACGATCTGAAGAGTTACCGCGGCACGCGTAGTTATCACCTTGAATATGAAGGATTGTCGAAAAAGAGCGCCACGTTGCTCGTGGCGATGACCTACCGCTCGCCGGACGAAAAGAGCTTCTGCATTCTTTCAGAGAGCGGTTCCGAATTCCTGCAGGGGCGAGTCTTGAAACGGCTCCTCGACGCAGAATCGGATGCCACGCACGACGAACAGCGGCAGCATACGGCGATGGATCCCGAGAACTACGAATTCCGTCTTGTAGGCGATGAACGGATTCTCGACGGGGAGTTCTATATCCTGGAGGTTACGCCGCGGACGAAAGGCAAATTTCTTTTTCGCGGGAGGATTTGGGTCGAGAAGCAGGATTTTGCGGTGGCCCGCATGGAAGGCCAGCCGGCCAAGAACCCGTCGTGGTGGACGAAGCGAAACATCATTCACATGACGTATGAAAAGATCGGCGAGTTCTGGCTGCCGGCGCGGAGCGAAACGAACACGCAAGTGCGCATCCTGGGACATTCCGTGCTTACGATCGTCTATGGCGACTACGAAATTCTCAGCGCTGGCGGCATACAGATCTCTTCGACTGCTGGAAACACGCTCACGTGTCCTGCAGAACCAGCAAAGGTGTCCGAGGCTCGACCCTAAAGCCGATCAGGGTCGAAACGAGCGGCACTTTCGGGGCGTTCTCCCAATGAATTGGGCCCCAGCCACGCACGAGCTGCTGGGGCCTAACTGCGCCAAATGGCGATAGCTTTATCCCGTGGGATCTTTCTGGCGAGTTGCTTTCATCCCTTTCAGAATTCCGATTCCCAAAAGCACGATCGCGCCTGCTGCAATCCAGTGTGCCGGAATGTGCACCAGGTAGGCGGCATAAATCAGGCCGCCGATCACGATCGCAAATCCGATTGAGTAAAGGCCGAATGACATAGCATCTCCTCGTTGAGACATTCGCAGCGGTCGCCGCCTCTCTGCTAGTGAGTTCGGCCGTTGCATTCGGCGTGCGTCGACGAACAATCGATGTCCGGCATTTTCTCCATAGCCTCGCATTGGGTGTTGCAATACTTGCCCGACGTTGTGATGCAAGAGCGGATGGGGTATGCACACTTCTCAGCTTTCGTGGTCTCCATCTCTTTCTCCTAGTTGCAGATATGCGGACAAGTGACGTTGGAACCATTGTGAAGATGAGAGGAAACGACTTACGCGCCCTTTGCACGCGCGAGCTCTGGCTCGGCCACCAACTCCTCGAAAAGAGTCCGGTAGTGAATCATGGCCTGACGCAAGTCTTCGGTGCTGGCTTGGCCTCGCGTTTGACGAAGCGCGGCCTCGTGCGCCGCACGGTAGTTCTCGAGAACGAGCGGGTGATCCACCGAGATATCCGCCGCACGCTGTTCAAAGTCGCTCATCGGGTAACCGCGTGTGGACAGCACGTCGCCGAGCAGTTGGTCGGCGTCCGTCACTGCGCCTCCGGGGCTATCAACGAACCGCGCTTGCACTCTCGCCCATGATTCAACAAACCGGGCACGATCGGCCGAAGCGAGCGGCCGGATGTGCAACGCCTCGACGCGTTCCGCGCGCTGGTCGAGCGCAGCTTCTGCCTTCCGCTGGCTCCCGCCTTCGTTTACGGCGCGGGTATATTCAGCGTTGCCAAATTGTGTGCGCAGCTTTTCGGTCCGGCGTTTACGAATCGAAAACCAGATGGCGATGCCGGCGGCTACGATTACCGCGACAACAACGATGGCGATACCTATTTGCGTGGCGCTCAACTCTGACAAGTTCATGAACTGCCTCCAGTGTTTCGTTGATATGTCTGGCCCAAATGCCAAATCCGTCGTGATCCAATTACGAGAAGCTGTGCCGGTCTCACGGTTTTTCGCCGGCCTTCTGCGCTTTGCCGACTTTCGTTTGGACCTTGCCAGCTATCTTTTCGCTGAGGCCCTCGATTTCGAGTTCGGGATTATTCGTCACTTGGCCGACCTTCTGCCTAAGCTCGCCCTTTACTTCGTGGACCTTGCCTGAGATCTCATTCTTTGTTCCTGGCTTCACTTGTTGTCTCCCTCGGAACGATTTGTTTTGTTGTCCGGCAGTCGGCTAAGCCGTAATATTACAAACGGCGAAGGCAGATATCTGTTCACATCGGCACACATTCGCGTTTTTGTTTGCATTCCCTGGCAGGGGAAGTTTCGCTCGCACGGTCCGGAGGAGGGCCTGGCTACCGCGAATTGCGTGACGCGAACTTAGTCGTGCAGGACAACACTCAGGAGGGATTTGTTGATTTGAAGGCCGGGCGGCGCGCCGCCGTACCCGATGAATCCCAGTTTTCTGAATTTGTTCATGAAAAAATTGATCCGCGGCCGCGTCGTTCCGATCATCTCCGCCAGCATCTCTTGAGACACCTTGCCCAGTATCTCGCGGGGCGGTCCCGGTTCGCCATAGCGTGCGAGCAGGAGCAGAGTGCGCGCCAGCCGTTTCTCACTGGAATTGAAGAGTTGATCGATGAAATCTTCCTCGATCCGGATGTTTCGCGCCAGCATATAAGCGATGAACCGGTCGGAGAACCCATGTTCCCCGTGGAGCACCCGAGTCATCTCGCTTTTTTCGATTACGACGACGCTCGTGGGTGTAATCGCGGTCGCCGTAGTCGTGCCAACTGATTGACCCCCAAGGCACCCTTCACCCGCGAAATCACCCCGTCCAAGGATACCGACAACGGCCTCCTTGCCACTCTCGTTGACGACGGTAAGCCTCACGCCGCCTTCCTGAATGTACATGACATGCTTCGCAGGAGCACCCTGGGCGAAAATAATTTCCTTCGCACTGAAGTTGCTGACCTTCTTGCCCAGGCCAGCCGAGTCGAGAAACAGCTTCACATCGAACGCGGCATTGCCGGATTCACTTCTCTTGCGAGGAAGCGGCGCTGGTGCAGAGACACGTCGGACCAGAAGGGGCACCATGCGGCAGTGTAACATTGGACCGTATTCTCTAAACTGTTCAATATTGAACAGTTTTTTGCGCGGGCTGACACACCGCGAAAAGGGTGCGGATGAGCCCCTAACTTATTGAGGGCTAAAGGGATGCGGGGTCGCCTCTAGCTCGTCCGCAGAACCTTGCGCAAGGACTGGCGCACTTCCAATCCTCCGTCGTAGCTGATGAATCCCTGCGTCCTGAAGCGATTCATGAAAAGATTGACACGCGGGCGGGTCGTGCCAACCATTTCTGCCAAAACCTGGTGACTCAGAATAGGAATCTCGGAAACAGGTGGCCCCCTTTTGTCCAAATGGGCGAGCTGCAGAAGGACGCGCGCGAGCCGTTGCTCGGCAGAAGAAGTCAGCAAATCCGCCACGTGATCCCGGTACTTTTTGACACTCGACAGCAGATAAGCCACCAGAGAATTTGATGTCTTGTTCCTTTTGCGCAGCAATACGAGCATCTTTGCTTTGTTGATGGTTCGTATGGAGCTGGCCGTCAAAGCGACGGCTGTGGACATGCGCAGGGGATAACCTGCGAGGCAAAGCTCGCCGAAGAGATCACCCACGCCCAAGATCGCGGTAACCGCGGATGGCTGGTATTTCGTCTTGGTGGTGAGACGCACGCCGCCTTCCTGAATATAGAAAAGCGTGTAAGCAGGTGCGCCTTGGGCGTAGATGTTTTGCTTTTTTCGATAGCGCGAGACTTTACCACCCAGGCTGGTTCCTGAAGAGAAACGGTTCAGGTGGGAATTCATCTTGCCAATGCGTTTCATGTGTCGCTCCACTTTTGCGGGCAGCGCGTGTCGCGACGCGATGTTTTTCACGCGGCCGTGCTACGCGATCCGCGAGAAACAAATTGCGGTCCTTCCACTGAATCAGCCCCTTCTTCTTGAAACGCGACAGGACTCGCATCTCCGTCTCGCGCGAGACCGAATGACCTCCGCGATTTCCTCGTGCGTTAACCCAAGAAGTCGCTGACCGATGTTCAGATGGCCCATCGTAACGCTCGCCCTCATGCACAACTGTTCAATTATGAACACATGTCTGAGGGCAGGGCTGGACCACCGTGGCAGGAAGCGTTCAGATTTCAGGGAAGGAGATGGATGAAAGCAACCCGCGACACGATGAAGTCAAGAGCGGGTTGCAAATCGATCCAACCGTAAATTATTCGCGCGCCTGAATCATCGTCGACTGCTCTCCGCGCCGGCGGGCAAAAAGTCCGACGCCAGCGAACCCGAGCAGCAAGAGCGAAAGAGATCCCGGTTCCGGGACTGCGGTGTAGCTGGGGGCGCTGTCCTCATGGTGCCGGAACCAGGCCCGGTCGCCATCCCACAGCCTCGCATTGGACGAAGGGATCTCGTAGGAGCGAAGGTCGAACGCAAAGACGGGATGAAAATCCACATCGAATCGTGAGATGAAAGTCGTCTCCCGAAGCTCGAAAGGCCGTGAACCCCAGGTATCGAAAGCGGTTGGCCCGTCGATTCCATGAAAGAAGTCAGTACTGAGGCCACCCACTGCTTTAGGGTGATGTATTCCATCGGCCCAAACTGGCACCGCCGCGACCACGATAGCTGCGCAAAGCAGTAACGCTGGCCTAAAATTCATTTTAGTGTCTCCCAAGTCTCAACAAATAACTTTCCGCTCGCAGGAAGATTAATCGCTCTGAAAAAATGTATCTGTTCAATTGTGGACACATGCAGAGA
>JBAPOM010000359.1:0-8355 GCA_049279635.1 Candidatus Acidiferrales bacterium
GTACGCGTTCAATCCGAAGATCGCTGTGACGGGTTATCTCGTTAACGGCTGGAATAACACCGTCATCGACCACTACTACAACACGGGACTGAGCTCAGGTCTGACGTACGGCGTCAGCTTGGCGTACACCCCGAACGCAAAATGGTCGGCCACTGAGAACTACTTCGCAGGCCCGGTCGTCGATGCCTACAACTACACGAGTACGGCATACCCGATAACGGATTGGAAGCAACTGTCTGACACCGTGATCGGCTACACACCAAACGCAAAGTGGGCCTTCCAACTCAACGGTGACTATGGCTTTGGGCCTCGCTACTACTCCTACGACGGTGAATATGGGAGCCCAACGAGTGTGTCACCGGCCGTGAAGTGGTGGGGCGTTGCGGGCTACGCGAGGTATACGTGGACTCCGAAGACCAACTTTGCCGTCCGTTACGAGTATTACGATGATACGAACGGCTACACCGGTCTCATCTCCGGGGGGCCAGACTCCGGAGACCGCGGCTTCGCCCAAGAAGTCACCGGAACTTGGTCCTACAACCTCACGAGCGCCTTGCTGGTTCGTGCGGAATACCGGTATGACTACGCAACCCAGCCGATCTTTGCGAAGAGCACGGACGGCTTCGTCAAGGAGCAGAACACGGCGTATCTGAGCTTTGTCTACTCGTTCAGCAGCGCAAACCTGAAGTAGCAACCCTGGCTGCGGCTCCCGCGCGAAGGGAGCCGCAGCTTTGAAATCAGCCTCAGCGGCCAAACGGCGCCTTCCACCCCCGCCGGTTGGCCGTTTTTTTCTGTGAGAATGATTCGGGCAGCAGTCGCGCTTCGAGCGGTTCATTCCTTGCGTGAAAAGAGTTGTAACACGTATCGAACTGGCAGCTGGCTCGGCCCGGCTGCCAGTTCGTCGAATCGAGCGGATGTTACGGCGTGGTGATGACAGGGTTCCCGATCGCGTTCTCGATAATCATCGCCTTCGCGGGCAGTCGGTACACCAGGCTGTTTTTTGCCGCAGCCTCGGCCACCGATTCGTGCTGGGCGTCCAGCATAGCCTCTCCTGCGGCGATCGCCTGATTGTAGGGAAGAAAAGTTGACGGCACGAAGCTGGCGTCCGAGCCGCTCACGGCAGTCGATCGCAGCCTCGCGGGCGGAATACTCGGCAACGTGTGAAAGCCCGCCGGGCCAGTCAACCCGCCGCCCGACCCGCCATAGCCGCCGCCTTCGCCAACACCATTCGATAACGCTCCCCCGGCAGTGCCGCCCACCATTGCGCCCCTTGCAGATTGGCCGTGCGCGGGTATGGACAACCCAAAAATCAAAACCGTTAGACCCAGAAATCGCTTCATCGATGCCTGCCCCCTCCTGCGGAGACCCTTTCGAGACTCGACACGGTTTCGGCAATCCCCGTGCCAGACAGCCCGCGACCCGCAAGGAAGCTATCTAGTTTTGATTCAGTGAATTCTCGGAGGAGAGGTTGGCGCAGAGGCGCCGATGCTTGAGAACTGTGGGTAAGGATCCGCCCATATGTGAAAATGATTAGGCGAAAAAACCTGGACGCGGTCCAGTACTGCCGCTACGAACGTTCTACGAGCCGGTACCCGCTCTGCCTATAGGCCTTTCCAGCCTGCGTAGGCCGCGCCTTTGAGCGGGCATTCCTCGTCCAACACTACATGGATGGGAACCTTCGCGAGAAAATCCTGCATCTTTTCCTTGTGCTGCGCGGCCGCTACGAACCGGCCATCCGTCATCTTCGGCAGAATCTTCACCGCGATTCCGCCCGCAACATAGATCCCGCCCCGCGCGACAGACCTCACCGCAAGATTCCCCGCCTCCGAGCCGTAGACTTCAACCCACAGATCGAGCGTCGCGACGCACACCGGGCATTCGCCGGAAAGTCCCAGCCGCGTGATCGTGGGCGCTTGATCGATTTTGGGATCGTCAAATCCCGGGTGTTTCACGAATGGTTCCAGAAACTCGTGTACAGTCTTGAATCCTCTTCCAGAAAGAATCAGCTCCGCGCTCGCGAATTCGCCGCGCGATTTCACGAATCTCCACAAGTCCGCCTGCTGGTCCGTATGCGGCGCAAAATCCGCGTGGCCGGCCTCGGTCGCCATGGGAACATGCTTCGCGCCGTCCCAGAACAAAATTGCCTCGCCGAGCCCGGTTCCCGCCGCAATCACCGCGCGGTGCGTTCGCGGGTCGGGAACACCCGCGTGGAGCATTTCCAAATCCTGGGGCCGCATGACGGCAATTCCATGCGCCGCCGCTTCCAGGTCGTTCATCAGACGAACCCGCGGGAGGCCGACGAGCTTCGCCATCGCCGCGCCATCGATCACCCACGGCAGATTCCCCGCGTGAACTTGATTGTCCACCACCGGACCCGCGATACCGAACGATGCCGCGCTCACCTTCGCGCCGGTCACGCTCAGGAAATCCTTCACAATCTCTTCCAGGCCCGCGTGCTCGCGGCTCGGATAGCGCTTGTCGGTCACCTTCGAAAGCGTGCCGCTGGCGACGTCGAAGAGTCCGAGATTCGTCTTGGTCCCGCCGATGTCACCGGCCAGTATCATCCGTGCCTCCGCGACGCAAAGCCACAATCCGCCGGGTGTCTTGCACCCGCCAACCCAAGAACTCTTTCGCTATCGATTATGGAATAGCTCAGGAACTAAAGTCCGCGTCACAGCGGCCGCCACGCACGGCCCTCCGCTGCGAGAAGATCGTGTGCTGCCTCCGGGCCAGTGCCGCCCGCGGGATAGTTGGGGAACGAAGGCTTGCCGTTTGCGAACGCATCGAGGATCGGGTCGACGAGTCCCCAGGCGGCTTCCACGCTGTCGGCCCGGTCGAATAGCGTCGCATCGCCGCGTATGCAGTCGTTGATCAGCGTCGCGTACGCCTCGCGCGATCCCGAAGTGAATGCCTGCTTGTACTCAAAATCCATCTTCACAGGGCGAATCTGCATCTGCGATCCCGGCAACTTGGCCCCGAACGACAACGAGATTCCTTCATCCGGCTGAATGTTCATCACCAGCGAATTCGGCTGCACGTCCGACCCTTGAAACACCATGTGCGGCGCCTTCTTGAACTGGATCGCGATTTCTGTCATCGGCCGCGCGAGCCGCTTCCCGGTGCGCAGGTAAAACGGCACGCCGCTCCATCGCCAGTTGTCTACCAGCAGTTTCGCCGCCACAAACGTTTCCGTCGTCGAGTCCGGCTTCACGCCCGGTTCCTGCCGGTAACCGGGAACATCCTTGCCGCCGATCGTCCCGGGCCCGTACTGCCCGCGGACTACCGACTTCGCGATCGACTGCGGCGTGAACGGCCGGATCGACTGCAGGATTTTGATCTTCTCGTTGCGCACCGAAGTGGCGCCAAAAGTCGCCGGCGATTCCATGGCCACAATCGACGTGAGCTGCAGCACGTGGCTCTGAATCATGTCGCGCAGCGCCCCCGCCGATTCGTAAAACGCCGCCCGCCGCTCTACTCCCAGCGATTCCGACGCTGTGATCTGCACGTGGTCGATGTAGTTCCGGTTCCACAGCGGTTCAAAGATGCCGTTGCCGAAGCGGAAAACCAACAGGTTCTGCACGGTCTCCTTGCCGAGGTAATGGTCGATCCGATAGACCTGCGACTCGTCGAACACCTGCAGCACTTTCGCGTTCAGCTTGCACGCTGAAGGTCCGTCGTGGCCAAACGGCTTCTCGATGATGATCCGGGTCCACGAATCCTTCGATTTCGGCTTCGCCAGCCCGGCCTTGCCCAGTTGCTCGATTACGTGGGGATACACATCGGGTGGCGTCGAGAGATAGTAAAGGCGATTTCCGGCGAGGTGCGCCTTTTGGTCGATCTCGTCGAGATGCTGCGACAGCCGCCGGTAGGATTCCGGATCGTCGTAATCGCCGGTGAAATATTCGAGATGCCTTAAGAAATCGGCGCGCTTCGCGTCGTCGCCTTTCTTAGGCAAGGCATCGTTTGTGATGGACTGGAATTTCTCGTCGGTCATCTGCGTGCGCGCGAACCCCACCACGCGAAAGCGCGGCGCGAGACACGAGTGAATCGCCAGATCGAAGAGCGCGGGCAAAAGCTTGCGCTTCGCCAGATCGCCCGAGGCGCCAAACATCACGATGGCGCACGGATCGGAAGGAATTTCACAGAAATAGCCGTCCGTTACGATGGACTCAGCTGCGTCGGTAGTTGTGCTCATCGTGATCTCCTTGGCCGGATCGCGTCAGGATTCGACTCCAGTTCGGTCCTCGGCTGCCATCTGGGATGCTTTTGGCTGCACAGTGGATTCTATCCCCGCCGGCCCCGATTCGCCCCACGTGTAATAAGAATTTAATGGATTGAAAGGGTTCGCCAGCCCCATCGACCGGCCAAAGCGACTGGCCGGCGCCCGGCTACAACAGCGCGTAATACCGGAGCAGGTTTCCATCCGCCTTCCGCTCGCCGATTCCGATAATCACATGCCGGGTCAGCCAGTCGTGTTTGCCCGCTTCCACCTCGAAGGTCGGAAACGACCGCAAGTAATATTCGTCGGGAGCCACAGGGGGCCCTCCCGCAAACGCCATGTCCCGCAGCCTCCGCATTGTATTGTCCTCATATCCCCAGAGGTAGCCGCGATTTTGCAGCAAGATCAGCGTCCCGTCGTCTTCTTGCAGCATATAGCGCGCGTCAAACGACACGGTATCGTCCGGGCGGAACAACGCGTAGTCGCCGCCGCTGTCCGGCACCACCTTCCCATTCAGCTTCGGCCCGGAAAACTGGCCCGTGCCAAGATAAACTCCGCCGCGCCCTGCGCCGGTCGGCATGTTGTTGATCGTCTGGACGCGCGAAAAATGCAGCCGCACCTCGAATGCAAACTCCAGTTTCGGCTCCCCCATCGTCGATGCCTTTTGCCCAAATGGTCGCGCGTGTATCACGGATCCTCCGCCCCGATTACTCGAACGATTTGCCCTGCCCGGTGATGTGATAAAGTCGCTCCGATCTCGGCTTCTGTCAACCGCGCACTCGGCGAATCGCGCGGCGGAAGCCTCTGGAGGATTCCTGCATGAAAATTGCCTTGATCGGAGGAACGGGCTACGTCGGCTCCAAAATTCTCGCGGAGGCCCTGCGGCGCGGACATAAAGTGACCGCCATCGTCCGCCATCCGCAGCGCCTCGCGCCGCGCCCGAATCTCAGAATTAAGAAGGCCGACGTGCTGGACCGCGACCGCCTCGCGCGCATCCTCGCCCGTCATGATGTGATCATCAGCGCCTTCAATCCGAAGCGCGGCACTCCCGGCCCCGAGGTCTACCACCGCCACGTTCGCGGACATCGCGCCATCATCGCTGCCGCGAAACGCTCCGGCGTGAAGCGTTTCCTCGCCGTGGGCGGCGCTGCGAGCCTCAAGACTCCCGCCGGCATCGAATTTCTGGATTCGCCAGAGTTCCCTGCTGCGTTCGAACCTTTCAAGCCCGGCATTCGCGGCACGCGCGAGCTTTACTACCTGCTGAAGGACGAGCGCGGCCTCGATTGGGTCTTCCTCGCGCCTTCCGTGATGATTTCCCCCGGCGCGAGAACGGGCAAATACCGCGTCGGCAAGGATCACGTCCTCTACGACGAAAAAGGCAAGAGCCACATTTCGCTGCAGGATTACGCCGTCGCCATGCTTGACGAACTCGAGCACCCACGTCACCATCGCGAGCGCTTCACGGTCGGCTATTGACGCTCACGCGCATTTTCGCCGTCATTCTGAGCGAAGCGAAGAATCTCTCCGAGGAATCGAGCACATGCCAAAAACAAAGTCCCCTGCAAAATCAAAAGCAAAGCCCCTCACCATCGCCGATCGCATCGAAATCAACGACCTCATGGCCAGCTACGCCTGGGCCCTCGATACCGGCGACGTCGATTCCTTCGTCGCCTGCTTCACGCCCGATGCCGTCGTCATCGAAGAAGTCTTCGAAGAGCCTGACCGCTGGGAAGGCGCCGCCGGAATCCGCAAGCTCGGCGAACATTTCCGCGCCGTTCCCGGCTTCCCTGGCCGACAGCATCATCTCAGCCAATTGGTCGTAAAAGGCGATAGCCACCGCGCGACCGCCCGCGCGTTCGCGCTCGTCACCGAATGCCGCGGCGAGCCTCCCTACCTCATCCGCTTCGCCGGCTATTGGGACGACAAGCTCATCAAGTTCCGCGGCCGCTGGTTATTCAAAGAGCGGATCATCCGCCTATGGGACGGTCCCGTGCTCGCCAACTTCCCGGGCCACACTGGCCAGCGCGTTCCGCGCAAGCGCCCGACTGAGCTCGTCGTCAATCGCGCGTGAGCGCCTCCGACATTCTCTCCCGTTTGCGTAATTCGATGTAGAATGCCCGCGGCTCAGGGGAATTGCCGCTCCAAACGGGACGGTTGGCCAAGAAGGAAATCGAACATGAAAAATAGAATCTTGGGATTCGCCACGTTCGCGCTCGCATGCGCGGCTACACTCGCGTTTGCTGCACCCGCACTTTTCGCGCAAGCGCCCAAGCCCGTCCGCACGCAAGCGGGCCTCGTGCAAGGCAGCGTGCAAGACGGCATCACGGTGTACAAAGGCATTCCGTTCGGCGCCCCGCCCGTTGGCGATCTGCGCTGGCAGGCGCCTCAACCGCCTGCGCCGTGGAAGGGCGTGAAGGACACCAATAAGTTCGCGCCCGCCTGCATGCAGATTCCCATCGCCATGCCCGCGCTGGGCATCGAGTCTGTTCCGGTGAGCGAGGATTGCCTCTATCTCAACGTTTGGACCCCGGCAAAATCGCCCAAGGACAAATTGGCCGTGATGGTGTGGATCTACGGCGGCGGATTCACCGGCGGAAGCACATCCCTCTCGCAGTATGACGGCATGAATCTTGCGAAAAAGGGCGTGGTCTACGTTAGCATCGCCTACCGCCTCAGTCTCTTCGGCTTCTTCGCCGATCCCGAACTGACAGCCGAACAGGGCGGACATTCCGGTAACTACGGCCTGCTCGATCAGATCGCCGGCCTCGAGTGGGTGCAGCACAATATCGCGCGATTCGGCGGCGATCCTCATCGCGTCACGATTTTTGGTGAATCCGCGGGTGGAATCTCCGTCAGCATGCTGGCCGCCTCGCCGCTGGCCAAGGGCCTCTTCCAAGGCGCAATTTCGGAGAGCGGCGGCAATTTCGCTCCCGCCCGCAGCGGCCGCGAAGGCGGCGAAAACATGGTCTCGCTTGCCACCGCCGAGCAAAGTGGCGCCGCTTTGCTTTCGAAGCTCGACGTAAAGTCGATCGCCGATGCACGGAAGCTGCCCGCCGAGGTTCTCCTGAAGGCGGGTGGCCCTGGGCTCGGCAGCACGTGGCCCAATTTCGACGGCTACGTTCTTCCGGGCGATCAATACGCTCTCTACAAGGCGGGCCGCTACAACGATACTCCCGTGTTGATCGGCTGGAATGCGGATGAGGGCGCGCTGTTTGTCCGGGCCACCACCCAGAGCAGTTATCTCGCTTCCATCCATTCCGGCTACGGCGAATACGCGGACAAAATTCTCTCGGTCTACCCCGGCGATTCGGATGCCGGGGCTCTTCGCTCCGCCCGTGATATGGCCCGCGACACACTCTTTGGCTGGGGCACATGGAGCTGGGCTCGTCTGCAATCGCAAACGGGCAAGGCAAAAGTTTTCGTCTACTATTTCAGCCATCGCCCGCCCTACCCCGATACGCCGCAGTTCAAGGATTGGGGCGCGGCTCATGGCAGCGAACTGTCGTACGTCTTCGAAAACTTCTCCCCCACGATGTCGCCCAGCGCCGCCGACAAAGCGATGGCGGACCAGGTGTCTTCCTACTGGGTGAATTTCGCGAAGACCGGCGACCCGAACGGCTCAGGCTTGCCGGCATGGCCCGCGTTCACCGACGCCGATCAGCAAGTGATGAATCTCAATGATCCGTCGCACGCGATCCCGACACCGAACCTCGACAAGCTGCAAGTGCTCGACGGCTACTACGCCTGGCGCCGCAGCCAAGCCGCCAATCACTAATCCGCATTGTGGTTTGGACTTCGATTTTTCGGGTGCCCCATCCTCGGTTTGTGAGCGTGGGGCCTTTGAAGGCAGCCAAGAAAAACGAGCGCGATCAGATCGAGGGATGGGCCGAGCCGAATTACGCTGGAGTTCTTTTCGGCCGCATCCCGCGCGGCCAAATCCCCTGCTTTCCCGGCGACAAAATCCCGTTCGGATCAGCCGCATCCTTCAGGGTCTCGACAAACCGCCGCAGCGCGTGATGATTGAAATCGTACTGCTCGCCGATCAGATCCATGTACGCAACGTGCGCGCGATATTCGCCAAATCCCAGCTCCGCCGCCTCAACCACCAGCCCTTCGCAAAGCTTGTTTGCCTGCAC
>JBAPOM010000360.1:0-30651 GCA_049279635.1 Candidatus Acidiferrales bacterium
GTACAGGTGGCGGTGGAGGCGGCCGCGGTGGGGCGCCCGGTGGCGGCGCGCCGGGCGGAGGCACTGGCGGAAGAGGTGGCGCGCCCAGCCCCGGCGGCGGAGGCGGCATGCCTTACAATCCGTACTCGCCCTACGGCACAAATCCATACGGCAACACGCAGCCTAATATGATCCTTCCCACGCTTCCGGATACGGGCGTGGCGAACCAGTCGGTGATGTACGCGCTCGCCGACGGCACCGGCGGATTCCCGATCCTCAATACGAACGATTTGCTTGGCGGGCTCGCCAAAATCGCGCAGGAGCAGGACGAATACTACTTCCTCGGGTACGCGCCTTCGGATTCGCCCGACGGCTCCTGCCACACGCTGCGCGTCAAAATGGACCAGGGCGGCTACAAAGTCCGCGCCCGCACCGGCTACTGCACCATGAAGCCGAAAGACATGCTGGCCGGAAAGCCGGTCGAGAAAGATCTCGAAGCGGACGCAACGAAAGCCGCGTCCGGTGAAATCGGCGGCACGCTCGAAGCTCCTTTCTTCTACACGTCGCCCAGCGAAGCGCGCGTGAATGTCACCATGGACGTTCCCTCCTCCTCGGTGCAATTCAACAAGGAGAAGGGGAAATACCACGCGGATATCGACGTCCTCGGAATCGCCTACGCGCCGGATGGCTCGGTCGGCGCGCGTTTCAGCGACCAGATCACCTATGATTTCGAAAAGGATGAGTGGAAGCATTTCCTCGAGTCGCCGATGCGCTACGAAAATCAGTTCGCGATCGCGCCGGGAAAATACCGGCTCACGGTCGTGCTGTCGGCTGGCGGGAAGGATTTCGGAAAATATGAAGAGCCGCTGGCGATCGATCCCTACAACGGCAAGTTCAGCCTGAGCGCGATCGCCCTCAGCAATCACGTCCAGCTCGAGGCCGGCATGGGCGGCGAGATCGAGGCCGACCTGTTGGCCGATCGCACGCCGATGATCGTCAACGGCATACAAGTAGTTCCATCGGGCAGCAATCGCTTCAAGAAAACGGACTCGATCGCGCTCTACGCGCAGGTCTACGAGCCCAAGCTCGCCGATGCGAATCCTCCCACAATTCGCCTCGCCTACCGCGTGGTCGATCTGAAAACCGGCAAGCAGGTGTACATGCAGTCGAATATCGATCCCGCGCCGTCGATTCAGAAGGGCAACCCGGTCGTCCCGATCGGCCTGATGGTTCCGGTGAAGGACATTCCGGCGGGAAACTACCGCCTCGACCTGCAGGCCTACGACACGTCCGGCGCGATCACCACGATCCGCACCGTCCAATTCGTGGCCGAGTAGCGCGGAGAGACTGGCCAGCGCAGAGCCTTCGCGTTCTCGTGGCCTCCGTGGAAGTACGGTGCCGCAGCCGTATTCTTACTGCAACAAATACCGCATTATCACTACTCCCTACGGGAGGTTAAACGGGCGTTAAATGACACGAAATGGCCGCTTCTGGCCGTTTCTTGTGCGATGCCGACCCACCGAGAGCGAACCGAGCGAGCCTTCCGCGCGTACATGGACCTGCTCGACGCCGACGAACATCTCAAGGATGCGCTGAAGGATCCGCTCCAGCTAGCCGGCTTGACGGTCGAGGGGTTTCGCCTGCTGGAGATGCTGCACCGCGAGGGCGCCTTGCCCATCGCGCACATCACGAAGAGGCGCGGGCGAAGACGGGAAAGCACGCTGGAGGTGATCGGGCGGCTCGAGAAGCGCGGATGGGTGCGAAGGGCGATCGTCAAGCTGCCGCCAGTGAGCTTCGAACGCTCCCACTTGCCGAAGTCCAAGAAGGACGTTCCGAGGGAGGGCCAGAAAATCGCGGTCGCGGGTTTGACGGCCTCCGGCAAGAGGTTCATCGGGGATGTTCTGATGAACTATTCGAAAGTGTTCGAGAGCATCATGCGCGGGATCGATGGACGCGAACAGGCGTCGCTGAGCCGGATTTGCCGGAAGTTGCGCGCGGGCGACCCGGTGAAGTTTTTCCGGGAGATTCGGATGGTGGACGAAGAGCAGGAAGCGGCGGAACTTAGGGAGAAGGCGATGGCTGAGTTGGAGCGGCTCACGGCCCGAAGGCGAGGGCCGAGTGGAGAGTTTAGAGTTGAGAGTTGAGAAAAACCGCACCTCAGCGGCTAAAGCCGTATTGATTTTGCGCCGTTTACGGCACGACTAAAGTCGTGCCCTGACGCAAGAGCGAGGTTGTCACACAGACTCTGAAGGCCCACGCTTCCACCGTTCTCGCCTCCGGCGCTGAAGGCCCGCCCTTACCTACCCCGTGACGAAACGCCGATCTTCCATTACGATCTTCCCGAAGGAGTTTTCCGATGTGCAGGAATATTAGGACGCTCTACAATTTCGATCCGCCCGTCACCCCGGACGAGGTCCGCGCCGCCTCTCTCCAATTCGTCCGCAAAATCACCGGCTTCAACAAGCCGTCGCAAGCGAACGAAGCCGCGTTCTCGCGCGCCGTCGACGAAATCGCGCACATCTCGCTCCATCTCCTCCAGTCGCTCGAAACGACCGCGCACCCCAAAAATCGCGAAGAGGAAACTGCCAAAGCAAAGGCCCGCGCCGCCGAAAGATTCGGCGTCGCCTAGCTGTCGCCTTTTGAATTTGCCGTGGGTTTTCAGGGGGGGGTGGAAGCACCACGCAGCTGACGGCGCCGCTCGTCAGGTCATACGCTCGGCGCTTCCTGACTCCGCCTCAATTTGCGGATCGTCCGATTCACCCAATTCTTGGAGATAGAGTTGCAGACGCTGTATCGCGTCAGAAATCAGCAGCCGCGCGTCCGTCCCATTTAGCTGATGCCCGTATCGGAAAATAGCCTGAGGACTTGTTAAGGCTTCGTCCACATGCTTGAGTTCCGTCTGGTGAATCGCCGTCTTGTCCCTCCACCTGTGATAGTGCGTAAGCTCATGGGCGGCTGCGGCATCTAGGCTGAGAGCGGAGTTGGGATCGACCACGCCGGGGCCTGGGTAAATGTCGGGCCCGAAGACGACTTCGCCGAATTCCTCTCCCGACTCGAAGGAAACGTGGAAAGCCGTATTCGAGTTTTGGTCGTATCTCGCATTCACCTTACCGTCTAAAGCTAGAAACACGTTGCTCGCTCGGCGAATTTCATCAGCACTCAGGGGAGCCTTGTTTCGACCCGCGAGAAGAGAAAGCAATTCTTTGGTCATCCGCGGCTACCTCTTCGTAAGGAACGTGAGATTAGAGATAGGTTTGTCCGCCGACAGCAAGCGACGGAGAACGCGGCCACACTCGGATCGGGCGGCGCCGGTATTGAGAACGGTAAGTCTCTTCCCGTCTCTTCCCGGCTTTACAACGCCCACGCGCTGCCAAAGCGGATTGCGCTTCTCGAAAAAATCACCGTGCCAATTTCCTAACGAGTACTGCTGGCTGGCCGCCAAGCGTTGCAGTTTGGTCTGCCATTCACTCTTCGCGGCGTGCACCCCAGCCGCACCGATAGCGTCATTAAACTCGACTATCAGGGAAGCGTATCCGTGCATCATCACAGCAGCATCGACTACCAGACGCTCCCGCACAGCCTTGCGGGCACCTTGCTCCAACCGCCCCAGTTCGGGTCTGGCCTCTGCGAGAAGGTCATAAAAAGTCGCCGCGAGGGTGGCGAGGCCGTCTATCTCAAGTTCGTCTATCGAATCGGCGGGTGAGATCGACTTCATCATTTCACGCAGGGTGGATAGGGTCACTACCTGGGAATTTTTTGCCGTCAGCCGGTCTGTCACGCGATTAACGTTGTTCTTGAGCGCAGTGCTCTTCTCAATGACCTTCTTCGCGAGCATAGAAAGATCATCTAGCGTTGTAAGGTCGTAGGCCTTTGACTTGGCTGTGGGTTGCGGCCTCTGATTCTTGTCGAAAAAATAGTTTCCCTCGTCCTGTTTGGTCAGGAAATAAAGCTCAAGCTTGAACTGCCTCGACGGCGAAAACTTCGGATACGACGAGGGGGAATCGCGATAGCACCGAATCGCCTTTAGAATGGCTTGTTGACGATGGTGCGAGTCTGGAAGGTAGATTCTGCCGCTGTAGAGATAAATGGAGCATGTTTGATCGTCCCAGTAGGCCTCAAAGGCGCCTGGGCGAAGATTCCAGACGAGCGGACTGAGAAAGAGCTTGTCGCCACGCAAGAGCTTCTCGGCGATGTCGTCTGCATTAGCAGCGTCGAAGATGTACAGCTTCGGATCGGGGTAGCCCTCGCCGACAGGCAGTTCACGAGCCGGGGCCGCAGAGACTTCAGGCCGAATTCCTCTTTGCACATCTTGGTCAGTCCATACCAGTTGATTTTCTGCCGCCGCCGCTATCTCCTCAGCCGTCAATGTAAATGTGGCTAGGAGCTCTTCCCCCTCGCCCGTCCACTGAACATCGTTGCACGTAAATCTTCCGCGATAGAGCTGGCCACCTGCGGTCTTTCGCGGCTTCGCAACGAATCCGTTAGCGTCGATGGTCTTCATTGTTTGCTAATCGATCTTATATTACCACTCATTGCATCCGTAGAGGCTCCGCATCGGGCGAGCGGCCTGTCCCCGGGGCAGCAGGGCGGGTTCTTCGCGCCGGCCGCGCAGGGGGAGTGCGCCGCCCTCAAAATCGAGCCAGTTGCGTGAATGAAACGGGCCGAAGCCGCGCTGCCGCCGACACCCGTCGCAAGCCAACGAAGCCGCGTTTTCGCGCGCCGTCGAGGAATCGCCGACGTCTCGCTCCGCCTCTTCCGGTCGCCGAAGATCGAAGTCAAAGGCCCCACCTTCAAAAACCGAGGATGGGGCGCACGACCGGCACCTCTGTCGGAGAAGAGCTAGAAAGACGTGGCCAATCGGGAGATTGGCGTTCCCGGGATTCCCGGGAGAAACACCGCGGCGGGCGCGGTTTGGCGCAGCCGCGGCTACCTGCCGCATTTCGACAATTCACTCGCGATACAGCACGTGACGTTTCATCTTGCCGACAGCCTGCCGAAGGCCGTTCTCGAACGATTCGAGGCTGACCTTCGGCATTTCCCGGACGAGAGGCGGGAGATCGAGCGACGCAAACGCATCGACGCTTGGATGGATGCAGGGCACGGATCGCAGGCGCTTCGGGACCCGGCGATTGCCGGCATGGTGCAGAGCGTCTTGCTGTTTTTCGATTCGCAACGATACCGAGTACTGGCGTGGGTTGTGATGCCAAATCACGTGCACGCGCTTTTCGAGCCGATCCATCAATGGACCGTCGCGAAAATTGTGGCGTCCTGGAAGAAATTCAGCGCGAAAGAGATTCGCGAATGGCGCAGGGCGAGCGGAGACCAATCGAGCGCACCGATCTGGCATCGGGAATACTGGGATCGGTACATTCGCGACGAGCGACACTTCGTGCAAACGATCCAGTACATTCACTCGAACCCCGTGAAGGCAGGGCTTGTTGCGAAAGCGGAAGCCTGGCGCTGGAGCAGCGCTTTTCCCGGGAACGCCAATCTCCCGATTGGCTAAACGCGGACGAACGCATGCGCCTGCCGCGACGAATTTTCCATAGCGTGTCTGGCCGTACGTGGAGCGTGCCGATCTGATAGGATGATGCGCCACGCGTGTCCGCGCGCGGGATGCGAACAAATTTCAAGATGAGGTGACCGGGCGTTGGCGCAATCGCGTTCGTCCAAGAGCAAAGCCCCGAGGAAAGCTTCCGGCGGGAAGAAACTGAGGATCGGGCTGATCGGGTTTGGGACCGTGGGGCGTTCCGTGGCCAAGATTCTCACCGAGGACGCGAGCGGGCCGCTGCTGCTGACGCACATCTGCAATCGCAACATCGAAAAGAAAAAGATCGCGGGGCTGCCCGCGCAGATTCGCTGGACGTCCGATCCGGACGACGTGATCGGCTCCGATGTGGATGTGGTGGTGGAGCTTGTGGGCGGGATCGAGCCAGCGGGCGAGTGGGTGCGCAAGGCGCTGCGCAAGGGCAAGTCGGTGGTGACCGCGAACAAGCTGCTGATTTCGGAATCGGGGCCGGAGCTCGTCGATCTGGCGCGCAAGGCGGGCAAGCGGCTGGAATTCGGCGCGTCGGTGGCGGGAGGAATTCCCGCCATCATCGGAATTCAGGAAGGGCTCGCGGGCGACCGCCTCTACAAGATCGCGGGAATCCTGAATGGCACCTGCAATTTCATCCTGACGAAAATGGAATCGACGGGCGCGAGCTTTGCGGACGCGCTGAAGGAAGCGCAGGAACTGGGCTACGCGGAGGCCGATCCGAGCGCGGATGTGGACGGCATCGACGCGCGGGCGAAGCTCGTGATCCTGACGCAGGCCGGGCTGCGGCTGCGCGTGCGCAGCGAGCAGATCGCGGCGCGGTCGATCTCGCCGATCGAATCGGCGGACTTCATGTACGCGCGAGAACTCGATTGCACGATCCGCCAGATTTCGCTCGCGCTGAAGGACACGTCCGCCGGCGTGCGGCTCGCCGCCGCGGTGCAGCCCGCGGTGATTCCGGAGGCGTCGCTGATGGCGCACACGCAGGGCAGCCAGAATATTGTGGCGGTGACGGGCGAATTCGGCGGGCGCGTGATTTTTTCGGGCTACGGCGCGGGCGGCGATCCGACGGCCGTGGCCGTGATTTCCGATTTGTATGCGATCGCGCGAAGCACGGGCGCGCCGCCCGAGGCGTTGCCGGGCGCGGCGGAGACGCCGGACTCCGTGAACGGCGATTTCACGGTGCGGCACTATTTGCGATTCGTGGTGCGCGACCGGCCGGGAATCGTCGCGGGGCTCGCGGCGATCCTCGCGAAATATCAGATCAGCATCGACGCGCTGCTGCAGAAGCCGGGGTTCCCGCATTCGGCGCTGTCGTTTGTGATGACGCTCGAGCCGTGCGACAGCGCGGTGCTGCAGCGGGCGCTCGAAGAGATCGCGCGGCTGGATTTTCACGTCGAGCCGCCGCTGTGCCTGCCGATTTTCCTCGACTAAGCCTCGCCCACCAGACGATCCCCACCGCGCTCACGATTGACAACCCGCGCGGGGTGCGGTACCGTCTGCTGCAAATATTTACTCTCTGGTGATGTCCCACGGGAGGAATTATGGGCGCTGCCATTCAGCCGGTGCCTCCGTTCGGCTTGCGAAGCGCGAAGCAGGCCCTGCTCATCATCCACGGCATCGGAGAACAGAATCCCTACGAGACGCTCGACAGCTTTGCCCGCGGCGTCTTCACCTACCTGCGCGACACGCAGCATTTAAATGCGAAGCTTTGCCCGATCGAAATCGCGCACAAGGATTGGACGCAGGTGGGCATGCGCATCGGCATCTTCGATGCGAATCGGGAGTTGCCGGAGTGTCGTGAGAGCAGCGCGGACGCGGCTGCAAAGGACGAGCCGGATGCGCGCGTCGACCTCTTCGAGTATTACTGGGCGCCGATAACCGAAGACAAGCTGAGCGCGGTCGAAACCGTGAAGTGGGTGCTCTTCACCGACCTGACGCCGCTGAAATATTTTGCCGATAATCTTCAGGAGATGATCGGCGCGCAGGGCATGAGCTGGCTGCGCGGTACCGGGAAAGCCTTGAAACTTTACGCGCGCGAGCTGCTGCGCGTTCTCCTGCTGTATATTCCGCTGGCGGTGGGCATGGGACTGCTCCTGCACTGGCTTTCGGGGACGCACTCTTGGGCGGACGCTCTGAAAAACATTTTGGCGCATTCGCTGGCGTATCTGACGGTTCTGCACGCGGGTATTTTACTGCTGTATTTTCTGGCCGCGCTGATGGCGTGGTTCGGGCTGCAGGGGCTGTGGGAGCTGAAGCAGTATCCGGGCGCGGCGATCGAGACGATCGGCGACGTTGTCTGGCTCGTGCTCGACTGGTTGGGGGCCGCGATGTTTCTTGCTGTCGCCCTGGAATTGGACCTTCGCCCCGAGCGTTACGTGGCGTGGCACGTGCTGCGCCGCGTTTTCGGGAACGGCCACTGGGAGCCGATTGCGGGAGCGGCGCTCGCCGCTGTGGTTTCGTGTGCGATGACGGCGTACGTGGCCGACGTGGCCGTCTACACGAACATGGACGCCAAGTCGAAGAACTTTGAGGCGCGCAACGCGATTCTCGACGGTTCCACGGCCGCGCTGAAAATGCTGCTCGCGTGCGGCGAGTACGACCGGGTGATCCTGGCGGGACACTCGCTGGGCAGCGCGATCGCGTACGACACGATCAACGAAATCCTGGCGGAGTTCAACGCGAACCCCAATCCCCAGCAGGACGACCGCCCCGAGCTGGCACTGACGCTCGCGCAGCTGGGATCGCTCAAGGGATTGCTGACGTTCGGGTGCCCGCTCGACAAGATCTACTATTTTTTCCGCGAGCACGTAAAGCGCGACCAGGCGATTCGCGCGCAGATTCTTTCGCTGCTGCACTCGTTTCGCAAGAAACGTTCGGGGCGAGATTACGGGGAATTTGCGTTTAACTACAAATTCGGACAGCTCGATGATCTGGTCTGGCTCAACGCATGGGCGCGGATGGATTTCGTGAGCGGGAATCTGCAGTTTTATCGCGTGAACGACCAACGGCAGTTTCCCTACCGCGTGCCAGCGCTCGCGCACCTGAGCTACTGGGGCGATCCCAACTTCTACGAATACTTCTGCGGAAGGCTGCTGTAGGAGGAAGGGCGCGTTCCATGCGCGCCCCGCCGCGAGTCCGTCTAGGCCGATTTGGATTTGGCGTTGAAGAGGGAGACGATTTCGTCCTCGACGAAAGTTTCGTAGGAGGTGGGTGTCGTATTGCTGTCGGTGCGCTCTTCGAGCGCGGCCATGTGGCCGGAATTGAGCGCGTCGCACATTTCGAGCATCAGGTCCGTGATGTTTTCCGACATCCCCATGCCGATGAACGCGGCGCGCACCTCGCTTGCAGGCAACTGCAGGTAGGAGAGGTCGGGATTATCGATCGCGCGGCCGATGATCGAAGCGGCCTCGGCCATGCTGACATCGCGCTCGCCGAGAAGTTCTTGCGTGTTCGCACCGGTGAATTCGAGAGCGAGCAGTGTGTCGGCGGCGTATTCGCCGATGTCCTGCGTGGCGATCAGCGGGAGATCGAGGTCGCCGCGCAACGGGCCGGCGGTGGCGCCCATCGCTTTGATGATGCCCACCTGCGCGAGCGTGTTCTCCATGAAGTAGCCGGCGCGAAGGAAGCAGACGTTGAGGCCGGCAATCTGGCTGAGGCGCTGCTCGAGGTAGTGCAAGCCGACGACGGGGCCGGTTTTATCTTTTTTGTCGGCGCCGAAACTGCTGAGCGCGATGGCGTACTCGACTTCGGAAGCTTCGAGCGCGGCGGCGATCGAATCGGTGACACGATCCTGGAAGGCGCGATAGTCGCGGCTGGCGGTGTTGGGCGGAATCATCACGTAGACGCCTTGGGCGCCGGCGAAGGCTTTTTCGAGCGCGAGCCGGCCGGTGAGGTCGCAGATGCAAGGCTCGGCGCCCTTCGCCACGAGGCGCTGCAAGCGGTCGGCGCTGCGGCCGATCACGCGAACCTGTTCTCCCGCATCGAGCAGGCTTTCCGCCACGACGTGGCCGCTGTTGCCGCTCGCTCCGGTGACGACGTACATGATGTCCTCCTTCTCGGCTGGGAACTCGTACCTTCGGATTCGATGCCGGCGCCGGTGAGGCGCGGGCAGGATTGCTATTCGCGGCGTGAGATCGCGCAGTGTTAGGCGAGCTGCGCGCCGTGCGCCTCGCCGGGGGCGTTGCGAACGCGAGGCAGCCGCCATTCTTGCGCCGCGCTGTGGCGCGAGTCAAGTGAACGGACGTGAGCACTCCCTTGCAAAGCGGCGGCAAGTAAGGAGGTCATGTGATAAAGTAAGGAGTCTGGAGGCTCCGGTGACGAAGCGAGCGAAAATCACAAGCAAGGGGCAGATCACGGTTCCGCATGAGATTCGACGCGCCCTTGGCGTACGCCCCGGTGACCACCTGCTCTTCGAACAGAAGGGCTCCGAGATTCGTGTGCGGCCCGAGAGAAGCGAAAGCCCCTTCGAGAAGTTTCGCGGAATTGGAACTCCGGGTATCACCGGCGGCAAGAAGGGGATCGTTCGCTGGGTTCGCAAGCTGCGCGGACGATGACGACAGCCCTCGATACGAATGTGGTGATCGCGCTTTGGTACGAAGACGACGCGCTTAATTCGACAGCTCGGGCGGCCTTGGACGAGGCACTCGCGCGCGGCAGACTGGTGACGGCCGCTCCGGTCTTCGCGGAATTATTGGCTGCGCCGGCGCGCACGGAAACTTTCGTCGATTATTTCCTCAAGGAAACAGGCATCGCCGTCGACTGGAATATCGACGAGCAAATCTGGCGGACGGCGGGGCGCGCGTTCCAGGACTATGCGGGGCACCGGCGGAAACAGCAGAGCGGCGGACCGCGGCGAATCCTTGCCGATTTCGTGATTGGCGCCCATGCCCTGCGCCGAGGTTATCGCCTGCTCACCTTCGACGACCGCCTGTATCGCGCCGCGTTTCCTCGTCTCTCGATCGCACGGGTTTGAACAGCTGGTGTTTGTACGCGTCGTGTTTGACCGGCCTGCGGCCCTCCCCTAGAATGAAATCGCAATGAGCGCGACGCAGAGCGAGAAGGCGGCGAAATTTCGGGCGCTGCACCGGTTGCCGGCGACGGTGGGCGCAGCGATTGAGGAGGCTGGGCCGGGAGCGTTCATCATCCCGAATCCGTGGGATGTGGGGAGCGCGCGAATTCTGGCGGGGATGGGATTTGAGGCGCTCGCGACGACCAGCAGCGGCTTTGCGTACTCGCTCGGCAAGCGCGATGGCGCGACGACACGCGACGAATTGTTCGCGCATTGCCGCGCGGTGAGCGAGGCGGTGGATGTGCCGGTCGCCGCGGACCTCGAAAAATGTTTTGGCGACGATCCGAAGACGGTCGCGGAAACGATTCGGCTGGCGGGCGCGACGGGAATCGTCGGCGGCTCGGTGGAAGACGCGAGCGGCGACGATAGGCGACCGATCTACGATTTTTCGCTCGCGGTCGAGCGCGTCGCGGCAGCCGTGGAGGCCGCGCGGGTGCTGCCGTTTCCATTTACGCTGACAGCGCGCGCGGAAAACTTTCTGCACGGGCGCGCCGATCTCGGCGATACGATTCGGCGCTTGCAGGCCTTTGCGAAAGCTGGCGCGGAAGTGCTGTTTGCGCCGGGGCTGCCGAGCCTCGATGCGATTCGCGCGGTTTGCGCGGCGGTGACGCCGCGTCCTGTAAATGTGCTCGCCGGAATCAAGGGGCTGGCGTTTCCGGTGGCGGAACTCGAAGCGGCGGGCGTGCGGCGGATCAGTCTGGGCGGCGTGCTGGCCCGGTCGGCGTTCGGCGGGTTGATTGGCGCGGCGCGCGAAATGAAAGAGAAGGGGACATTTGGATTTGTGGATCGTGCGGCGCCGACGGCCGAAGTGGCCGCGTTCATGATGTCGAAGACGAACCGGGCGGGCGTTTCGTGAGAGCACAAAGGACAGCGGAAATAGACAAGAAAAAGCAGATCCCTCGTCGGGCCAAAGTGCGGCCCTCTGCCGGGATGACAGCAAAGAGAAGAACGCATGTTTGAAACACTCACAGAAAAACTGCAGCGCACATTCAAGAATTTGCGCGGGCAGGGGAAGCTCACCGAAGAGCACCTCGACGCGGCGCTCGCGGAGATCCGCGAGGCGCTGCTCGAAGGCGACGTCAATTTGCAGGTGGCGGACGAATTCATCGCGCACGTGCGCGAGAAGGCGCTCGGGTCCGAGGTGCTGCTGCAACTTTCGCCCGAGCAGCAGGTGGTGAAAATCGTGCGCGACGAGCTGGCGGAACTGCTCGGGCGCGAGGCGCGGCCGCAGTTTGCGTCGCGACCGCCTTCGGTGTGGCTGATCTGCGGGCTGCAGGGCTCGGGCAAGACGACCTCGACCGGAAAGCTCGGAAAATGGCTCGCGGAGCACGGGCACCGGCCGATCGTGGTTTCGACGGACGTGTACCGTCCCGCGGCGCGCGAGCAACTAGCGCAGGTGGCGAAGGCGACGGGCACGCCGATCTGGCCCGGCACCGGAACCGACAAGCCGCTCGAGATCGTGCGCGGGGCGGTGCGCGAGGCGAAGCTTTCCGCGTGCGACGTGATCCTAGTGGATACGGCGGGGCGGCTGCACATCGACGACGAATTGATGAACGAACTCTCGATGCTGAAAAAGGAGCTTGGCCCGGCGGAAATTCTGTTCGTGGCGGACGCGATGATCGGGCAGGACGCGGTGCGGTCGGCCGGGGAATTTCACAAGCGGCTGGGCGTGACGGGGGTCGTCCTGACGAAGATGGACGGCGATGCGCGCGGCGGCGCGGCCCTTTCGATTCGCAAGGTGACGGGCGCGCCGGTGAAGTTTGTGGGCGTGGGCGAGAAATACGATGCTCTCGAGCCGTTTCTGCCGGACCGGATCGTGGGACGAATTCTCGGGATGGGCGACGTCCTCGGGCTGATCGAGAAGGCGCAGAAAAACGTCGACGAGAAACAGGCGCGCGAGCTCGAACGCAAGCTGCGCGAAAATGAGTTCACGCTCGAGGATTTCCGCGACCAGCTGCAGCAGATCCGCAAGATGGGCTCGATCGAGCAGCTGATGGGAATGCTGCCGAAGGTGGGGCCGTTCGCGAAGATTCCGAAGGACGCGTCGCTCGACGAGAAGCAGCTGAAGTCGATCGAGGCGATCATCAATTCGATGACGGCGGCCGAGCGGGCCGACGCGAACGTGATCGACGGCAAACGGCGCAAGCGGATCGCGCGCGGCAGCGGGACTTCCGTGCAGGAAGTGAATCAGGTGCTGAAGCAGTATTCGGATATGCGGCGGATGATGAAGCAGTACGGCAGTATGGCGAAGATGAAGATGCGCGGGATCGGGAAGCTGGCGGGATTGAAATAGCAAGTAAGAGAGATTCTTCGCTTCGCTCAGAATGACGGACGCACTTTCCCCGTGGTAGCAGATAGGAGCAGCGATGCCGATTGTGATGGACAACACGCTGAACCAGATTCGGACGACGGCGGCGAGCGGCGGGCTGCGCGCCGAGAGAGCCAAGCGGCTGGCGGAATTGATTCGGAAGATTGGCAACTACCGCTGGGTGGGAGTGTATGAGGTGGGCGCGGAGAACGTGTCGATGATGGGATGGAGCGGGCCGGGCGCGCCTGAGCATCCGACGTTTCCCGTGACGAAGGGGCTGACGGGCGCGGCGATCGCGGAGAAAAAGGCTGTGGTAGTCGGAGATGTACGCAAGGATCCGCGGTATCTAACGGCTTTCGGCAGCACGCTCTCGGAAATTATTGTGCCGGTGGTTTCGCCCGATGGGCGCGTGATCGGGACGGTCGACGTGGAGAGCGAGAAAGTGGATGCGTTTTCGGCGCGCGACCAGCAGACCATCGAGCAGTGCGCGGAGGCGGCGAAGCTGCTGTGGCTGCTGGCGTGAGATGAAGGCGCGCGCATGGAAACAAAGTCAAAACCTAAAGTCAAAAGCCCCACCCTCATAAACCGAGGATGGGGCACCCGGAAAAACTTTCGCGTGGTCGGAGATTCGCGCTTGAATTTGTGCTCTCGGCGGAATCGAAAGCCCAGGGCTGAAGCCCATCTTAAGAACTTCCAGTTTCCCCCTGCTGAAGCAGGGGGCTTCCACCTGAAATTCGAAAACCCTGGCGGTCGCGAACTGCGCGACCCGCTTCTGCAACACATGCGCGTGGCGCTGACCTGGCCTAAAGGCTCAGCGGACGCTCGTTCCAGGCTACGTCCCAGTAGCGGCCGAATTTGCGGCCGTTTTCCGTGAAGACTCCTACGCGTTTGAAGCCGAAGCGTTCGTGAAGGGCGGCGCTCGCCGGATTCGGGAGCGTGTAGCCGGCGACGATGCGGCGAATGTCTTCGCCCTGCAGAGCGTCGAATAGAGTGCCATAGAGGCGCGAGCCGATTCGTTTGCCGATGGCGCGCTGGTCGCAATAGATCGTCGTTTCGACCGTGGTTTCGTAGGCCGCCTTGGGGCGGAAGCGGGTGGTGCCGGCGTAGCCGACGACCGAGCCGTTTTCTTCGGCGACGAACAGGCGGTACCGTCCCGAGGCGGCGAACTGGCTGAACCAGGCTTCGCGCTGCTCGACGGTGTAGGGCTCGACGTCGAAGGTGACGGGCGTGTGGATTACGTAGTGGTTGTAGATTTCGGTGAGGCGAGGCAAATCACCGCGAGCCGCCGGGCGGATAGAAATATCGGGCATGTGTGTTCTCTGCGGCATGATAGCCCGGCTTGGGGATAGATTGCGATTGGTGAAAGGGGCGGGGTCCGCTATACTGGCGGGATTGAAATAAGGAGGAATTGCTCGTGTTAACGATACGCCTTGCCAGGATCGGCAAGAAGAAGCATCCGTTCTACCGCGTGGTGGTGACGGAAAAGACGCGGCCGCGCAACGGCCGGTTCGTCGAGATCGTGGGAACCTACGACCCGCAGAAAAAGCCCTCTGCTGTGGATGTCGATCGCGAGCGCGTGCAGTACTGGATCAGCAAGGGTGCACAACCCAGCGATACGGTTCGGAGTCTCTTGCTGCGCAACCCCAAGCCTGTCTAAAGCGTCCCATTCTACAGAGTGTTATGTGCATGGTTATCGTACCCGCTCAAGCGAATTTCTCCGCTGGGCACGGCACACTGTGGAGGAACGGCCATGAAGGAGCTGGTGGAGCAGATTGCGAAAGCACTCGTAGATCATCCGGATCAAGTACAGGTGCATGCAGTGGACGGCGAACAGGTGACGGTGCTCGAACTACGGGTCCATCCCGAAGATTTGGGCAAAGTGATCGGACGGCAGGGGCGCACGGCCAAGTCGATTCGCACGCTCCTGGGCGCCGCAGGCATGAAGCTGAAGAAAAGGTTTACGCTCGAAATCCTAGAGTAGCGTGACCACGCGGCAATTCCCACCGGCGGCGGGTGTCACCGTGGCGCGCATCCTGCGCCCACATGGACGGCGCGGAGAAGTAGCTGCCGAGATCCTCACCGACTTTCCCGAACGGCTCACGCAACTGAAACAGGTCTATCTATGCGACGGCAAGAAAGATGCCGCGCGCGACTCCGATGCGAATGCGGAGCCAGCAGGGCGACGTGTCGGCGTGCGCTCGTGCTGGCTCTCGCACAGCCGCGGCGGGCAGGCGATTTTTCACTTCGAGGGTTCGGATTCGATTTCGGATGCGGAGAAACTGGTGGGACTCGAGGTGCGGATTCCGCTCGCGGAGCGCGCGCCGCTGCCCGGCGGCAGCTATTACGTGACGGATCTGATCGGCTGCGAGGTACGCGAAGAAGGCGCGGCGGTCGGCGTGGTGCGCGATGTGGAGTTCACAGGAGGGACGCCGCTGCTCGCTGTCGATTCGCCGCACGGCGAGGTGCTGATTCCGCTCGCGGACGAAATTTGCGTGAACGTCGATCTTGCGGCGCGGCGCATCGATGTGGTCCTGCCCGAGGGCCTGCGAGAATTGAACCGCGATTCCTAAGCAATCCCTGTTGGCGTAGACTGGCTCGCACGCGCGAGAGCACGGCTGCGGCGGTGCCGCATGGCGAACGCCGGTCGAGAAAATGTGGCGACGTTTCTGCTCCTGACGAAACTGGCGATCTTCACTGTGCTGGTGCCGGGAACGGTTACAGTGTGGCTGCCGCTCTTCCTTCTGTACCCGGGCATTCGCCACCGGCCGATGGCGGGCATGGGAACCGCGATTGCGGGCGCGATCGTGATTGCGATCGGCGTGGCAGGCTATCGATGCGCTTTGATATCATCACAATTTTCCCGGAGTTTTTCGGCGGGCCGCTCGATTACGGGATCGTGCGGCGGGCTCGCGAGGCGGGGCTGATCGAGACGCACGTGCACGACCTGCGCGCGTTCACACACGACCGGCACCGGACGGTGGACGACCGGCCGTTTGGCGGCGGCGAGGGAATGGTGATGAAGCCGGAGCCGCTGTTCGAGGCGGTGGAATCGCTGGCAGGCGAGGCGGGCGCGAAGGAACGGGCGGGGACGGCGATCGTGCTGCTGTCGGCCGCGGGGAAATTGTTCCGGCAGGAGACGGCGCGGCGATTCGCGAAGCTCGGGCGAATCGTCCTGCTCTGCGGGCGCTACGAGGGAGTGGACGAGCGCGTGGCCGAGCATCTGGCGACGGACGAAATTTCGATTGGGGATTTCGTCCTATCGGGTGGGGAACTGGCGGCGGCGATGGTGCTGGACGCCGTGACGCGGCTGATTCCCGGCGCGCTGGGGAACGAGGATTCGGCGGTGAATGAGTCGTTCAGCGCAGTCGGAGAAGGTTGGGATGGGACGCGGCAGGCGACGCCCCTGCAGACGGAGCTGAACCGATCGGAGTTCACGAGTCACGGCATCCTCGATTTTCCGCACTACACGCGACCGCAGAGCTTCCGGGGATGGGATGTGCCCGATGTCCTGATGAGCGGCAACCACGAAGAAATCCGCCGGTGGCGGCGTAAACAGGCGCTCGCGAAGACGCTCCGGAATCGGCCCGAGTTGCTCGGTCCGGCGGCGCAGAGTGCCGAGGGCGAGCGAGCGCCGACGAAAAACGCCGGATAGGACCGTCTTTTCTGGCCTGCCTACGCCGTTTGAACCTTGACACAAGGGAACGATCAGTAGTAAACGCTCCGAGCACAAGTCTGCGTAGTTGTGTCTAGCAACTACTGTCAGCCTTGCTTGATGGCTTGCGCCGGGGTGGCGCGGCTTCAATCCGCTCTTTGCACGAGACCCGCGCCGGGGGGCGCGAAATCCAGGGCCACTTGATGGTGGGGTTTTGGGGGGACGAAAATGCCGATGTTTGCCGAGCGGTCGGGTGTGTGTGTATTCCATTCACAATTTTCGGGATTCAAGATCGCGTCGGGGCTACTGGTGTGCCTGCTGGCGCTCTTCATCTGTGTTTCCCCTGCCCTGGCGCAAAGCGCCTCGACGGGAGCGCTGGCCGGAACGGTGACCGATCCTTCCGGGGCCGTGATCTCGGGCGCGACCGTCACGGCAACGAGCCTGGCGACGGGCCAAACACGCACGGCAACCACCGACGCCAACGGCTTGTATAAGTTTTCCCTGCTGCCGCCCGGGAATTACAGCGTGAACTTTTCCGCAAAGGGTTTCAAGACGATCGAGGTGCCATCGACGACCGTGAACGTCACGGAGACGGTCGAACTGAATCGCGGCCTGGAGATCGGCGCGCAGACTCAAGAAGTAACGGTTTCGTCGACGGCAGTGACGCTGCAGACCGAGAATGCGACGGTAGGAGGGCTGGTTTCCGGGGCGACGGTAACGAACCTGCCGCTGAGCACCCGCAACTTCACTCAGGTGATCGACCTTTCGCCCGGCGTAACGGCGAACGTAGCGACGGCGACGGCGGTCGGAAACGGCACGATGGACATCAACGTGAACGGTTCCGGGTCCGATCAGAACACGTACATGATGGACGGGGTCGTCACGACGAACTACGGCAGCGGCGGCGCGGCGCAGTCAGGCAGCTATGCCGGGATCCCGATTCCCAACCCGGACTCGATCCAGGAGTTCAAGGTGCAGACGTCGCAGTACGACGCCGCGTACGGGCAGAACCCGGGCGCGAATGTGAACGTGGTGACGAAGAGCGGTACGAACCAGTTCCACGGATCGGCGTGGGAGTTCAACCGCAACAATATCTTCGATGCCAACGATTTCTTCTACAAGTTCTCCGAACTCAGCAACAAGTTGCCAAATAAGCCGCCGACAGTGAAGCAGAACCAGTTTGGCGGCACTTTTGGCGGACCGATCATCAAAGACAAGTTTTTCGCCTTTGGCTCGTATCAGGGTACCAGGCAGCTCAACGGAATCGGCAGCAATGGCTTCGCTACCTCCTTGACTGAAGTCGACCTGCTCCCACTCAACGAGCCGGGCGTTCCCTTCGCGAGTGCGCGCGCAGACGGCAACGCGGGTGTGATCGACCGGGACTTCACACCGGGCGGAACGCCCTGCGCTTACAACACGTATAGGGAATATCTGGGATGCGCGTTTGCGGGCGAGACTGATTTTGCCAGCGGTCTAGGCCAGTCAGGCAACTTCGTCAATCCTACCGGATCCAACATCAGTAATACCGCCATCAATCTCCTGCGGCAGACGGAGAAGATTCCTCAAGCTCAGGGAGGCTTCAACAACGGCTATTACCTTCCCAGTTTGCGCTACACCTCGGAGGGCGGCTTGCCCGTGCCCTTCTGCATCGCGGACAAAATCTCGTGCGCTACGCCGACAACGATTTCGCAACCTACGATCGCCAACGAAAATCAATACATGCTCAACAGCGATTACGTGCTGAACAGCAAGAACACCATATCGGAAAAGTTTTTCTTTTCCGCCGACCCGCAAACCCAGAGTTTTAGTTGCATTGTCACCGGCTGCGACCCGGGCGCCCCGGAGGATGCGCAGTATGCGTCGACTTCTGCGATTCTGAGGGACACGACGGTAGTCACAAGCAATTTCGTGAACGAGGTATTCGGCTCCTTCCAGCGTTTGTACCTTAACGTCACAGACGGCGACACAGTCCAGGCGTGCGCGGGCGACGGGACCACCCCGCTCGACATCATTCCCGCCGTCAATGACGGCGCGGCATGCCCACTTTCAGCGGCCGCTGCTGGCAATCGCGAAGACTCTCTGATCCCAATCATCGGCAGCCTCGGGATTCCCGCGGGGTCCCAATGGGGAGCGTGGAGCGCTGGAGGGAATTTCTTTTCTGCGACCCGGAGTATCCAGACCAGCTTCCTGACCGGCGATCAGATTTCGTGGAACCATGGCAAGCATTCGTTTCGAGCGGGCGTCAACACGCAGCGCATCCAGTGGAATTGGGCGCAACCTAACAGGGAAAGGGGTTGGATCGTCGCTGGTGATATGGCCGACATCCTGCTGAGCAACAGCGGCCTTGCCTCCGATGAGGCCAACGGTGTCGCAGGTACTCCCGTTTCCGCCGGCTGGTTCATAAACTCTACCAATCGCCTGCTGCCCAATGGCTCGCCGAATCCTCATCACTGGCGCATCAGCGAATACTCGACGTTCGCTGAGGACGACATCAAATTGACGCACCATCTCACCCTGAACGCAGGCATTCGCTGGGAGTACGATGGATGGCCCAGCGATGCGCATGGCGTCTTCACGAACTTCGGAGCCCAGCAAGCCGGTCTGGTGGATACGGGCTCTTTCTTTTTGAACAACCCGGGTGGCACATTGGCGGGCTATATCGTCCAAAAGAATTACAACCGGGCCGAATACAACGGCCTAGTCGGCGAGTTCGGCTCAACGGGCATCACTGTCAACAGCAACAAGACGCTGTTGAACGGCTCTCCCCTTGACAACTTTTCTCCCCGCCTCGGTGTGGCGTGGCAGGCGAAGGATAAGCTGGTTGTCCGCGCGGGTTACGGCATGTTCTTTGACCGCGTTTACGGAAACCTGGTCGGGGATAACATCCTGGGCAATATGCCGCCCTACGCCACAGGCGTTGGAGAGAATCCGGGCCAGACCCTCCAGAACCCGTTTTGCCCCTCGTGTCCGCAGTTCCTCGGTTTTATTCCTCGAACACTGGTGGTGACGCCGGGCACCGCTGCAACTGGCGCCACGACCATCACCGACCATTTCGGCGGCAACGCTTCGGGGCTCCTCAATTCGGGCGACGATCCGGCCATGCGCACGCCCAAGATTCAGCAGTACAACCTCGACGTTCAGTACGAGTTTGCCCATGGGTGGATAGCGGATATCGGCTACGTAGGATCGCATGGAATTCATCTCTACGATTGGAACCGCGATCCGAACCTCGCGTATCTCGTGGATTGCGGCGCAGCTTCGGCCACCTGCAATCCGCCGACAGACGTGGTGAACCAGCTGCTCGAGCGGCCCGCCAGCTCATTCCCCATGAATGATGCCGCCAACGCCAACCTTGCCACACAGGTTCTCGAGAACACCGCCAGCAATTATCTTGGCCGTGTGGCTTATCTGGGCGTCAACCCGGGAAATCTACAGCAGGTCAAAACGGACGGAAATCATCTCTACAACAGTTTGCAAGCGCAGCTCCGTCACACGTTTTCCCACGGCCTGACCTTCCAGGCTTCCTACACTTGGAGCAGCCTCAAGACAGACATCAACGCCAGCGAAGCCGGGGCCGGAATTGCGACGCCCGGCAACGTGCTCTCGGGCAGCGCGTCGTCAAACGATCCATTGAACGACCGGCAACAGTATGGGCCGGCGGCGTTCAACCGCCCCCAGCGCTTTGTGCTTAGCTACAGCTACGAGTTGCCTTACAAGAGCGAGGGGTGGAAAGAGAAGGCTCTCGGGGGGTGGGGCGTTTCCGGCGTGACCACGATTCAAGACGGTCTGCCTTTCAGCGTCACCGACGGGATTAACGGCAATGGAGCGACCCTTCTGTACGGCAGTTCGATTCCGCCCACGGGTCCTGTCGACCGAGTCGAACTCGCAGACCCGGTTGATTGCAATTCGCTCGGGAATTGCAAGTCGGGCATTCCGCTCGCGTCCACGGGCAGTATGTATTCGCGCGTGGTCAACGGGCTCAGCGGAGGCTCCGGGTTCTTTAATCAGACGACTAGCCCATTCGCGCCAGCACCGTTGTTTGGCGGGACTCCGAGCACAGCTGGGGGCCCCTACACAGCCGGCTGCACGGGGGCCAACCCTCAGTTCGTTAACTGCGGCACGGGATTTGGGGATTCGGGTGTCGGAATTATGAGGTGCTGCACGCAGCTCAACTTCGACATGGCGATCATCAAGAACACGACCGTCGGGGGACTGCGGGAGGACGCCAGCCTTCAGTTCCGGGCGGAGTTCTTCAACCTCTTCAATCACGCACAATTCAATGAGCCCGGCAACGGTTATGGCGCGGCGGGCTTTGGAGAGATAACCTCGAGTTCAGTGCCGGGGCGGATCATGCAATTCGGGCTGAAGTATACCTTCTGACGATTACGCTGGGCAGGCCGGCGCGGCACATGTCGCGCTGGCCCGGCCACGGCTTATGTTAACGCAGCGTTAATTTCGTGTAGGCAGACCTGCGCCGATTCGCTATAATACGAGATTGTGCGTTGTGTGCTGGCCCCACCTGAGCGGGTCTGCAGGGAAAAACTGTCATGAAACCGATCATCGCTAAGGTGCAGGAGTCGCAACTACGCAAGGACCATCCGGCATTTCGTCCCGGCGACACGATCCGCGTGCACGTCCGATTGAAGGAAGGCGACAAAGAGCGCATCCAGCCGTTTGAGGGAGTGGTGATGAGCCGCCGCGGCGAGTTTCTGGGCGAGAGTTTTACAGTGCGGCGCGTGAGCTTCGGCGTCGGCGTGGAGCGCATCTTCCCGGTTCATTCGCCGATGATCAGCAAGATTGACGTCGTGAGCGAGGGCCGAGTGCGGCGCGCGAAGCTAAATTATCTCCGCGCGCGCAAGGGCAAGGCCGCACGCATCAAGCGCGCTGCCCCCAAGCTTGAGGCTGTCGCCGCTGCCGCTGAGTAGTTGCAATCAAATTCGCTAAAACTTGAAGACATTCCGGCCCGCCCGGGTTTCTCCGGCGCGGGCTTTTTGTTGCTCGAATATCTTCGCGGAATTGCGCGATCACGGCGCCAGCATCGCGGCAGCGTGTGCTAAAATCCGTCGCCGATGGGACGGTTCGACGTCGCTCACCGCAGGCGGCTCTGCTGCTCACGCTACGAGCGCGAGGCGCGCCAGCACGGATGGCAGCGCATCGCTGGATTGGACGAAGCAGGGCGCGGCTCCCTCTTCGGGCCGGTAGTCGCCGCGGCTGTAATCCTGAACCCCCGGCGGCGGATCGTGGGGCTCGACGACTCGAAGAAGCTCGCGCCGGAACGCCGCGGTGAGCTTGCCGTCCGCATCCGGCAGCACGCGCTGGCGTGGGCCGTGGCGGAGATCGACTCGAGCCGAATCGATGCCTGGAACATCTACCAGGCGAGCCGCCAAGCGATGGTCGCCGCCATCTCGCAGATCAATCCCTTTCCCGACTATCTCCTACTCGACGCCATCGAGCTCGATCTTCCCATCGAACAAAAGGCTCTGATTCACGGCGACGCGCGCTCGGTGTCGATTGCGGCCGCGTCAATTCTGGCGAAGGTCGAAAGGGACCGGCGGATGGAGGAGTTCGACCAGCTGTATCCCCAGTACGGGCTCGCGCAGAATAAGGGCTACGGCACGCCGGATCATCTCGAGGCGCTGCGGCGGAACGGGCCGTCGCCGCTGCACCGGTATTCGTATGCCCCGGTGCGAGAGGCACGCTGCTGGGCTGCCGGGGCGGAGCAGGCCCCGCTGCCGCTGGAGGCTGCGGCCGATGGTGCTGGCAGCGCGCTCGCGGATTCGACTCCTTAAGACGGGTATCGGGCGCTCCCGCTCGTCCGGGCGTCCCTGCCGGAGCGGCCCGGTGCACCACCCTATTATCCCCTTCGGCACCACCCCCTCTCCGTCACATAGACCCTGGTTTTTCGCGCATGCTAACCTTCAAGCCTGATCCGCTCTGACCCCACGACCTTCCTTAAGGCCAGACGCGGGTGGGGCATGCGGAACCGTTCATGGCGTTCAACAAAAGCAAAGCGCTCGAAAACGCGCTGAAGTTTCTCAACCAGGGCAAGGTCGCTCAGGCGATCGGCGAATATCAGCAGATCCTCCGGCACGACGCGAAGGATCAGGCGACGCTGATGACCGTCGGGGACCTGTTCGCGCGCCAGGGCGACATGCCGCAAGCGGTCGAGTACTTCGAGCGGCTCGCGCAGGTCTACCTGAGCGACGGCTTCAACAGCAAAGCCATCGCGATCTACAAAAAGATCGCCAAGCTCGCGCCGAACGAACTTCAGCCACTCGAACGGCTAGCCGACCTGTACGTGCAGCAGGGCGTGCTGAGCGAGGCCCGGCCGCTGTTCCTGCAGATCGCCGAAGCTCACTTGAAAGCGAACCAAGCCCCCAAAGCCGTCGAGGTGCTGCACCGGCTGCTGGACGTCGAGCCGGAAAATCCGCGCGTGCAGATGCGCCTCGCCGAACTCTACAACGTGATGGGCCAGAAGAAAGAGGCGGCCCAGACATATTTCAATTACGCGCAGCGGCTCTTCGAGCATGGCGATGCCGAGGAAGCGCCGAAACTGATCGACCGGGCGCTCGACGTCGATCCGACCAACGTAGCGGCACAGCTTCTGAAGGCCAAAATTTTGATCGCGGCACACAAGCACGTTGAGGCGATCGCCATCCTGGAGAAGCATCCGGAAGCCGATGCGGGCGGCGACGTGACGAACATGATCCTCGACCTGGAGCTGAAGGCGGGCCGGACGGAAAAGGCTGCCGACCGGGCGCGCAACCAACTGGTGCGCGGAAGCTCACATTCCGGATTGCTGGCAAAAGTGGTAGACGCGCTGACCGAGGCGGGGAAAGCGAAGGAAGCACTTCCGCTGCTCCGCGAACTCCGCGAACCGATGACGGAGGCGAACGAGCAGGATAAGTTCATGCAAGCGCTTCTGAAAATCACCGAGAAACTTCCGGGCGATATCGAGGCGAATGAGCTGCTGGCCGATTTTTCGCGGCACACAAGCGATCCTTTCCACCTTGACTCCGCGCTGAGCGCGCTTGTCGACGCCTACGCTGACGCCGGAGACTTTGGGAAGGCCGAAGAGCGGATGCAGGAACTCATCGAGAAGAATCGAGACGACGAACGCCTCCTGATAAGGCTCGACGAGCTTCGCCAGCGTGCGCGGGGCGGTGCGCCCGCTCGAGCGCCAGCCAAGCCACAGGCTGTGGCGCCACTCAAGCCGACCGCCGAGGAGAAACATGTTGTCCAGGCACAGGGCGAGGCTGATGAGGAGCCACGGAGGCTATCTGCCACTCCCGCCGCTCAGCCGGTCATCGCCGAAGAGATCCTCGACGAAGAGACGCAGCGGTATGTATCGCAAGCTCTCACCGACGTGGACCTCTTTTCGAGCTACGGCCTGACGCACAAGGCGACGCACCTGCTCGAAAACGTCTTGCAACGTGCGCCGCGACATACGGCCACGCTCGAACGTTTGCTGGATTTCTACCTGGGCGCGGGCGACGAACGCCGCACGGCAGAACTTGCCGCGCAGCTCGAACAGATTCACCGCGAGCGAAACGATTCAATCAACGCCGAGCGCTTTGCCGAGCTTCGTAGCAGATTCGAGAAGGCAGCCGGCACGAGCGAGGAAGAAAAGGGCACGGCGACGGAACAAGCTTCCGCTCCAATGGTTGCGGCGGGCGCGCCGCTGGCGAGCGAGCCCGAGGCGAAGATCGAAGTCGCGCGGGCTGAAGCTATTTCGCAGGATGCAAGCCCTGCTCCGGCTGCGCCCGCTGAGTTCGAAATCGCGGTCGCACCGGTCGAGACGGAAGAACATGCGTTGCCTCAGGCGGCACCAGCACCACCAAAGGATGAAGAGGCTCCTGCTGCGGCCCGGGCGTCATCTGGCGAAGAAGTCGATCTCTCGGATGAATGGGAGGCGATGGCGCAGGAAGTGGCGGAGCCATCGAGTGCGGCGTCAGAGGGCGTGCTCGGTGCGCCCGCACTAACCGTCGAAGAACCGGCGCCGGTCGAGGCGGCGGAAGCAGAGACGGAACAAATCGAGATCGAAGAGGCCGCGGAGCCTGAGGCGGCTGAGATTCCGATCGAGATTCAAGAGGTCACCGCCGAGCCGGCTGCGGAAGAGCCCGTTCTTGAAATTGTGGAAGAGCCCGCTGAAGAAACGAGCCCCGTGGAAGCGGCGGCCGATCGCGGCAAAGAGTTCGAGCTGGAATTGAGCGCCGGTCCCGCCGAGGCGGCCGAAAAACAAGGCGCCGCGACGACGGAGGATTTCCTGAGCGAGCTTGCGGCCGAAATCGACGACATGGAAGCGCCACCGGCAAAGCCGGCGAAAGCTGCGAAAACTCCTGCAGCGCCCGTGAACGGTGGTCATCCGCCAGCACCGGCAAGGCCCGCGGCGGCAGCGCCCGTAGCCAAGATTCCGATCGTGCCCGCCGCGCCTCCGGCGCCCGTCTTCGCGGAGGTTGGTTCCGTTCCCCCAGCTACGGTCGAGAGCCTCAACGAGCTAGCCGAGGTTTTCCAGGAATTCCGCTCGGAACTGGGCGAAATGGCGGACGAGGACGAAGATCTCGAAACGCACTACAACCTCGGCATCGCCTACCGGGAAATGGGATTGCTCGACGAGGCGATCGGCGAATTCCAGAAGGTTGCCAAGGCCGTGCAAAAGGGCAAGCCGTTTCCCTACGCAATGAACTGCGCGACCCTGCTCGCGCTTTCTTTCGTCGATAAGGGCGAGCCGAAGATTGCGTCGTTGTGGTATCAGCGGGCGCTCGAAACGCCGCGGCTCGATCAGGAAACCGTGATGGCGCTACGGTACGATCTCGGAGTGGCGCTCGATCTGGCGGGCGAATCGTCGGCCGCGCTCGACAGCTTCCGGCAAGTCTACGCAATGAACATCGACTACCGCGACGTGGCCGATCGCATCGCGACACTGCAAAAAGCCTGATCTCCGGTTGCAGCACCCGCGAGAATCTCCCATAATCTTAGTTCCGCAATGAGTCGAATTGTGCGCGTCCCCGTTCTGTTGGTCTGGTTCGCGCTCGGGTTGATTCTGATACTCGTGCCGTGGCTGGATTCATGGGAAACCAACTACCTCTTCTATCAGTATCCGGCGCTGGGGCTGCTGCTGAAAAATCCGTTCATACGCGGCGCGATTTCCGGGCTGGGATTCATGAACGTTCTGCTGTCGCTCGAATCATTCCGGAAGCGAGTCGTCAGTGTTGCCAGCCGATCCTGAACGCGTCGTCTGCTACGTCACGAACCGGCAGTTACTCGGCGCGGACGATCCAACCGAAAGCATCGTTGCAAAAATCGATGCGGCGATTGCGGCCGGAGCGAACTGGGTGCAGATTCGCGAGAAGGATTTGGCGGGGCGCGAATTGCTTGCACTCTCGCGCGCGGCTGTGCGTGCGGCGGCGACACGAGCGGCGTCTGTTTTTGTGAACGGCCGGCTGGACGTGGCGCTGGCGGCCGGGGCGGCGGGCGTACATTTGGGAGGCGAGTCGTTGCGCGCGCGAGACGTGATTCGCTGGTGCCGCGACGGGAACGCGCCGGCGGGATTTCGGGTTGGCGTCTCATGCCACAGCGTCGAAGATGCGCGGGAAGCGGAACGCGCCGGGGCGGCCTACGCTTTTTTCGGGCCGATCTTCGATACGCCGGCGAAAAGAAAGTTCGGGGCGCCGCAAGGGATTGCTAAGCTGGCGGAAGCTTGCTCCGCGGTTCGGATTCCGGTGATCGCGATCGGCGGCGTAGACTCTGAAAACGGCGCGGAGTGCATTCGCGCGGGCGCGGCGGGAATCGCGGCAATCCGGATGTTTCAAGAAACGACGGATGCGGCTGCGCTGCGCAAAGCGGTCGCGCGACTACGCGGCGCGAGCGGCACGCCCTAAGCGCTGAGCCAGCGGCCGACCGGCTGCCAGCCCGGAGCGTGATCGCAGATCACTTTGACAACTGCAGTGATCGGGATCGCGAGGATCAGTCCCATCGCGCCCCAGAGCCATCCCCAGAAGAGAATCGAGATGGTCAGCGCGACCGCATTCAGCCGCATGCGCCAACCGACCAGCGCCGGCACCAGCAGGTTCGCCGCGACAATATGGAAGAACGTAAGCATCGCGACGATGCCGATGAAAGGACCGATTTTGTGGAACTGCGCGGCCCCGATCATCAGCGGCGGCACCCAGGAGAGCACCAAGCCGATATAAGGCACGAGATTGCAGATCCCGGAAACCAATCCGGTGAGGAACGGAAACTCGAGCCCAATGGCCCAGAAGAAGAGCCAGCTCGCGAGGATCAATATCAATCCCACGAGCGCGGTGCCCATCAGGTAGGTGCGCAAGACGCGCGTGACGTCCTCGAGCGCCTCTTTCACTTGCGTGCGCTCGCTCGATCGGAATAGCTGCATCGTGGCGTGGACCACCTGACGTTTCGCGGTGAGCATGAAGAACACGAGGAAGGGAATGAAGCTCGCGGCCAGGATGAAACCGTAGAGCGAGCTGAGGCGGCCGAGAAGCGCGTCGCGTACCGCGTGCGATTCGGTGACGGTAACGACGTGCTCGCCCCCGTGCGGCGCTGGGGCGATTTCGGAGACGTGTGCCTCGAGGTTCGCAAGCCTTGTATCCACGGCCTGGAAAACTTCGCGGAGCGGCGCGCGATACTTCGGCCAGTCGCTGCCGAACTGATCGAAACGCTCGACGAGCGTCCAGCCAAGCGCGGCCATCAGCGCGAGCGTCACCAGCACCACGATCAGCGAGCCGACCGCGCGCGGCACGCGGATCGTCTCGAGCCAGCTGACGATCGGATCGAGAAAGTAGGCGGTGAGGACGGCGACCAGCAGCGTCACCAAGACGGTCGACGCCCAATAGCAAAAAGCGATAAGTATCCCGGCCGCGATGATCTTTCCGCTGACCGAACTCGAGCTAACCTTCGTCTCTGTAGGGGACATTGGCCACAACGATATCACAGCGCTTGCCGCCGCACATGAATGCGTGCGTGTTGCGTTAACGTTTGCGCAAACAGGCGCGGAGACATCGCGGCGCCCGTAACCCTTGCGCCGCGCGGCCAAGCGGTGGCGCGGCGGAGCGCGAGCGCGGCGGTGCTAAGATTGAGATTCGCGTGTTTCTGCGCGGGGGAAGCTCCATCGAGATGGTGAAACAGCTTTTTGGCACGGACGGTATCCGCGGTATTCCGGGGGAATACCCGCTGGATGATGCGACGATCGAGAGCGTGGGCTTCGCGCTTGGCGAGCATCTCGTATCGCGGAGAAAGGCGCAGGGCGCGCGGCCACGCGTCCTGATCGGACGCGACACGCGCGAATCCGGGCCGCACATCGCCGAGCAGATCGCGCGCGGCCTGGCCGCTTCGGGCGCGGAAGCTGTGTCCGCCGGCGTGCTGACGACGCCGGGCGTTGCGTGGCTCGTGAGTCGCGAAGGATTCGACGCCGGCGTGGTGATTTCCGCATCGCACAACCCATATCACGATAATGGCGTGAAGCTGATCTCATCGCTCGGAATGAAATTCCCGGATGCCGAAGAAGCCGCCATCGAAAATCTGATCTTCTCGGGCAATGGCTCCTCAGCCGGAAAGGCGAGCCAGGCCGGCGGCAAAATGAGCGCGGCAGGAGCGAACGGCAACCAGCAACTGCACGAAGACTATCTCGCGGGGTTGCGCGAGGCGATCCTCCCCGGCGCGAAGCTCGCGGGAATGAAAATCGTGCTCGATTGCGCCAACGGCGCGGCAAGCAAGCTAGGGCCGCAGCTCTTTCGCTCGCTTGGCGCAAACGTGACCCCCATCAACGATGCGCCCGATGGCCGCAACATCAACGCCGGGTGCGGCTCGCTGCATCCCGCGGAAATGCAGAAGCGAGTCGTCGAAACCGGCGCTGCGCTGGGCGTAGCGCTTGACGGCGACGCCGACCGCGCCATCTTTTCGAGCGCGACGGGCAGGCTGGTCGATGGCGACGGCGTGCTGCTGGCTGCCGGGCGCTTCCTGAAATCGACGGGCAAGCTGAAGGGCGGCGCGATCATCGGCACCACGATGGCGAATCTCGGGCTCGAACGGGCGCTCGAGAAATCGGGGCTGACGCTGGTGCGCACGGACGTCGGCGACCGCTACGTCCTCGAAGAGATGCAGCGGATCGGCGCCAACCTCGGCGGCGAGCAATCGGGCCACATCCTCTTCCTCGACGATGCGACGACCGGCGACGGCATGCTGACGGCGCTCAAGATCGCTTCGCTCGTCGCGATCGCCGGGCCGCTCGATACGCTGGTCGCCGACCTCAAGATTTTTCCGCAGAAGATCGTCAACGTGAAGGTGAAGTCGAAGCCGCCGCTCGAATCGCTGCCCGAGGTGGCGCGGACGCTTAGAAAGGCGGAGGACGCGCTCGGGAAATCGGGACGTGTCGTGCTGCGCTATTCGGGCACCGAGCCGCTCGCGCGGGTGATGGTGGAGGCGGAACGCCCTGAGGACGTGGAGCGATGGACCGAGGCGCTGGCGACGGCGTTGCGGACTGCTATCGGCATTTAGATATCTCCGATCAGAAAACATTATCAAAATGATAGGTAAGATTGATTCTTCCAAAGAACGTAGAAACAAGGGCTAAAAGCTTTCAGAAAGTGGATTCGCGCTTCTCCCGGACCACCCACTAGTATAATGCGGATTATCTAAACATCTTATTATCAGTGCGATAGAGAGTCTCGGAGAAATGGGGCAGACGTGGCACGGCGCGTGCACAATAGCCGATCGGCTGTCTCTTGTCCCGGGGTGGGCCGGTTTCGTCGCGCCGAGACCGGAACTTGGGGGTAGAGCAAGAATAAGGGGGTCCGGGTGGGCCCCCTTTTTATTTTGCCCGGTTGCTTCGGGCTGAAATGCGAAGGGCTCCCGTGGGGACGGGAGCCCTCTTGCTTTTCGGATGACGCGAGTGCGGTCTAGCTGCAACCGGATGTGGAACCGCAGTTCGAGCACTTGTAGCAGCTGCCGTTGGGTGTCATGAGCATGCCGCATTCGGAGCAGTAGGGTGCGTCTTCGATGGCGGCGCGCGCCCGCGTGATCGTTTCCGCTTCCAAGACCCTGACGGGAGCGGCAGTTACATGTGCCGCTGAGTCCACAGCCGCGGCGGCGGGCGCCTCTTCGAGCGCTGCGGCGTCGTTATCGAGGTAATCGGGCGAGATGAACTTGCCGCCGAGCCACCGGCCGATGTAATCGACCACGGATTTCGCGTAGCGAATCTTCGGATTGCCGGTGTAGCCCGAAGGCTCGAAGCGCGAATTGCAGAACTTATCGACTAGAGCGCGGAGCGGTACGCCGTACTGCAGCGAAATCGAGACGGACAGCGCGAAGGCGTCCATAATGCCGGAAAGCGTGGAGCCTTCCTTCGCCATCTTGATGAAGATTTCGCCGGGCTTGCCATCGTCGTACATGCCGACCGTGATGTAGCCTTCGTGGCCACCGACCGAGAACTTGTGGGTGATGGATTTGCGCTCCGAGGGCAGCTTTTCGCGGCGGGCGCGCTCGAAAAGTTCCTTCTGCTGCGGGGCATTTTCGGCAGCGGCAGGCGCGGCCGCCGAGGCCTGCACCACGGCCGGAGCAGGAACGGCCTTCGCGGCGGCCACAGGAGCCTTCTCGTCTTCCTTCTTGCCCGCGGCGGAGAGCGGCTGCGAGCGCTTCGAATTGTCGCGGTAGATGGCCACGGCCTTCAGCCCCAATTTCCAGGACTCAGTATAAGCTTCGGCGATGTCTTCGACCGTCGATTCCTCGGGCATGTTGATCGTCTTGCTGATCGCGCCCGAAAGGAACGGCTGAGCCGCCGCCATCATGCGCAGGTGGCCGCGCCAGGCAATCGAGCGGCCTCCGCCCATCGGTGTGAGCGAGCAGTCGAACACGGGAAGGTGCTCGGGTTTGAGTCCGGGCGCGCCTTCGATTTTGCCTTCGGCGTCGATGTAGTCGACGATTTTGGCGACATCTTCGGGCGCGTAGCCCAGCTTCATCAGCGCCTGTGGCACCGTGTTGTTGACGATCTTGATCACGCCGCCGCCCACCAACCGCTTCTGCTTCACGAGCGCGAGATCCGGTTCGATGCCGGTGGTGTCGCAATCCATCATGAAGCCGATCGTGCCCGT
>JBAPOM010000361.1:0-3009 GCA_049279635.1 Candidatus Acidiferrales bacterium
CTCTCCCGGGTTCACGCCTTTCGCCGCGAGCAGTTTCTTCGCCGCTTCCGTTCCCAGATGCGACGATCCGACGCCGGGCTCGGCGTAGTGCCGCTCGCGGATTCCCGTGCGCGTGCGAATCCATTCGTCCGTCGTATCAACGAACTTCTCGATGTCCGCGTTCGTCACGGTTCGCGGCGGCACGTACCCCGCCACCCCCGTGATTTTCGCCGCAATTCGCCGGCTGCTCATCTATAGGTGTCTCCATTGCCCCAAGAGCAAGGGAGGATTGTATGCACCCGATGCCGTCGTTACAAGCAAAACGCGCCACAATTTCCGTTGCGTTTTCCACGTCAACCTCCGCCCGTGGAGTGCGGCGCCTCGCTTGTCCCGCCTGATGCCATGTGTGCTGTGGCGAAGGGAGCTTGCCGAAAGACTTCGCCGTCTTTGATTTTGCCCCGCACGCCCCCTGATGCATGATGAGCTCATGACCTCGGCGCAACAAACGCACTGGATCGCCGAACGCGCTCGCGCTCTCGGCTTCGATCTTTGCGGCGTCGCGCCGGTCGCCGCGGAACATCTCGCCGAACTCAGCCGCCTGCCGGAATGGCTCGACCGCGGTTACGCGGGTGAAATGCGTTACCTGCACGATCCGCGCCGTTCCGATCCGCGCCGCGTTCTCGACGGCGCGAGGAGCGTGATCGTCGTCGCCATCAACTACAACACGCCGCATCCGCCCGCCGATGCAGCCCACGCGGACGTCGCCGCGCCCCGAGGCTGGATTTCGCGCTACGCCTGGGGCGACGATTACCATGACGTCCTCCGCGAAAAGCTCAACGCACTGATCGCCGAAATGCGCGCGCAGATTTCCGAGCCTTTCGAGGCGCGCGCCTACATCGACACGGGTCCGATCATCGAGCGCGTCGCCGCAAAATATTCGGGCCTCGGCTGGCTCGGCAAAAACACCTGTCTCATACATCCCCAGCTCGGCTCCTGGCTTTTCCTCGGTGTGATTCTCACCACGCTGGCTCTCGATCCCACGCTCTCTCCCGGCGAGCCGCCGCCCCCGGATTTCTGCGGCACGTGCACGCGCTGCCTCGATGCTTGCCCCACGCAAGCCTTCCCGCAACCCTACGTTCTCGACGCGCGCCGCTGCATCTCCTATCTCACGGTCGAGCTTCGCGGCGAAATCCCCGAAGAGTTTCGCGCCCAGGTCGGAAACGCCGTCATCGGCTGCGACATTTGCCAGGACGTCTGCCCGTGGAATCGCAAAGCTCCGGTCGCCGCTCTCGCCGCATTCGAGCCGCGCGAACGCCTGCTTGCGCCGGAACTCGAATGGCTAGCCTCACTGACGCGGGAAGAATTCAGCGCCGTATTCCGCAAGAGCGCTGTCAAGCGCGCAAAGTGGCGCGGCATCGTCCGCAACGCCTGCGTCGCCCTCGGGAATTCCGCCGCATCGCTCGATCCAGCCGCGCGCCGGCGCGTCACCGCGCTGCTCGATCGCCTCGCTTCCTCCGACGACGCAGTCATATCGAGCCACGCGCGCTGGGCCCTCGCCAAATGGGAAACGCGACGTGTGCGGTGTGCCGGCAAATCCACCTCAGCACCGGAAGTGGCGGAGCACTGACCGTTCGGCCAGTCCGTGTGGCATTCAGGACAATGACCCGCCGTACCATTTACCAAGCAGGACTCGTGCTCTCTAATTGAAAAGGGGTACTGCGTCGTGCGCCCCGGCGCCAAATCAGGTCTTCTCCGTACTTTCGCTCTTCATGGAGGCAACGGATGCGAACGGGCGAGGCGTTATGGATAGTCGTCGTTCTATGTTCCATTGCCCTTGCATACTTTGCGTGGCGCATTCGGCTGTGGAGATCGCGTTCCAAGTGGTCTCGCACGCTTCTCCCGCGTTCAGGCCAACTCTCGTGGAAAGTTCCACCCTCCGAACAAAGAACTGGGCGAACCCAATTCGATGAGGTTTCCGCTTCTCGCTATTCACTCAGCGGGCCCGGCGAAAAGAACGGCTCAGACAAACGCAAGCGCCGTCCTTCAACGCCGGCTCAGCCGAAAAGGTCGTCCCTGGGCTCGTCAGCGCCCGACGCCGCCCTGGCCCCGTTGGGCGCGGTCGCCACTCTGGCAAGGATTAACCCGGAAGCCTTGCACGCAATTCAAGCCTCCACTGCCGAACAACTCCGCAGCGTGGATTCCATCGGCGACTACGTCCGAGCCAACTTTCACGATTTCACTGCGGCGAGTGCGGAATCATGGATGCAGCGCCTGGAGGACTACGTTGCCGGAGACTCCATCGCGCTCGCACCCGTGATCGAAGTCAAGGAGGGCGGCGCGAAAGAAGCCGCGACCGACCTTCGAATTGCCGCGCAGACAAAGGGACACATGATTCATGGGCTTTCGGACTTCGATCATGACGCGATCGCCACCGCGTCGAAAGACGCGATATCTGTGATGCACGAGGGACTTGACCCAGGGCTCCATATTCCACTCGGCACGCTGCTGCGTTCGGCCTGGCGAGAACTGGAACTGCTTTTTGACAAGAAGATTCCCATTGAGCGCGCCGTGAAGCACATTGCGATGGATGTGGCGAGCGTTGGCACCGGGGCTTTCGTCGGGGCCAAGGTCGGGGGAGGTATCGGCGCGATCGCGGGGCCCGTGGGAGTAGGCGCCGGACTTCTGGTTGGAGCAATGGCGGGAGCCATCGCCGGCCGCGGTCTTGCGCACAAGTCTCGAATGGCGCCGTTTAGCAAAGCCTACGAGAGGTATGAGGCCATTCTCAACAGCGCTCGTTCCGGTGTCGACGCGGCTCTCATGGAATCGAAGGCGGAAGTAAAGGAGCTCGAGTCTCTGTGCCAGGCGAAATTCGAGGCCGCCCGTAGCGAAATTCAATCTGACGCACGGCAAAAGCTTGGCGAAATCGAGCGAAGACAAGTTGAAAGCCTGGAACGGTTCCTCCGGCAATTCCCAAACCACCTGGGCGCGCTAGAGACGCAACTACACCACGAGGAGGCCGCCATCCTCAAC
>JBAPOM010000362.1:0-34245 GCA_049279635.1 Candidatus Acidiferrales bacterium
GCTTACGCGAACCATCACGAGTTCGGTGGCGGGTCTCTACGAAGCCACGCTCCATGTTCGTCGCGGCGACCTCAGCTATCGCGTCCAGGTGCGCCAGAAAGATCAGCTCGGCGCGCTCGGTGAGTCGTTCAACGAAATGACCGGCTCGATCTCAGAGCTGATCGAAGAACAGCAGCAGAAGCAGCGTCTCGAGCACGAAGTTTCCATCGCGCACGAAGTCCAGCAGCAGCTCTTTCCCAGCGTTTTTCCGTCCGTGCCCGGTCTCGAACTCGCCGCGATCTGCAACCCGGCACGCGTCGTCAGTGGCGACTACTACGATTTCATTCAACTCGACCCTACCCGCGTTGGAATCGCCGTGGCCGATATCAGCGGGAAGGGAATTTATGCGGCTCTCCTGATGGCGAGTCTGCAGGCGGCCCTGCGCAGCATCGCGCTGTCCGACGGCCAGGGATGCACCGCCGACGTCGTCTCGCGCGTGAACGCCCATCTCTTCCGGAACACCTCCGAGGACCGCTACGCGACTCTCTTCTACGCGGTCTACGACTCCGTGGCCAAGACTCTCACCTACACCAACGCCGGCCACTTAGCGCCTCTGCTTGTTTGCGGCGGCTCGAACGAGGTACAGCCACTCGAGCAGGGCGGCACGGTCGTGGGCCTCTTCGAAAATCCCGGCTACACGGAAAGAACGGTCGAAGTGACTCCCGGCAGCTTGCTGGTGGTCTTCAGCGACGGTATCACCGAGCCGGAAAACGTCTACGGCGAGGAGTTTGGAATTCAGCGGCTCAAAGCCGAAGTGATGCGCCAGAGGGACTTGCCGGTCGAGACCCTTGCCAAGAACGTGATCTCTGCGGCGGAGCAGTGGGCGGGTACGCCCGACCAGGCGGACGACATGACCGTCGTCGTCGCCCGCATGGGATAGCTCCCCCCGGACGCATTCTTTGTTGCAGTTGTTTATACTGAACTCAGCCATGAAAATTCTCACCGCTGCCGAAATGAGGGAAGTCGATCGCCTCACGACGAAACGCTATGGCGTTCCGAGCCTAGCGCTCATGGAAAACGCCGGCAAAAGCGTCGCCGATTTCATCGCGTCCCGATTCCCGGATTTCAAGCGCCGCCCCGTCGTCGTTCTCTGCGGCAAAGGCAACAATGGCGGCGACGGTTTCGTCGCCGCACGCCATCTGCAGAAAATGGGCGCGAAAGTCCAGGCGTATCTCGTCGGCGACCCGCGCGAAGTAAAAGGCGACGCCGCCACTAATCTCAACCGCTGGAAAAAAGCCGTTGGCAAGCTTTTGGTCGATTGCCCTGGCAGGCCAACCGTCACCGCCGAATTCGCCGGTGATGTGCTCGTCATCGACGCGCTGCTGGGAACCGGCGTCCGCGGCCCGGTCGAAGGTCGGCTCGCGGAGGTGATCGCGGGCGTAAATCGCCACAACCCTGGCTGTAATGTTGTGGCAGTCGACATTCCGTCTGGCCTGCAAGCGGACACGGGCGAAATCCCTGGCCCCGTCCTTGTCGCGGACTATACGATCACGTTCACGGCGCCCAAGCCCGGCCTTTTGCTAGGCGTAAGCGCGCAGCACGTGGGCGAACTTCGCGTCCGCCATATCGGCTCGCCGCCCGACTTGATCGAGGAGACAGGCAAAGGCAATCTGCGGTGGAGCGAACCCGACGAGTTCGCGATGTTCAGCCTTCCCCGAAGGCCCGAAGGTAACAAGGGCGATTACGGCCACGCGCTCATCGTCGCAGGATCGGTCGGGAAGAGTGGCGCCGCAGTCCTTGCTTCGTGGGCAGCGCTGCGCGCAGGCGCGGGCCTCGTCACCGTTGCAACACCGGAGCCCGTTCTCCCGATCGTCGCTGCGCACACGCCGGAAGTGATGACCGAACCCCTCGCCGCCACGCGCGCCGGCACCATCTCCGAGCGCTCACTCGAGGGCAACCTCTTTGCGACGCTCCTAAAGGGCAAGCGCGCACTCGCTATTGGCCCGGGGCTCACAACGCAAGAGGAAACACAGTCTTTCGTCCGCACCGTCGTGAAAAGTCAGCGGGATGTCCCCATCGTCCTCGACGCCGACGGCCTTAACGCCTTCGCCGGCCGCGCCGCCGAGCTGAGAGATCGCAACGGCTTGCTGGCCGTGACGCCGCACCCAGGCGAGATGTCGCGCCTCACGGGCCGCACAACCGAAGAAATTCAGTCCAATCGCATCGAGATCGCCCTGAAAACAGCCGCAGATTGGAATGCGATCGTCGTCCTCAAGGGCCATCATACCGTGGTCGCCGCGCCCGACGGTTTTGCCTACATCAACTCAACTGGCAATCCCGGCATGGGCACGGGAGGCACAGGCGACGTGCTCACAGGCATGCTAGCGGGATTGGTGGCTCAGTATGGGCGAGGATTGAACATCGCGGATTACGCGCGGCTCATAAGCTTTGGTGTCTATCTCCACGGCCTCGCGGGCGACATCGCGTATGCCGATTACACTGGCGCGCCACTCATGGCTTCCGACTTGATCCGCGCGATCCCGCGAGCCTACGCGCGGTTCTATGCCGAGTCCAGTCGTGGCTAAACGCGAGATTGTGACGCACTCAGCCGATGAAACGATCTCGCGCGGTCGCGAACTAGCCGCAGCGCTGAAACCTCCAGCTCTGATCCTGCTTTCAGGCGATCTCGGAGCAGGGAAGACGACACTAACGAAGGGCATCGCGAGCGGCCTAGGCGCAGCCGACGAAGACGAAGTCACCAGCCCCACGTTCACTCTGGTACACAAATACGATCGCGGCGTCCGCGTCTATCACGTCGACCTCTACCGCATCGGCGATTCGCACGATCTCGAGACGCTCGGCCTCGAGGACGTTTTCACCGAGCGCGCCATCGTCATCGTCGAATGGCCCAACAAGCTCACTCTGCGCACCGATTGGCCGATCGTGCGCATCCATCTCGATCACGTCGCCGAAGACGAACGCCGCATCTCGATCGATGACCCCGCCAACATCCTGCTCCCGCTGCTCACAGCCCCATGATGTGGAATCCTGCGTCGACGTAGATCACATTTCCCGTCACGCCGCGTCCCAGATCGCTCCCGAGGAACACCGCCGTATCCGCGACTTCCGCGATATCCGTATTCCGCCGTAGCGGAGCGCGTTGTGCCGAAATCTCGAGCATCTTCCCCAAATCCTTTACGCCGCGCGCGGAGATTGTCTTGATCGCGCCCGCCGAAATCGCGTTCACGCGAATCTTGCTCGGCCCGAGCTCGCTTGCCAGATAACGAACTTCCGCCTCGAGCGCCGCCTTCGCCACGCCCATAATGTTGTAATTCGGCACCACGCGCGTCGATCCGAAATAGGTGAGCGTCATGATTGCCCCGCCGTCGGTCATCAACGGGAAGAGCGCCCTCGAAATCGCCACCAGCGAATACGCGCTCACGTCGAGCGCGAGCTGGAATCCCTCTCGCGACGTGTTGACGAACGGCTGGTTCAGATCCTCGTGCTTGGCGGCCGCCAGGCTGTGGACCACCACATCCAGCTTGTGTCCCGCAGCCTTCAGCGACTCGGCCATCCGGTCGATATCCGCCTGTTCCTGGACCTCGCAGGGGAAGAAGCCCGTGGCTCCCAGTTCCTTGCCCAGCTCTTCGACCGTCGGCTTCGCCCGCTCATTCTGATACGTCAGGAGCAGGTTCGCGCCTTCTCGCACAAACGCCTGCGCGATGGCGTACGCGATGCTCCACTTGTTCCAAACTCCCAGGACGATTGCCGTCTTGCCTTCGAGTAGTTTTGGCATGGCCCGACATTTTACCTGCAATCGCCGTCCTAGAGCACATCTTCGATTCCGCCCAGACGATCCTTGCGGCCCTAGCGAAGCAGCCGAATCAGCTCGCGAATCAAGTCGCCCAGCCATGGCAGCAGCGCCACAAGCGCCCCGATTATCGCGGCGACTCGTTTTGCATTGGGCTTACTCGCCGCGGGATCGCGGGCGCCAGGCTGGTGCGGCGCGCAGAACCCTCCCTGAAGCGCCCTGCGTCTGCACCGCTGGCCTGCAGGGCCCAGATAGAGGCACGGGCCGTAGTCCGCGCTGCCGGCGGGGCCCACCGGCATAGCGGCGCGCTCCCTCTCGCCCTCCGAGTAGTCCTCGAAGTACTCGGCATTAACCCTTAGGTCTCGCTCCATTGCTCCAGCTTTTCGCCTCGGATAAAGTAAAAGTTCGTCTGCCAGCAGGTCCCGAATGACAGAGACTCGAATCCTTACGTCTGCCGCCGGTCCGGCGCCAATCAGGCTTGAGCCCTATTCCGCCGAAATTCGGCTCCCCAAGCTGGCAGTTGGCCTCGACAACATCCATTATGACGTTTTCCTTAGTCCCAAGTTCGTCGAGTTTACCCGCAAGTACCTGCTCGACCTGATCCGCCAGACGGTCAATATTACGCTCCTCTATAAGCAGGACTGGGAGCGCGAGCGCAAGCACCGCGCCGGCCAGCCCGAGCACGCCGCCTTCCGCAAAATCCTCACCGAGGTGCTGCAGCAGTCGGTGACCCGCGCAAAATTCCAGCAGTCGATCGAGCCTGATATCCTTCACAGGCTCGCGCTCCTGAAATTCATCGGCCAGGAAACCAGCAACCAGTTCTCGAGCATCCTGGTCGAATGCAAGGACTACATCCGCGGGCGCGGCGAGGTCTTCGAGCACAGCGAGCAGGCTCACGTGCTGCGCGCGAAAATCTCGGAGCTCCAGGCCGACCGAAAGAACGTGATCCGCGAGGTGGGCAGCACGCTCTGCCGCATCTGGCGCGAAGTCGAGGAAAACACGATCGCCAAGACGCGCCGCGCTCTTTTCGGCGAGGATTTCGGCGAGACGTACGAGCTCCTGCAGAATCGCCTGCTTTTCGCCGAAGGCGGCAACGACGATCGCCTCTTCCTCGAGCACTACGTTCTGCTCGGCAATTTCATCAACGACCCGGACCGCTTCGATGTCTTCGACGCGCAGCTCCTCGATTTCGTTCGCGAATACGTTCTCTCTGGCGACAACTCCGAGGATCTGGCCAAGGCGCGCAAGACTCACGAGCGTCTGCTCGAACAGGCGCGTCTCCTACGCTCCGAACTGGCGCGCATCGAGGAGGAACAGGAAGAAGCCGCCTCTCGCGTCGGACAGAGCGATGAATCCTTTCCGTGGCTCTTCAAGCGCAAACAGGGAGCGTCTTCCGGCGCTCAAGGAGAGATCGAAGATCTTCGCCGCAAATCCGCGTCCCTCGAAAAAAATCTCGCTGAACTCGCCCCGCAAATCGAAACGGCCAAACAGCGAATGGACTTCCTTGCCGGCGAGCTTCAGAGCCGCCTCGGCGATTATCTGAACGAGCCCAGCAACGCGCGACGGCTTTTCGACGCGCAATTCGCGCAGTCGGGGTCCGGCGGCGCGGCGGGTGCGTCCGAAGCTTGCGCTCGCCTGCTCGAAGAATGGGTGCACCGGCTCGAAGAGCGCGACCTGCTGATGCACGCCCTTGCCGGCTACGAACTCCGCAAAATCGCGTCCGATTACTCGCCTCCGATCCACTTGCAGCAGCTGAAAAAGGCGCTTGTGAGTCGCGACGAGGCCAAGCGCGTTGAGGCCATCCTCGAGCAGTTTCCCGCGCGCAAGATCTCGATCAAGAAACTCGATGAATCCTCGCGCGCGATTCGCCGCCGCAGCCACGAAGAGACGCTCGCGGTCTGCCTGCAATTCGCCGAAGACCTGATGCGCCTTCGCCGCGACCGCCGCAACTACCAGCAGGTGGCCGCATGGATGGAGCAGATCAACCTCGTGCGCTCCGAGAAATCGCGGGAACTTTCGCGCGCGAATAAGAGCCTCTACGAATTTCTGCACCCGGACGAGGGCCAGGTTGCCGACGATCCCATCGTGAATCACGTGGTGATCAAAGCCGACGTTCGCGGCTCGACCGGCATCACGAAAGATCTGCTCGCACGCGGCATGAATCCCGCTTCGCATTTCAGCATGAACCTGCACGAGCCCGTGAAACGCATGCTCGAGCGCTATGGTGCCGCCACCGTCTTCATCGAGGGCGACGCCATCATTCTCGCCATCTACGAGACGGAAGCGACGCGCGCCAGCCGCCGCGCCGTCGCGCGCGCCTGCGTCCTCGCGCGCGAAATCCTCGCGGTCACGCAGGCGTACAACGTCCGCGCCAAGACGAGCGGCCTGCCGCCCCTTGAATTGGGCGTCGGCGTCGCCTTCCAGGATTCCGCGCCTTCGCTCTGGATGGACGCGGACTCGCGCATCATGATTTCCCGCGCTCTGAATCTTTCCGACCGCCTGTCGAGCTGCTCGAAGATGGCCAAGCGCCTCTTCAAGGAGAATCCCGCTCCGTTCAACGTCTACCTGCTGCAAACGCTGATGGAAGATGCCGTCGAGGACGAAGGCGAGGAGTTGCTGGTGCGCTACAACCTGAATGGCATCGAGCTCAACGAGGAAGGTTTTCAGAAACTCAGCGCCGAGATTTCGCTCGCTCCCATGGGAGGCAATTTCCCGCTGCCGTGGGGCAAGGAACGCGTCCAACTCTATTTCGGCGAAGTTCCGCTGGGCGAATCGCTCGAGCCGATCGTGATTCGCAAGGGCTTCGTCCGCCAATTGCTGCCCGGCGCGAAAGTTGGCGCGCAAGGCACGCGCCCGTTCTACGAAGTCTGCACCGATCCGAAGCTGCTGGAGCTAGCCCGCAAAAGAGTCGGCACGCCGGCCAGACTCTGAAAACCATCTCAAGCTTCCCGAGCGCGGGTCAAAGATGCCGATGAGGCTGCATCGTATAAGTACCGGGCGGCCTGTGGGCGCCATTGACCCCGATGCATCGATAGGCTACCCTCAGGCCTCCAATAGAACGGGGAATCGAATGGACGCTGCGGCGACACTCGTGCAAGTCTTGGGGTCTTCTCAGGCCAGCGCTGAAGTATACGGCGCTGTGGCCGACGTTAGCACCCTTGCCAAGGTAGCAGCTGCCGCAAAGAATAAAGCGCAGGTGATTCGGCTTGCGATGAAGCTTCGCTCCACGAATCGGAGCATCCAGAGCCTCCTGGATCTCGTTCGCGACGTAGAATCGGGGAAGCGCTCACTGGCGACGGAGGCCGAGCCAGTTTCACCCCAACAACTTCAGAACATAGTTGATAACCTCGATCACGTCACTCGCATGATCGATTACCTTTACGAGATGACGCGTCGAGTGGGCCTCACCAACAACTCTCTCACTGCGGCCGGTTTGCGTACCTTTCACGGGTACGGCGAACCGCTAAAGGACCTCGTGGATTGGTTGGACGCGCTGTCGAAACCAGAGCAGCTAAACGAGGTTTTTGAAAGGGCCAAGCGAGAGAGGGAACAGGGAGAAGTGGTGAATCTAGCTAAGGTCGAGTAGACAGTTGGCCCTCGAAATTAAGCTCACCGCGACCGCTCAGAAGTATTTCGAAAAGTTAGACAAACCTACACGCAAGCGAATACAAGAAAAGCTGGACGCCATTGCAGCGGCTCCGTTTGACCCACGCCTGTCGAAGCCGCTCGTCGACGCGTCGAAAAGGACAGCACGCGTGGGCGATTACCTGATTCTGTTCGAGGTCCTGAACGCGGACTTGTTTGTCTCCGACATTGCACCACGCGGCCGAGCTTACCGCAAATTGAATCGCTGAAAGGCACGGTATGACGCGGACACGAACCGATGTTGCGTACATTCAGTGAACTGCGTACTCTGATGACCCTTGCAGACATCGGAGACGAAAGGGGTCCGGCCTGGGCTGAGCGATGTTGCGAAGTGTGAACCCCGTCGTTGCTTGGATTTTGCCGTTATCACATCGGAGGCGAAAGGGGTCCGGTGACCCTCGTGGCCTTCAAAGCCATTGATTCTGTCCTTCGCGGCCAGAATGGTGGGTTCGACTCCCACACGCTTCCGCCAAATTCTTCGTCGCTTTCGCGGAAAATGGGCCACAAACGCTCTGCCACAGACGTGTCGATTAGAATGTACCCCCTTCGTTTGTTTTCATGAACTTACGGGCGTTTCTAATCGCCAAATGTCGATTAGAAACGGCGTGATTCGTGAGTCGGAAAGGGCGCGATTCGGACTCGGATTCGTAATTCGTGGATGCCCAAGGCGGCTGCGTGGCGGGCGGCGCGTCGTTGTGACTACATGCTGCGGGTGGGACAGCGCAAAGGAAGGCGCTTCGCGCGACGTGCTGTTTTTCGCGGGGCTGAAAGCCCCACGCTTCCACCGGGGCCGGGAGAGCCTCACCTAGGAAAAGCGGTGGGCTACATTGAAGCCAAAATACCAGGCCAGATTCCCTCGGGATCGAGGTGACTCCTCTTCGCGAGTTTTCAAAGAACGTTTCGCCCTCGCCGGGAGGGCGGGCGACTTTCGCCGCCACCACCACAGTGGCAGATTGAGACGCGCGGTTCAAGCTGGCCTCGAGTACAGGATTGGGCCGGGGACGTTGGTCCTGTCCGTTTGAGCGACGGAGGGGTGAGAAAGGGTCGTTGGTGCGCGACAGGAAACAGTTGTTCTGCATAACAATCGTCCCAGACTGATTGCGGCTACCATAAGAGAAGCGATCCACCCAGTCTGCCCTCGGGTGCGCGAAGTCAGTTTGCGAGGTTTGGGATGCTGGTTCTCTTGAGGTCGTCAAAGCCGCTGTGCGCGCTAGGGCTGCTCTTGGTCGCCGGATGTTCGGGCAGCGGCAAGTCATCGACACCTCCTCCTGCGGCCCGGTCCGTCGCGGCGCAAGTTCCTCCGGTGACAATCGCTCGCAATGCGCAGACGGGAACCCCGGTGATGACGCAATTTGCCGCAAACGGACCGGCGAACCCCGCTTCTGGCGGCAACAACGCGCCGGACGCGAGCGCTGTCAGCATTAGCATTCCCATAAGTCCGGGCGCCGGCTACGCCGGGACGCACGGCAAGCGGGTCCTCATCGACGAGGCCGGAACATTGCTCGTGATGGATCCGGACGGCGCGAACCGCCGCAAGATCGCCGAAAACGCCGGGGCCGCCGCCTTCTCACCCGACGGGAATTTAGTCGCCTACGCCGACAAACAGGGCGTGTACGTGTTGTCGCTGCTCGACGGGCAGTCCGTCAGTTTAGCGAAGTTTACCGAAGGTGACGTCTCTAGCTCTAGTGTGGCGTGGTCGCCCGACCAGAAGCACCTGGCCTACGACGGGGGAGTTCGTATGAAGAGCTGGGATTTGTTTCTGGCTTCGTACCCTCCCGCCGGCGACGCGCCACGCAATCTCGGCCATTGGTATGAATCCGTCAGTTTTTCACCGAACGGGAAATTCATCGTTCATCCGTCATTCGACGAGACCGGCGCTCCGGGCCCGCCGGCCATCTTGGAAACAGTCAACGTGGAAACCGGCAAACGGGAAACGATTTACAAGGGAATCACAACAATCTGGGAGGCCAAATACTCGCCGGACGGATCGAGCATCGCGTTCATGATGACCGATCCGAAGGACGATGAGTCGCAGAACGATTCTGGCGGCGCCGTCATCGACTTGTGGATTCTGCACTTGGACTCGAAAAAGGCGGAGAGGATCATGCGCGGAGTTTATGATTTTGACTGGTCGCCCGATGGAAGGTTCCTCGCCATCGGCACGGGCTCCGAGGAGGGGGACTACCCTCCCGACGATGCCGCGGTTTTCATCAGCTCCGCCGACGGGAAAGTCCAATTCCAGCTTTCGAAGGACGGCCCTTCACTCCGTGCCATGTTTTCGCCGGATTCAAAAGAGGTGATGTTCGTGGACTTCAATGACTCCCGCCTTGTGATCGGCGATCTGGCGACGCGGAAGCTGATTCCACTGCCTGGCCTCGGCCGCGGCGGGGGCCTATACGTGGTGTGCGACTGGAAGTAGGTCTTCGTCCCCGAATTCTCTACGCACCCTCCGCGTCGTTTATCGTTGCAGGAAATATTACGAAATCGAGATTTCCGGTCGGCTTCCCGGAATTCGGGATCAGGGGAAAGTTTCGGGCCACCCGGCTTACTACCTTCCGGGTATTCCGGGGATGGTTCTCTATTTCTTTTTTCGTTTCTTCCTCTTGCCGTTATCCCCCTGTGAAGCCAGCGAAATAAGTTCTTCAGCTCGGCGCACACCGGGATTTCGCAATCGCAGATTTCCTTGACCGTCATCATCCGTGAAAGGACCTAGTCTCGAAACCGCCCTCCCCGCGTTTACTTCGCTATACTGGTGCCGCGTAAGGGTGCGAACCAAGTCTCCACCCGACATCCGCTTCGGGAAGACGTGGAACAAGACGATAACAGCAACTTCCGGCGCGCTTCTTCCGACTTCAGAGTAGATTCGACCCTCTATGTCTTCAGTGAATGGGAATCGGCGGCGCATGAGGCCTTCAACAATTGCTTTGGCTTCCGCGAGGTCCAGCCCCTTTTGCGCGAAACTAACCATCTCCGCAAGAATCCACGAGCAGACACTCATTACCACGGCGGCATCCATTATGTTCGCATCAATCTCATCCGCGTCGTGCCGCGCGCCACGATTGCTGGCGATTTCATAAGCGAACTGGCACGCTCGCGGAATAGTCAGGCGGATTCTCTCGGGATAGGCTGCCTTATTCTTAATTTGGTCAATGATGGTCCCCGCTTTGTAAAGCTTGCCCTTGGGAACCACTTCGCCTACGAACACCCATAGGGCCTTCATCACTGCTTCGATGAATTTTCCGCCCTTCGCCGTGGTGTCGTCCCATTGCGCCTTGCGGTACTCGTCCACCATCTTTTGGAAGTGCTTAACGGCGGAATCACTGTGCTTCTTGTCGAAAGCCGGATATAGCAGCGCGTTGAATGCCTTCTCAAGCTTTGCCACTAAAGATCTCCGTCCAGCCCGATAGCAGTACGTAAGAGCCGGTTTTCGGCGAATCTACCCACCCGTTATCTTTGGCGCGGTTGGCGTGCGCGTAGTTGAACTTGCCGACCAGAAGCGTCATTTTATCCCACGCCTTCTGTATCGTAGCTAGTGGGACCGGCACGTTGGTTTTACCTTTGGCCATGTGGCCGAGAACCAAGGCAAATCGCTGAGACCCTGTCATGCCGCCAGCGTGCTTCTTCACAAACGGTCTCAACGGAAGCGTCAAATCTGGCGTCGCGTCGCCGGTGGTGTGCTTTCCCTTCCTCCTTGGCGCCGGAACTCCAGGAGCGGCTGCTGGCAATTCGTCCACGGCCCGGAGGCATTCGGACGCCAGCTTTTCTATCTGCCGTAGGTAGCCAACTAGCTTGTCGCCTTTCACTTCTTGCGTCCCTTCTTCGGGGCGGCCTTGCCGTCATCCCTGACAGACGGATATTTTTGGATGTACTCGAAGCTGCCGGGTTTCCCTTTCCGGGTCAGGTGGCTCGCGGATTTAAGCGCCATCCCTAACGTCGCATCCGTAAAATGATGCTCGCGTTTCGCCAGTTCCGCCGTTACCGCCTCAAGCTTTCGCCAAGCACGGAAAAACCCATCCTCCCACAGAATTACTAATGCGAGAGGAGCCTTCTTGGCAACACGTAGTTTATTTGCCATAGACCCACTTGTCCTCCACTTTCTTTCGGCGTAGCTCACGCTTCTTCACGAGGCTCAATACCACGCCTGATAAGGTAGTCGTCGGATACAGATACCCCTTTTCTTCTAACGCTTCCGCAATTTCGCCCAAGCTTTTTGGCTTATTAAGGAAACCGGCCTCGCGCAAATTCACAATAAGGTCGGCTGCACCTTCTCTCTTCTTCTCGCTGCGCTTCCCGGCCTTCACGCGCGCAATTGCCTCCTTTGCGTGCCCCACTACACTGGTGCTCTCGTACGTGGAAAGTATCTTGGATACCTCTTCTTGAGTTCCCTCAACCGTTATCACTGCCCCGCTTTGTGACTTGATAGTTGCTTTTGCCATTTTGCCCGTGGCCTCCATAGCTCGTTATTGCGCGATCCCTATATGGCTTATTATTGTCCAGCAGAACTGCGGCTGTCAAGACGGGCGCGGCGGCCGTTTAGCACGTTTAAGCTGTCGCCCAAGCCGTTCGAAGTTGTCTTGACAACAATGTGGGCGCGGCCTAAGATTGGGCCGGTTTGGCGAGCATTTGTTGCCGGATGTTTTTCGGTGTCGGCGTTTCGAGCGCTTCCGCGCCACGCCGCCGGTCAATCAGAAGGGGAATCAGGAGCGGCTATGAGCGAGACAAAGAATCTTCCAGCTGAGTTTGTGTTTTCGATTGGGGCGCTGCGCACCGAAGGCGCCGAAACGGCGGCCGTGAAGCTGGCGGTGCTGAATCCGCGGGGCGAGATTCCTCCACCGCCGACGGTGGGGATCCGGCCGCGCGTGGGCGATCTAGCCGGGAAGAAGATTGGGCTGTGCGACAACGGAAAGTACGGCGCGAATTTCTTCCTCGACGGGCTCGAGGGCATGCTGAAGCGCAAATATCCGAGCGCGAGCATCCTGCGGCTGCCGAAGCCCGCCGCGCAAACTATCACGTTGACGAAAGACTGGTACCCGGAGGTGGCCGCGCAGGTGGATACGTTCATCTTCGCGACCGGTGATTGAGGGAGCTGCACGTGGTGGGGTTCCCACGACACGATTGAAATCGAGAAGGCAGGGAAGCCGGGCGTCTACATCACGACGACCGAATTCATTCACGATGCAGGTTCCGCGGCGCGCGATCGAGGCATGCCGGGGCTGCGCGTGGTAGCGCTCAACGCCGAGAAATATTATCGCTCGCGCTCGAGCGCAGCGGAGGTGCAGCCGGTCGTCGATGACGTATTCGAAGAGATCGTCGACGATCTCACGCGCCCCGCAACATCCGAAGAAATTGCTCCCGAGCCCCCGCGCAAGGAAGCGCAAACCACCACAATCCGTGCCGGCGGAAGAGACTACAACGAAGCCGCCGAGCGCGTGAATCAGCTTTTCCTCGATAATCTCTGGGCCGACGGCCTGCCGATCGTCCCGCCCACGGCCGAGGCCGTGGAGCGGATGCTTGCCGGGACCACACGCTCGCGCGACGAAGTGCTCGGGCCGGTCGCGCCCAAGGGCGGCATCGCCACAATCGAAAAAATCGCGATCAATTCGGTGATGGCCGGCGCGAAGCCCGAGTATCTGCCCGCCATCATCGGGGCGATGGAAATCTTTACCGACAAGCACTACGACACCACGCACATGCAAGCGTCGACCGGGGCGTTTACGCCGGTGATCATTTTCAACGGGCCGCTCGCCAGAGAATTGAAGTTCAACTCCGGGATCGGCTTGCTCGGCCACGGATGGCGCGCCAACAGCACCGTCGGCCGGGCGTTGCGGCTGTGCTTGCTGAACCTCGGATGGACGTGGCCCGCCGTGAACGACATGTCGCTGACCGGGCGCTTCGAGGCGTACACGTTTTTCACGTTTGCGGAGAACGAAGCGAGCAGCCCGTGGGAGCCGTATCACGTGAGCCTCGGTTTTAAGGCGGAGGAGAGCACGGCGACGGTCGCGACCGCCGGAACTGCCCCGATGGTGCTCGGAGGCGGCGCGGTGTTTCCGTGGACGGGGCAGGGCGTGATCGATACGGTGATTGCGACGATCAGCCCGCTGCGCTTTGGCTGGTTTCACTCGCAGAACTACGTGCTCGTACTGCATCCGAATTGCGCCGCCGATCTCGCGAAGGCAGGGTACACGCGCAGGAGCTTGCAGGAATATTTGTACGACCGCGCGCGCGTCCCATACGAGGCGATCGCCGGCGCTACGGCGGGATTCTCGAACACGCCGCTGATCGATTTCCTGCATGACGTCATGGCGGATGGCCGGATTCGCGCGGATCGCGCGCCGATTTTCCGCGATGCGCTGAAGCCCGGCGGAAGAGTGCCGGTGGTGCAGAGCCCCGATGATTTCCACATCATCGTGGCGGGCGGATCGCCCGGCTACGATTTGCTCTTCAGCTACCCGGGGCCGAATCGGGCGCAACAGACGAAGAAAATCACGGGAGCGACGCTGACCAAGGCGGGCCGCTAGGAATTGGGCATGGCCGCAGGTTGCGGGTGGTAGGAAGAAAAGGCAGCCCGCCTGAAAGGCGGCCCTTCGGCAAGGTCAGGACCACGCCGCTACGAAACCATTGCTCCCGAGGGCACAGCGAAGCCGAAGGGGCAGCGCTGCCGCCCTCCACCCGCAACCAGCCACCAAACACCTGCCACCTGATTCACCGCCCGCATCTGCTATGCTGTCTCCGCTATGGCCCGCCGCAAGAAGCCTCGGCTGAAAATTCCCAAGGAAGCGCGGCGCCGCGCGCGTCTCGGCGTCGGCATGCCGCCGCCGGAGCGCGTGATCGCCGAGAAACGGGAGAAGCCGCCAAAGCATAAGAAAACCCTGCCGGAATTGATCGAAGAGATCTAAGAGCGAGGTCGCAGGTTGCGGGTGGTAGGAAGAGAAGGCACCCCCACCTGAAGGCGGCCCACCTGCCACCAGACACCTGCCACCTGGTTAGTGAATGTTCCGCGTCTTGCGGCCGACGTAATCCATCAGCAGGTACTGCCCCAGCGTGTAGGGAGTGGTGAAGTACGCTTTGCCGCGGCAAAGTTCGGTGATTTTCTGGACGAAATGGACGAGGCTGTAGTCGCTCGCGAGCATGAACGTGTTGATCAGGATTCCGGCGCGCTTGCACTTGGCCACTTCTTCCATCGTCTGCGTCACGACGAGCGGATCGAGGCCGAATGCGTTTTTGTAGATGCGGCCGTCTTCGAGGGTGAGCGCCGAGGGCTTGCCGTCGGTGATCATCACGATCTGGCGCATATCCTTCTTCTGGCGCGCGAGAATCCGCTGCGCCATCCGCAATCCCTCGCGCGTGTTCGTGTAATACGGACCGACCTGCACGCGCGCTAGCTTGCCGAGCGGAATTTCCTCTGCGCTGTCGTGGAATAGGACACAGTGCAGGGAATCGCCCGGGTACTGCGTGCGGATTAGATGCGAGAGGGCGAGCGCCACGCGCTTGGCGGGCGTGAAGCGGTCCTCGCCGTAGAGAATCATGCTGTGGCTGCAATCGAGCAGCAGCACCGTGGCGCAGGAACTCTGATACTCGCACTGGTGGACCATCAGGTCGGGATAATCGAGCTCGATCGGCAGTCCTGCGCCCTGCCGCTGCACGGCGTTGAAGAGCGTGCCGCTGATATCCATATTCAGCGTGTCGCCGAATTCGTAGGCCTTCGTCGAGCCGCCCGATTCGACGCCCGTCGCCAGATCGCGCGTGTCGTGGCGGCCGAAGCTGCTCTTGCCGAGCGACGCTAGCAAATCCTTCAGCGTCTTGAAGCCGAGAAAATCGAGCGCCTTGTCCGTGATCTCGAAGCGCGCCTCGACGTTCGGCTGGTCCTGGCCGATCTGCCCGCCCGGCGTTTCCGAAGGCGGCGGAGTGACGCGCGCGGATTGCTGTTGCGTGATGTAGCCTTCTTCTTCCATGCGCTGGATGATCTGGTCGATCAGGTCGCGCAGCTGCTGATTTTGCGAGAGGTCGGGATTCTCGCGCAGCTTGTCCATCAGCTCCTGCGGGACGAGGTCGCCCTCTTCGAGGGCGCGCAGGATCGCCTGGCGCAGCTGTTCCATGTGCTGCTCGCGCGACTTCTCCATGTCCATTTCGTAGATTCCGTAGGGAGATTCGAAGCCGCTCTGCAGGAAGAAATCCGAGAGGCGGTTCATCAGCTCTTGCAGGTCGACGTCGTCGGCTGCATCCGGTGCGTATCGGGAATACTTGATGTATTTCATGGCCCCTCCCGACTCTCTCGACAGCACAAGAGAGATCCTTCGCTTCGCTCCCTTCCTTCGCCAGGGCAAGCAGGATGACGGAGCGCGCTAATTGAATTGCCGGCGCGGCATGCGTCCGCCGCCCTGTGCGGGCTCGCGCGGATCGCGCGGCTCGGGCGTCTTGCGGACTTCGGCGAAAAAGCCGCGCTCTTCGCTGCGGCTGATTCGCTTGTGCGCCCAGAGCCCCTCGAGAATGAACTCGGCCGCGCTGGCCTGTATCGCGGCGTCGTCCTTTTCTTTCACGCCGAGCGTTTCCAGGTGCTCGAAAAGTCCTTGAATCTTCTTGAGCTGGCCGAGTAGCTCGGCGCTCGATGCGTTCGCGGGCACTTTCAGCTCGCCGCCAATCTCGAACCACTGCACGACGGGCTGAAAATTGACGTTCGTGAAATACTTCGTGAACGTCTTGCCCACCGCCGCGCGAATCAGCTCGCGCGCGATGTTGTCCGCGCCGCGCATCTCGCCTTCGTACTCGAGCTCGAATTTGCCGGTCATCGAAGGAATCGCCGCGTACACATCCGCCACGCGCGCGACCACCGTGGAATCCTTGCTGCGCACCGCGCGCTGTTCCGCGCTGCTCAGCACGTTTTCAATTGTGCTGATCGGCAAGCGCTGGCTGACGCCCGAGCGCCGGTCGACGCGCTTATCTTCGCGCGCCTGAAACGCCACTTCCTCGACGATCTCGCGAATGTATTCCGGAATCTCGACGCGGCGCTTGCCTTCGCGCGCCGTCCACGCTTCCTGCTGCGTGATCGACATGCCTTCGCTCAGCGTCGCGGGATAGTGCGTGCGGATTTCGGATCCGATGCGATCCTTGAGCGGCGTGATGATCTTGCCGCGCGCCGTATAGTCCTCGGGATTCGCCGTGAAGACCAGCAGGACGTCGAGCGCCATGCGAACCGGGTAGCCCTTAATCTGGATGTCGCCTTCTTGCATGATGTTGAACAGGCCGACCTGAATTTTTCCCGCGAGGTCCGGCAATTCATTGATCGCGAAGATTCCGCGATTCGCGCGTGGCAGCAAGCCGTAGTGAATCGTCAGCTCGTCCGAAATATTTCGCCCGCTGCGCGCTGCTTTGATCGGATCGATATCGCCGATCATATCGGCGATCGTTACGTCGGGCGTGGCGAGCTTTTCGACGTAGCGCTGCTCTCGGCCCAGCCACGAAATCGGCGTCGCGTCGCCTTCGGCGGCGATGCGCTCGCGGCAGGCGCGGCACAGCGGAGTATAAGGATTGTCGTTGATCTCGCAGCCTGCGAGGACCGGCACCTGCGCATCGAGAAACCCCACGAGCCCGCGCAGGATACGCGACTTCGCCTGCCCGCGCAGCCCGAGCAAAATGAAGTGATGGCGCGAGAGCAGCGCGTTCGTGATCTGCGGGATCACCGTGTCGTCGTAGCCGTGCACGCCCGGGAAAAGCGTTTCGCCCTTTTCCATTTTCCGCAGAAGATTTTCGCGCAGCTCCTGCCGCACGGTGCGGTGCGCGTAGCAATCTTCCGACCAGGGACTCTTGCGAAGCTCGCCCAAAGTTTTGGGTTGTGGACTCATCGGGTCACCGATTCCTTGAGAAGACACGGCGCGCGTCCGGTCGCGCACCTTGCCGCCATTATAGAGTAACGCCACGCGCCCGGATACTCCCTTGAAATCAGCTTAGGAGGCGCTTTTTCATCCCGCGTTCATTTTCCTGTGGACACTAGAGGAGATGCACGCGACGAACGGCAAGTTGCCGATAACCGCCGCGCGATGGGCCGGAAAAACTGCAATAAAATCAGCAGCAACTTTGCTCCCGTGGGGAGGTTAGAAGGCCGCGAAATGGCCGGGGAAAGCCACTATTGGCGGATTTTGCGCAGTTAGGCTTGGGCCCGCCCGCGGGGCAGGGAATTTGCCCGCCTAGTTCAGGGCGTGGCCGTTGCTGCCGGCTCGCTTGCGCGCCTGCTCCCGCTCCGAGAGCTTCGGAAGCAGCGTGTTGATCCAGCCCAGGACCAAATCCCGGCGGTGGCTCTCGGACCGCGATTCGAGGAGCGCCTGCCGCTTCTCGAGTTCGACCGGCAGCAGCGCCGCCATCCGGTAGGCGAGCGTGGCTTCGTCCTCGCTTGACCCTTGCATCCACGGCCGGCCGAAGAGAAATTCGTGGGCCTGTTCGAACGCCGCGACGAGCTTTGCTCGCTTGCCCGGATCGAGGCTTGAAGGCTCATCGGTCACGTATTCGACGACCCCCTCGTAGTACTCCTTCTCGTCGACGAGTTCCGCGAGGCGAAAGACGGCGCGGCCCTCGGTCGCGATGTCGAGGCGGCCGTCCGGGTAGTCGCGAATCTTGCGGACAATCTCGGCGGTGCATCCCATGGTGGCGATGTTGTTGTTGGCCGCGAGGATCAGGCCGAATTCAAGTTTCTCGTCGAGGCAGCGCGCGATCATCAATCGGTATCGCGGCTCGAAGATGTGAAGCGGAAGCGCCATGGCGGGCAGCAGGACCACGTCGAGCGGGAACAGTGGAATGCGTGTCGGTCTGAGCATGTGCGGCGCCCGCGGGCGCCGGGAGTCTTAACGCAGCATCGCGAGGGCAGCTTGCATTTCGTCCCGCGCGTGCGCGTCGCCCGTTTTTTGCGCGACGACGATGCCGTCGGAAAGAAGTTTGCGCGCCTCATCGACCTGCCCGAGACGCGCCAGATGCTGGCCGAACTGGAAGTATCCCGCAACGTACTCGGGATGAATTTCGAGGAGTTTGTGGAAGTGGCCAGTGGCAGCGGTGTCGTCCCCCAGCTTCACGCACTCGAGCGCAAGTCCGTAGCGGGCAAAAGCGTCGCTTGGCTTGTCGGCAACGAATTGCTCGAGGATCTCGCGGCGCGATTTCTTCTGTGCAGTGGTCATAGGATCAACGCGCGGTATTATAGCGAGCGCGCTCGCGCGATCCAAGCGCGATGCTGGGCTGAGACTAGCGCGAAGCCCCGTGCCTGGACGCCGCAGAGGCCCCACGCTCACAAGACGAGGATGGTGCACCCGGCACGTCAAAGGCGACAGCCCGGGGCTGAAGCCACCTCTTTGCCGCGCTTTTTCGGGGGCCTGAAGGCCCACGCTTCCACAGATTGGGAAAAAAGCCCTACCGTTGAAAACCAAAGGGTGGGGCACCCTGCGGCGTGGTTTGGAACGCGGCGATGCTCGGTCAGCGGGCAGCGATATAATCGCGGATGGCGTCGGCGGTCTGGAAGGCTTCTTCGACACATTTGCCGATGGAGGGGCCTTCGAGGTAGTTGCCGGCGAAATACAATCCGGGGACCGTGCGCTCAGCCTCGTGAATCGCCTCGACGGCGTGGCCGTGGCCGAGGTTGTACTGCGGCAGAGCCTTCTCGTGCTTCCACACGGCTGCGGTGACGGGCGAGCCGGTGATGCCGAGAATCTTCGCGTGGTCGTCCTGAACGATGGCTACGATTTCGTCGTCGGTCTTCGCGACGATCTCGGGATCGGTTGCGCCGCCGACGAAGCTGGTGACGACCATTTGTCCCTCGGGGGCGCGCCCCGCGAAAAGCGACGAATTCCATACGATGCCGAGGGTGCGATGCTTTTCGCTTCGCGGGATCAGGACGCCGAAGCCATCGAGCGGCGCGCTGGCCTGGCGCTTGTGGTATCCCGTGCCGGCCACCGCAAGCGACGCGTAGGCGATGCCGGAAAGAATGTTCGCCAAGGATGACGCGACGGAACCGACCAGGTGCGACGCCGCGTACGCCGGCGTTGCCAGCACCACGGCCTGCGCGACAATCGTTTCTTCGCGTCCGCCGCGCGTGACGCGGACTTCATATCCCGCATCGCCGAGATTTCCCGATCGGCGCATCGCGCTGGCGCATGCGCCCGTCTGTGCGCTCTCGCCGAGGCTCGCGCCCAGCGCCTGCATCAGAGTGCTGAGGCCGCGGCGGAACGAGCACAGCGGCGGCGGTCCCTTGCGTGCGGTGGTTGAGCCGCTCGACGCCGCCGATCGCGATTTGATCGCGCCGCGCAGGATGCTGCCGTATTCGCGCTCCCACTCTTCGAGCGAGGGAAAGGCCGCGCGCAGGCTCAGCTTTTCCGGATCGCCCGCGTAGACGCCCGAGACGAATGGCGAGACGAGGTATTCCAGAATCTCGTGGCCGAATTTTCGCCGCACGAAATCCGCCACCGATTCTTCATCATTGGGCGGCCGCGTGCGCTTGAACGGCTCGGAGACGACTTTCCAGCGCGTCCCAGCGCTCAGCAGGGAAGTGGTGAGCATCGCCTGCGGCGACATGGGAATCTTGCGCAGCCGGCCCTGCCGAAGGACGTAGCGGGGCGCGCCCGGATCGGCCTTGCACAGCTCGTCCTCGATGCCGAGGTCGTGGAACAGACCGAGCAGCGTTTCCGTGCCCTGAAAGCTTTGCGGGCCGCTCTCGAAGAGAAAACCGTCTTTCTTGACGCTCTCGACCAGGCCGCCCACACGCGGCGACGCTTCGAGCAGCGTCACCGGCAAGCCCAGCTTCTTGAGGCGGTAGGCGCAGGCCAAGCCTGAAACGCCGCCTCCGATCACGACCACGCTATTCGTGGAATTGCTCACGCGACAGATTGTCCACCAAAGCGGCGAAAAAGTCTGTGACGTTGTTCACAAGATTGGGCCAGTTTCCGGGGAGCCAACGATTCGCCCGATCGGCAGGGATTCCTCGTTCTCCATTCAATGTCGAGGATTTAGGTCCCGCGACAGCATCAGCTTGAACGTCAGTTTGTCGGCCCCGGAGGTCAGGCCGACTCCGACGCCCGTTTCAATATCCACGAACTTGCTGTTGTGATCCATGACGGCCCAGATCTCGTGAAACTGGTCATCCAGAGGAAGAAACTTCCGGAGCGGGCCGAAATCGTCATACTCCTCCGCGGCAATGGCCCAGTTGTTATCGAGGTTATAAGCGACTCGACCCGCGGGAACGAACTCGAGGTTGCCGAAACCGCCCGTGTAGTCCGTGTCGACAATGGGATTGTAAATCAGGTCGACCTGATGCAGGTGCAGCCCCACGATGGGCCTGATCTCGGAGGTAATACGTTTGGACTCCCAATAGAGGGCATTGACGCTGAACTCGAAATTGACGCCGTAGAAAAACGTGTGGTCGCGAGCGTGAGGCCGGACGAATAGTTCACGAATTTTGAAGCCGTTGATCGTCGCGCCGCGCCCCTGTGAATAAAAGCTGAACACGGGAAGATACAGGCCCTGCTCAAACCAGGGCGTTACGCCGTAAGCCCATTCCGCGGCTCCGTTGACCGAATCATTTGGAATGATGGCGCCGGGGAAAACCGGAGTCGTCCGGCCCATGGGCGTAAAGTTGGTATGGACCATCAGATTGAATACACCCGGCTCTTCGATCTCGGCGTCGTAGACCTGGATCTCGTCGGTTTGCGCAAAGGCCGCTTTCGGGATTGCCAGAGCCATCACAATCAATACAGCGCAGGCCAGCCCGGAGACGCCGCCCCCGATAACCACCGCGCTATTCGTAGAATTTGTCACGCGAAAGATTTTGTACCAAAGTGGCGAAAAAGTCTGTCACGTTGTTCACAGCGAAGGGCGCAGCCGGAGTGGCCGCCGACTGCGGCAGCCGGCGACGGTGCGCACGCGCGGAAAAACAGCACCTTTTGCGTATACTCTTGCATCGAAGCCGTATCCGGGGACCAAAGGGAAAGGAGGGCGGAATGGCTCATTTAGCGGCCAACCAGGATCCCAAAGCCACCCACGGAGGAACCACGCTCGCCCGATTAGCGGGCATTGGCGTTCTCCTTTTAGGTGTCGTCGGAGCGTTCCTCTATCTGGGCGGGTGGTTCAGCCCGCACGAGCTGACGCCAGCGCGGTTCGTCGACGAGTTTCAGCAGGTAGATGGCACGTACTCGGGTTTCCGCCGGAATCACGCGAAAGGCGTCTGCGTCCGGGGATTTTTCGATAGCAATGGCCAGGGAACGCGCCTCTCGAAGGCTGTGGTGTTCCGGAGCGGCCGCGTGTCGGTGATCGGCCGCTTTTCCATAGGCGGCGGCGATCCTCATGCCAGCGACGCACTGAGCGACGTCCGCGGACTGGGACTTCAGTTTTCTCTCGCCGACGGCGAAGAGTGGCGGACCGCCATGATCAATTTCCCGGTATTCCCGTTCAAGGATCCGCAAGCCTTTTACGACAACCTGGTTGCGTCCGAACCTGACCCTAAGACGCATCAACCCGACCCGGCGAAAGGGGCAGCGTTTCTCGCGAGCCACCCGGAGACGGCGCGGGCACTCGGAATCATCACGAGCCATCCGCCGTCGTCCGGCTTCGCCAACAGCACCTTCTACGGGCTCAACGCTTTCCGTTTCACCAATGCCGACGGCACGACGACCCCCGTGCGCTGGGAGCTCGTGCCGGTGCAGCCGTTTGAAGCTGCGAGTGCGACCGGAGCAAGCCAGGACAAGAACTTCCTTTTTGACGGGCTGATTGCGAGCATTCTGCAGCATCCGTTGCAATGGCACTTGATCCTGACGGTGGGACAGCCAGGCGATCCGACCAACGACGCCACGATCCCATGGCCGGAAGGGCGCGAGACGGTCGACGTGGGAACCCTGACTCTGGATTCCGTGGAAAGCGAAGAGGCGAGTCCCGCGCGCGACATCAATTTCGATCCGCTGGTTTTGCCGGACGGTATCGCGCCATCGGACGATCCCTTGCTGAGCGCTCGGTCGGCGATCTATTCGCAGTCGTTTACGAGGCGGGCGGGCGAGAAGAAAGAGCCGAGCGCGATCACGCCTGCGGAGGTGCAGAAATGAGCGCAAAGACGACGGAACGGACGCAATTTACGGGTCTCATGCGGTTCTTGCACTGGTTGATGGCCGCGATGGTGCTGACGATGCTTGGCATCGGCGTTGCGATGGTCGCGTCGCTCGGCAATTACCACCTGCTCGTGTCGATCCATCGCCCGCTGGGGATTGGGATTCTGATCTTGGTGGTGATCCGCCTCGTGACACGGCTCTCGAGCACGCTGCCTGCTTTCCCGGCAACGATGTCGCACCAGGAGCGTCTAGCAGCGCACGCGTCGGAAATGTTGCTATACACACTGCTGTTTGTGCAGCCTCTGGTGGGCTGGGGCATGTTGTCCGCGGCGCGCTATCCGATCGTGCTATTTGGGTCGCTGCATCTTTTCCCGATCCTTCCGCACAGCGTGATGGTGTACGCCGTCTTGCGGGAGGCGCATACGATCCTGGCGTATCTCTTCTTCCTTGCGTTCATCGCCCATTTTGGAGCGATTCTGTTTCACACGCTGATCGTGCGAGACGGGATGCTCGGCCGCATGGTGCCGTGGCGGGTCCGCGCGCGCTAGCGGCTCGACACCGTTGTTCGTGGGGGCGCCGTCATTCCGGCGTGATGCACGGAACTATCTGGCGGCTATGGCGGCGGTAGATCCGGAAATCACGGTCGGTCGTCAGGACGATGGGATTGGCAAGTGTTTCGGTCATGCGAACCAGACAAGCGTCTGCGAAACTCATCGGAATGTCGGAATACTTCTCAAGCAACTTCACAATTGGTTCCACGTTCTCGGGAAGCTTGAAGGTGACCAGCAGAGCGTGGCGGCGAAGTAGCGCGCTGAGGCTTGGTATGCCGCGATCTCCGAGAAGGTGAAAAGCCTCGGACAGGGCGGCTTCGCACGTCGACCACGGTGGCGGGAATTCGGTGGCCTGAGCGACGGCCCATTCGTGATGAGTGTCGCGGCTGCTGAGCAGCGCGACTACGAAACCGGCGTCAACGAGAACGTTTTTGGCCATAACCGGTGGCGCGCAAATGGTGCTTCTTGCGGGCAGCTAGGTCGGCGGGCAAGCCATCCACCGATCCGACGAGATCGGCGATGGCCGCGAGAGATGCAGTTGGGCGTCGCTGACGGGGACCGCGCTCGAGGCGTTCGCGAACCACATCGGATTTCGAGATTTTGCGCCCGCGCGATTCCGCCTCAATATCCGCCACGAGCGGTTCGGGCAATCGCACGGTCAGGGTCTTCATAAATCCAGTGTAAGACATCTCTGGCAGATATGCAATACAAGGCGTGATTCGTTGCGGATTGGTTCGCACGGGTGTAGAGTCGCGCCCGACTAAGGCCCCGAAGGAAAATTCCGGCGTCAAACGCCGGCAAGGAGGGTTGGCATGGGATTCCTCGCTTGGATTGTGGTTGGCCTGATCGCAGGTTGGCTCGCAGGTCAAGTAATGAAAGGCGGCGGCTACGGGGTCCTGGTAGACATCATTCTCGGGATCCTTGGCGGCGTCTTGGGAGGCTGGATCTTCGGGATGTTGGGCATATGGCAGGGGGGCGGGATGATCGGCTCTATCATCGTGGCATTCGTTGGCGCGGTGATTCTAGTCGCAATTACTCGCGTACTGAAAAAAGCCTGAGTCTGACCGACGCGTTACCCCGTTGGCCGGCCGTTCCCGGCCTCAGAGCGTTTTCGAGAATAGCGGCTTCTGGTCCATCTGCTGCTCGTGGAGGTAGCGGTCGAAGACCATTGCGACGTTGCGGATGAAGATGCGGCCGAGCGGCGTGACGCGGATTTCGCCCGGCGCGAGAGTGACGAGGCCCTCGGCGCGCGGCTCTTCGAGGCGCTGCATTTCGGGCTGGAAATATTCGTCGAAGGAGATTCCGAACTCGGTTTCGATCTCGTGCTTGGGAATCACGGTGTGGCACAGGAGGCGGCCGATCACCGCGCGGCGGAGGCGGTCGTCGGCTGAGAGGCGGTAGCCGCGCATTGTGGCAAGGCCGCGCTCGGCGACCGTCGATTGATATGCCGGGATTTCGCGGCGATTTTGCGCGTAGGTGGTGCCGATCGAGCTGATCGCGCTGACGCCCATGCCGTAAAGGTCGGCGCCGGCTTTCGTGGTGTAGCCCTGGAAATTGCGATGCAGCGTGCGATTCTGCTGGGCGGTGGCGAGCTCGTCGCCGGGGCGCGCGAAATGGTCCATGCCGATGTAGACGTAACCTCCCCGCAGGAATCCTTCGAGGCCCGCGCGGAAGATGCGGAATTTTTCCGCGCCTTCGGGCAGATGCGTTGCAAATGAGCCTTGCTGCTTCTTGAGCCATGGGACGTGCGCGTAGCTGAACATCGCGACGCGATCGGGCGCGAGTCTCAGGACTTGCTGGATCGTCGCCTGGAAGGTTTCGGCCGTCTGATAGGGCAGGCCGTAGATCAGGTCAACGTTGAGGCTTTCGAAGCCGAGCTCTCGGGCGGCTGCGATCAGGTCGCGCGTCATTTCATACGGCTGGATGCGATGTATCGTTTCCTGAACCTTCGGCTCGAAATCCTGAATGCCCATGCTGAGGCGGTTGAATCCCATGCGGCGCAGCGTTTCGAGGTGCGCGCGGCTCGTGACGCGCGGATCGATCTCGATGCCGATCTCGGCATCCGGGCCGAATGAAAAGCGCTCGCGCGCGTAGCCGAAAAGGTCTTCGAGCTGTGCGGGAGAAAGGTACGTCGGCGTCCCGCCGCCCCAGTGGAACTGGACGACCGGGCGCTTGCGCGAGACCATGCGCGCGACGTGGTCGATTTCGCGCTTCAGCGAGGCAAGGTAGGGGATTGCGACGGCCTTGTCCTTTTGAATTGAGACGTTGCACGCGCAGAAGAGGCACAGGCTCTCGCAGAACGGGAGGTGCATGTAGAGCGAGAGCGGTGTGGAGGCTTCGTCGGCGCGGGCGCAGAATTCTTCGAGGTCGTTCGGGCCGAAATCGTCCTTCCAGACCGGCGCGGTCGGGTAGCTGGTGTAGCGCGGGCCGGGGCGATTGTATTTTTCGAGGATCGCGTCGGAGATTTGGCCGATCTCGAGGTTTGCGCCGTTTTTTGTGGTTATGTCCGTCATTGCCGAAAACCAGGATGCCGCGCTGAAGGCCGCGGCGCTACATTCAAACCTTAAATCGTCGCCCGCGATCCTACGAGAGCTGTTTGGCCGGCCTCGACGAATGCTTTTGCGTTCGCGATTGGCGTTGTCGGCAAAATGCCGTGGCCCAGGTTCAGGATGTGGCCGGCGCCGCCAGTTTTCTCGATGGCTTCGCGGACCGCGCGGCGTACGCCCGCTTCCTCGCCAAGCAGAATCGACGGGTCGACGTTGCCTTGCAGCGCTACGCGCCGGCCCAGCCTTCGCCGAGCGTCAGCCAAATCCGTGTGCCAATCGATGCTTACCACGTCCGCGCCCGTTTGCGCCAGATTCTCGAGATGCCGCGCCGAACCTTTCGCGAAAATGATCTTCGGCACGCCTTCTGCGGCCAGGGCCTCGAAAATACTCTGCGTGGCCGGCAGCTCGAATGCCTCGTATTCCTCCGCAGTTAATTCCGTGGCCCATGTGTCGAACAGCTGGACCACCGCCGCGCCTGCCGCTATCTGCGATTTCAGGTAGCCGACTGTTGCAGTCGCGATACGCGCGAGCAGCTCGCGCACCGTTTCAGGCTCTTGGCGCAGCATCTGCTTGGCGCGCGACACGTCGCCGCGCGTCCGCCCTTCGATCATATAGCAGGCGAGCGTCCACGGCGCCGCCGCGAATCCGATCACGGGCACGTCCGGCCCTGCCTCGCGGCAGATGGCCCGGATCGCGTCTCCGACGAATCGCGTGTCGCACTCAGGATCGAATTCGCGCAGCCGGCGCACCGCCGCCAGATCGCGCACCGGATTTTGCAGCACGGGGCCCGAATCGGGCACGTCGAGCGGCAAGCCCATCGCCTCGGCGACGATTAGGATATCGGAGAACACGATGATCGCGTCCACGCCGAGCACGCGGTAGGGCTGCAGCGACACTTCCGCCGCCAGCTCCGGCGTTTTGCAGATCTCGAGGAACGTGTGCCGCGCCCGCACCGCCCGGTATTCCGGCAGGTAGCGTCCCGCCTGCCGCATGAGCCATACCGGCACCCGTTCAGTCGGCTCGAACCGGCAGGCACTCAGGAATAGCTCCCGTTTGTTTTCGCCGTTCGTTCGCATCGCTCTCACAGGAAGCTGCCATGCAATCATAGCAGAACCGGATACGATGAGTGCCGTTCGCGCTCCATTTGCAGCGCATTCGGCGCTATAATTCACGGTTTGAACGCGCTTGGGGTTTGCCGTCGTTTTGCCCCAGTGCGCCCAGGCAAATGCCAATCCACTTGGCCTATCTGAGCCTTGCGCTCTACGCCGCGAGCTTCGTCTGCTACGCGCGAATTCTCTATGCGCCCAACTTGTGGCTGGGGCGCCTCGCGACGCTGCTGCTGGCGGCGGCGATCGTCGTCCACTATTATGCGCTGCTCGACCGCACGCAGGGCACGCACACGATCCCCTACGACGATCTCTACGGCTCGATGTCGCTTTTCGCCTGGCTGCTCGGCATCACGTACCTCGGCCTTGAACTGCTGCACCGGCAGCGCTCGGTGGGGGCATGCGTCACGCTGTTTATGGTCATCTGGCTGGCCGCGCTCGAGACACTGGTGCCCAAGCCGCCGATGGTGGTGCCGCCCGCCCGCGGAGCTCTTTTCGCATTTCATGTGACGCTGAACACATGGGCGTATTCGGCCTTCGCGCTATCATTCGTGCTGAGCCTGGTGTATCTCGTGCAGGATCGCGTGTTGCGGTCGCGGCATCCGAGCGCCGCATTCTGGCGCTTTCCAGCGCTCGACGTGCTCGACCGGATGGCGCGTAGCAGCGTATACATCGGCTTGACGGCGCTGGCGGTGGGAATCGTCACCGGCATGATTTGGGCGCACCGGCTAACGGGGACGTATCCGCTTGGCGATCCGAAGGTGATCGTCACGATTTTGATCGTAGCGGTGTATATCGCTTATTTGCGGCTTTCGCGCAGCGTCAACTGGCGCGGCGCGCGCGCGGCGCGTATTTGCGCGCTGAATTTTGCGATCGTGCTCTTCAGCTATACGATTGTGAATCTATATCTCACGGGGTTTCATCGGTTTTACTGATGGCTGCGCCTGCCAATGCGAAGACCGGGACTTCCGGCCGCTCCCAGAGCGGCGCGCGCGGACGTGTCCACATCGTGCTGATCGGGTGCAATCATCGGACCGCGCCGGTTGAGCTGCGCGAGCGCGTTGCATTCACGCAGGAGCAGGCACTGGAGGCCGCCGCCGAGCTGCGCCGGCAGGGAATTCTCGAGGAGGCGGTTGTCCTCTCGACGTGCAATCGCAGCGAGTTGTATGGCGTCGCCGACGCTGCCTCCGCTCCGGTCACCGAGACGCTGGAGGACTTCCTCACGTCGTTTCACGGAATTGCCCGCGCTGAGATCGACGGCCGCACCTATCGCTGGACCGGGCCGGACGCGCTGCGTCATCTCTTCCGGGTCGCGGCGGGGCTCGATTCGATGCTGCTCGGCGAGGCGGAAATTCTCGGTCAGCTTCGCACCGCGTATGGCAAGGCCCTCGAAAATGGATCGACCGGTCCGCTGCTGAATCGCGCGTTTCAGGGCGCACTAGAGGTAGGGAAGCGCGTGCGGTCGGAAACGGAAGTCGGCGCGCGGCCGATGTCGGTGGCGCTTGCGGGCGTGAAGCTTGCCGAGCGCGTTTTTGGCAACCTCAAAGGACGCGCCGCGCTGGTGGTCGGCGCAGGCGCCGTCGCCGAGCAGGTGGTCGAACATCTGCGCAATCGCGGCATTGGCTTGCTGCGCGTCGCGAATCGCTCGTTCGATCGGGCCGCCGAGCTTGCCGCGAGCATGGGCGGGGAAGCGGTGGCGTGGGATTCGCTCGAAAGCGTGCTCGCCGCGCCCGATATTATCGTGACCTCGGTCGGCAGCATCGGCACGGTGCTGACGCGCGAAATGCTCGAGCGGGCTCTCGCGGCGCGCGGCGGGCGGCCGATCTTCGTCGTCGATCTGGGCATTCCGCGCAACGTCGCGCCGGACGCGGCGGGCCTCTACAATCTCTACCTCTATAACATCGACGACCTCGGGGAAATCGTCGAGCAAAATAAGCGGGCGCGCGAGGCCGAAATTCCGCGCGCCGAAGCGATCATCGCCGAGCACGTCGAGAAATTCGAAGGCTGGCGCGCGGGTATGGAGGCGGCGTCGATTGTCGACGACCTGCGCGGCCGCTTTCACGAGCAGCGCGAGGCTTTGCTGCGCGAGCGCCTCGCGGAAATGCAGGATGCATCGCCCGCGGAGCGCGAGCGCCTCGCCGCCATTACCGAGGAGTTGATCGAGCAACTCTTGCGCGAGCCCGGGGACCGTTTGCGCAGCGGGCGCGGCCTGCGTGGGCGGCTGAGCGCGATCGAAGCTGTGCGCGATCTTTTCGGCCTCGATGGCGCCGCCCCCGAAACCACCGGCGCGGGCGGCCGCAAGCCCGAGGACCGCGAGTGACGCGCCTGAGAATCGGCACGCGCGGCAGCTCGCTCGCACTCTGGCAGGCCAATCACATCGCCAATTCGCTCGCGAAGCTCCACGGCGTCGAGACGGAACTCGTGCGCATCCGGACCTCGGGCGATCGCTTGCAATCTGCTTCCGTCGCGCAGGTGAACGAAGCCATCGGCGCCGAAGGCGGCAAGGGCATCTTCATCAAGGAAATCGAGGACGCGCTGCTTTCCGGCGCGATCGACCTTGCGGTGCACAGCATGAAGGATGTGCCGACGGAAATCCCCGTGGGCCTTGGGTTCGCCGCCGTCACGCGCCGCGAGGATCCGCGCGACTGCCTGATCTCGCGCGAAGGCCTCGCGCTCGAAAAGCTTCCGCAGGGCGCGCGCGTCGGGACCAGCAGCCTTCGGCGCCAGGCGCAGCTTCGGCATCATCGACCCGATCTCGATGTGGTCGATTTGCGCGGCAATGTCGATACGCGCATTCGCAAGCTCGAGAGCGGGGAATTCGATGCGATCGTTCTCGCGATGGCGGGCGTCACGCGCCTCGGTGCGAGCGCGAAGGTGACGCAAATTTTCGACGAGGATCTCATGCTGCCGGCAGTAGGGCAGGGCGCGCTCGGAATCGAAACGCGCGCGGACGACGCGCAGACCTCGCGATTCGTCGCCGCACTCGACGACGAAGAAAGTCGCGCCTGCGTCACCGCCGAGCGAGCGCTCCTGCGCGAGCTGCAGGGCGGCTGCCAGGTCCCGCTCGGCGCCTGGGGGCGCATGCGCAAGGGCGAGCTGCATCTCGAAGCTGCGGTCTTTTCCGCGACCGGCTCCGAATCCGTGCGTTTCGATGAAGCTGGCTCGCCCGCCGAAGCCGAGGCCATCGGCATTCGCCTCGCGCAAATTCTGATCGACGCCGGCGCGGACAAGATCCTGCGCCTTGCCGGGCGGTCGGTCGGTTCGTCCTGAATTTCGGGCCGGCGCGTTTTGAGCAGCACGAGCCCTTTGCCCGCGCCGAGGAGCACGCCGGGGCAAGCCCCGGCGGCAAACAGCGTCGGCCCTTCGGCTTCGCTCAGGACAGGCAAGCCGCCGCACTCGACAACGGCCGGAACGCGCAGTAGGTTTCGTAGCGGCTTGACTGGCTTTTCTTAATTATGGGCGCAACTCAACCACTCGCTGGCAAACGCATCGTTCTCACGCGCGCCGCCGAGGATTCCGCCGAACTCGCGCGCGCCCTCGAAACGCTGGGCGCCGAAATCATCCTCATGCCCACCGTTGCATTTGCTCCGCCCGAAGATTGGCAGAAGCTCGATGAACAGCTCCGCCGTCTCGACTGGTTCGACGCGATTCTTTTTCTCAGCAAGAACGCCGTGCGATATATTTTTGATCGTTGCGCCCAACTGGGCATAAAGTGTGAAGTGGCCGGATCGTCGAATCGGTTCATTGCTGCCGTCGGCCCGGCGACCGCCGAAGTGCTAAAAGAAAAGGGACTCCGCGTGGATTACGTTGCCAAAAGTCACACGGGCGAATCGCTCGTTGGCGAGCTTCGGGGATCGCTCGCTGGCCGCCGCGTGCTGTTGCCCCGCAGCGACCGCGGCGACGGTCGCGTGCCGGCCGCCCTGCGCGAGATCGGCGCCGAGGTTACTGAAGTAATCGCGTATCGCACCGGCGCGCCCGCCGCGCTCGATCCAGCGATTCTCGGCCGCATTCGTGGCGGCGAAATAGACGCCGTTGTTTTCGCTAGCCCCTCCGCGTTCCACAATTTCCGCGATGCCATCGGCGCCGCCGAAATCGCGAAGCTCGCGGGGTGCGTTCAATTCGTCGCCATCGGTCCGACAACCGCCCGCGCGATCCGCGAATCCGGCGCGCGCATCGGCGTGGAGGCCGAAGAGGCTTCGGTCGCTGGCTTGGCCGCGGCGCTCGCAAAGCATTATGAGCAAAATTCTCCGGCTGTGAGGCCCGCATGACATTCCCAATCCATCGCCCGCGCCGATTGCGCCGCTCCGAGAAGCTGCGCGGCTTCGTTCGCGAAACGCGTCTTTCGACTGAGGGCTTCGTCTATCCAATGTTCGCGTGCCCCGGCAGCAAGGTCCGCAACGAGATCAGCTCGATGCCCGGAATCTACCAGCAATCGCCGGATCAGATTGTCGAGGAGTGCAGGGAAGTGGCCGATCTCGGCATCCCCGCCGTGATTCTTTTCGGCCTGCCCGAGCATAAGGACGAAACCGGCTCCGAGGCCGCCGACCCCAATGCCGCCGTGCAGCGCTCGATCGACGCGATTCGCAAAGCGAAGCTCAACCTGCTCGTCATCACCGACGTTTGCCTTTGCGAATACACGAGCCATGGCCATTGCGGCGTGATTGAGGGCGGGGAAGTCGCCAACGACCCGAGCATTGCCCTGCTCGCCAATGCCGCGCTTTCGCACGCGCGCGCCGGCGCCGATATCGTCGCGCCATCCGACATGATGGACGGCCGCGTCGCCGCCATCCGCGCCAAGCTCGATGCAAACGGTTTTCAGGATGTCGCGATCCTCTCGTACGCCGCGAAATATTGCTCCGCGTTCTACGGCCCATTCCGCGAGGCCGCGCAGTCCGCGCCGCAGTTCGGCGACCGCCGCAGCTATCAGATGGACCCGGCCAACGCGCGCGAGGCCCTGCGCGAGGTCGCGCTCGATCTCGAAGAGGGCGCGGACATCATCATGGTCAAGCCCGCGCTGCCGTATCTCGATATCGTCCAACGCGTGCGCGAGCGCTTCGACGTTCCCGTCGCCGCCTACAACGTGAGCGCCGAATTCTCGATGGTGAAAGCCGCCGCGCAAAAGGGCTGGATCGACGAGCAGCGCATCACGCTAGAAATCCTCACCGGCATCCAGCGCGCCGGCGCCTCCATCGTCCTCACCTACCACGCCAAGGACGCCGCTCGCTGGCTCAAGCACTGCTGATTTATAGACGCTTGCGCATGCGCGTGAGGTCTGCCGGCATTTCGCACCAAACTCGCCACAGGTCCGAGCCATTCGGCCCCTTTTGCCCCGAGATTAAGTCCGCGGATTCGGCCGCTGGATGTAGAGTCCTAAGTGTCGTCGCTCACGTGAATTAACGAAAAGGAGAATGTCGATGAAGCTTCAGTCTCTCGGCCTGATTTTCTTGTGCTTGTGTCTCGCGGCGTGCAGCGGAACCGCAGGTCCAAGTTCATCTTCCGCCGGTGGCACCGTGCTCGCAGCCGGCTTCACGGCCAAGAGCGTAAGCGGCGGATACGGCTTTTCGATTCTTACTTTCGGCGCCGTCGCATCGGGTGTCATCACGGCAGACGGAAACGGAAACATAATCGCAGGTCAGGAAACTGCAAATGTCGGCGGTCTCTCTTGCCACGGCACTTTAGCTGGATCCTACACCATTAATGCCGATGGCTCCGGAGCGGCCACCATGTTCTTGACCGAAGACGCAATTTCTTCGGCCAAGGGCTGCCAGCCGCTGGCTACGCACTATAGTTTGGCTCTAACCAACGGAGGGCAGCAAATTCTTATGGCGGAACAGGACGCTACCGTAGTCGCGACAGGGGTTGCAGCCAAGCAGTGATGAAGATACAGAGGGCGAACGGGCTGCATCCCCGCAAATCGGCTCGCATCGAATCATTTATGTATAATGGGCGCCGCTTTGAGGAGGGCAGTGCATGTTGCGCATAAACGACGAAGCACCCAATTTCACGGCCGAAACATCGCAGGGGACAATCAACTTCCACGAATGGCTCGGCAACGGCTGGGGCATCTTGTTTTCGCATCCCAAGGACTTTACGCCCGTGTGCACCACGGAACTCGGTTACATGGCCGGGCTGCAGCCGGAATTCGAGAAGCGCAATTGCAAGATCATCGGGCTGAGTGTGGACCCCGTGAGCAGCCACAGCAAGTGGGCCGCGGACATCGAAGAGACGCAGGGACACAAGGTGAAGTATCCGATGATCGGCGACCCCGAACTCAAGGTGGCCAAGCTCTACGACATGCTGCCGGCGGATGCCGGCAATAGCTCCGAAGGGCGCACCGCCGCCACGAATGCCACCGTGCGCACCGTTTTCGTCGTCGGCCCCGACAAGAAAATCAAGCTGACGCTCAGCTACCCGATGAGCACCGGCCGCAATTTCGACGAAGTGCTGCGAGTGGTCGATTCGATGCAACTCACGGCCAAACACAAAGTGGCCACGCCGGTGAACTGGAAACAGGGCGACGACGTAATCATCCTCCCGTCCGTGCCGGAGGAAGAAGCGAAGCAAAAGTATCCTGGCGGCTGGAAGGCTCCCAAGCCTTACCTGCGAATTGTTCCTCAGCCGAGGTAGCGGCCCGCGAATGGGGCGGCTGCGGAGTGATTCTGAAGCAGTTCTATCTGCCGTGCCTGGCGCACGCCTCCTACCTGATCGGAGGCTGACTTAGGCCGTTGCCCCGCGCAACTTCGACGGGCTGGGCTTTCTTATCGAATTTCCTGCGTGCCTTCTCGACGTGTTTGAGATTTTCCGCCGCCCAGATCCAGACTCCGCAAAAGGCGGCACCGAGGCTCAAGCCGAGTTGCGTTAGTTTGTATTCGACCCTTGGCGGCACGACAGGATGCACGGTCCTCGTCAACAGGCCGTCGCGCTCCATTTGGCGCACGGTCTGGGTGAGCATCTTCTGGCTGATGCCTTCGACCAGTTCGCTTAGGCGCGTGAATCGCAGCTCCCCGTTTTCGGCCAACACCTCCAGAATCAGCATCGTCCACTTGTCGGCTACGCGGCCGATCAAGTCGTTCACCAGGGCTTCAATCCTGGGATCGAGGTCGTCCGGGGGAGTGTGGGCGGCATAAATCTTCGCCATCGCGATTTGCTCCGGGGTGAACTGGGGAATTTTCGGCATCCGGACACTCTCTTCTTGGTAAGTATTGCACTTTATAGTGCCTACTTTCATATGGAGAGTGTACCGCAGTAGGATGCAGGGAGCAAGCGGGATCCATGAAGCGGAGGGAACTTAAAATGAAATTAGAGAAAAGGACCATCCTAATAACCGGTGGAACGAGCGGCATCGGCCTCGAACTCGCGAAGCAACTTCTCCATCGGGGCAATACGGTTATCGTCACCGGACGCGATCAAGAAAAACTTGATATTGCCAACCGCGCACTGCCCGGAGTTCATACCTTCAAGAGCGACGTTAGCGACCCGGGAGAAATAGCGGCGCTGCACGACAGGTTGCTCGCGCAATTTCCGGAGCTCGATACGCTAATC
>JBAPOM010000363.1:0-10385 GCA_049279635.1 Candidatus Acidiferrales bacterium
GAGAACTAGCTCAGAGCAACAAAGTCCTTCCGCACTTTGTGGGATATGACAATACAAGAGGCTTCTTTTATGAACCCGGTGCTGAGCGAGTTCGAGAAGCCTTCCGTCAATTCCTCGCCGGTAACCAGAATTACGCGCAACTGGCGCGGTTGGTCGGCGTGACTCCTCGCGGGATGCACGTGATCCTTCGGAATCCAATCTGGACTGGGGTTCGTGTCATAGATAAGAAGCGTGATACATCGCCTGCTGGAAGATACCCAAGCATAAAGGGTCGCCAATCTGACCGTAAGAAGATTGCGCGTGCGCCGGATGAAGTGATTAGGGTGCGAGTGATTGCAGAACCATTGATCTCAGATGAAGTCTTTCTATCGGTTCAGCGAATCATGGACTTGAAGCAGAAGAGACACTGGCGTAGCCGACCCGGATACGAACATCGGTTCACTTACAATGGCTACCTAACCTGCCGCTGTGGAGAGCCGATCCATACTGCCAATGCACGCCGCGATTACTACGCCTGTCGGGGTCGGACGATAGCTCGTGTTTGCGACACAAAATACATGGCAAGGAAAAAGCTGGAACCCATGCTGGACACCCTGCTTTCCGAGCGCTTGGTTTCACCCGGCTTTCTCGAACGCTGCATCCACGAGTTGAAACGCCGATCTGAAAGCAATGAGTCCGCACTTCGTGTCCGGCACCTGACGTCCGAGATTGAACGTTTGGGGAAGAAGCATGCTCGTGTTATTGATGCTTTCCTCGACGGAGTGATCTCACGCGAGGAGCGGGATGAACGGTTGGCGACTATCGATCAAGAGACCAAGATTGCTCAAGAATCGCTGGCGAAGGAAGAGCCGTCAGTCTCACTGGGCGATGTCAGTGCGTTGACCGAGGCTCTCGCCCCGTTTGCGGAATGGCGCTACTGGAGTCGGGAAGAAAAGCGCACGTTTCTCGCCGCTTTAGTGCCCGATATACGTGTGGCGGACTACGAGATCGAATCGCTGGGTCTCAGCCCAGTGATTTTCAGCAATGAAAGTACCCACTCGGGCACGGGTTCATCGCGGCGGCCAGCATGAAGCGTGAAGGGAAGCTGACGGATAGCGCGGCGCGCGCGATCGTCACGCATCCGTCCTCGAGCGGCTGCCGCATCACTTCGAGCACGTTGCGCTGGAATTCCGGCAGCTCGTCGAGAAACAGCACGCCGTTGTGCCCGAGCGACACTTCGCCGGGCCGCGGAATCGCCCCGCCGCCGATCAAGCCCGCGTCGCTGATCGTATGGTGCGGCGAACGGAAGGGACGCGTGCCGACCAGCCCGCGCGCATCCTCGAGCAGCCCCGCAACGCTGTGAATGCGCGTCGTCTCGATGGCTTCATCGAGCGACATCGGCGGGAGGATCGTAGGAATGCGCTTCGCGAGCATCGTCTTGCCCGCGCCCGGCGGCCCGATGAAAAGGATGTTGTGGCTTCCGGCGCACGCCACTTCGAGAGCGCGCTTGGCGGCCATCTGCCCGCGGACGTCGCGGAGGTCCACCGCATACTGGCTCGCCTCCGCCAGCATCGCCGATGTGTCGACCGCAACAGGCTGAAACGACTCCGGAGAGTTGATCAAGTCCGCTGCCTGAGGAAGCGACTTGACGGGGAATACTTGTATGCCTTCGACGACGGCCGCCTCGCGGGCGTTCGCTTCCGGCACCACGACTTTGCGTATCCCGCGTTCGCGCGCCGCCAGCGCCGCCGAGAGCGCCCCGCGCACCGAGCGCACGCTGCCGTCGAGCGAAAGCTCCCCAAGAAAAACGTAGTCGTCGAGGATTTTGCCGAAAAAAATCCCCTGGCAGCCCAGAACTCCCAACGCCATCGGCAGATCGAACGCCGAGCCTTCCTTGCGAATATCGGCGGGCGCGAGATTCACGGTGACCGCATGCTTGAATGGGAAATCGAAGCCGCAGTTTCGCACCGCGGATTTGATGCGCTCCCGGCTTTCCTTCACGGCGTTGTCTGGCAGGCCCACGACGTTGAAGCTGAATTCATAGGCCTGCGTCACGTCCACCTCAACCTCGACGAGGTAGGCGTCGATTCCGAAAACTGCGGCGCTGAAGGTCTTGAAGAGCATTCCGGGACAAGGCTGGAGCCTTGAGCCGCAGAATGTAACCTAAATCCCTACGGATAACGATTGCGGAAACTACGTATACTCACGCGTCGGAGAGGGATTCGCCGAAGCCGCCAGAGTCCTTCTTTTCGAGCTCGCCCGCCTCCAGAATCTCGCCGCACTCGAGGCATTCCACGTATTGGGCGTCGCTGTCTTTCGCGATCACCTGGGTGCGCTTGTGTTTGCAGGCGGGATTCGGAGTAGCGGCCATCGTCGTCTCGATCTGCCGGAAGTATAGCATCGGCGCTTCCCATACGGGATCGTCCGGAGTTGACAAACCGGCGGATTGCCACTATCAGTCATGCGTCAGCCATTCGGAAAGCGGGGTTCTTTGAGCGCGGAAACCACGTTACAGAAGCGGGTGGGCGGATTGCTGTTCTACGGCGTCGTCATCCTGCTAGCTTACTTCGTCTATTTAATATTCGCGCCCTTTCTCGTGCCGCTCGCGTGGGCGGCCGTGCTCGTGGTCGTCTCCTACCCGGCTTACGAATGGCTCAGGCACCGCATGCGTCCGACCACCGCGGCGCTGGTTTCCACGCTCGGCGTGACGCTCATCCTGATCGTGCCCTCCGTGCTGGTGATGATCGCATTCGTCCGCCAGGGCGTCGAGGCCGTGCAGTCGATTCAATTCTCGATTGCGGCCGGCCACTTCACTTGGCTCGCAAACGCGTGGGCCCACCTGCAAAATCGGTTTCCCAGCATCGGCTCGGACGATGTGACCACAGCGCTCCACCGTTACACGGAGCAGGCGGCGGAATTCGTGGCTGCGAGGCTTGGCACGATCCTCAAAAACACCGCCCTCTTTTTCTTTCATCTCTTCGTGACGATTCTCGTCATGTTCTACCTGTACCGCGACGGCGATGCCATGATCGAGCGCCTCCGCCAAGTTCTTCCCTTCGAATCTGGTCCGGGAGACCGCATGCTCGGTGACGCCAAAGAGCTCATTTTCGCGAGCGTGACCTCCAGCCTAGCCTCCGCCGTTGTACACGCGCTTTTGGGCGGATTTGCCTTCGCCGTGACGGGAATCGAAGCGCCTCTTTTCTGGGGTGTCATGATGGGTTTCTGTTCGTTCATCCCGGTCGTGGGTTCCGCGATTGTCTGGGTCCCGGCAGCGATTAGCCTGATGGTCGGAGGCCACCTCGGCCGCGGAATCTTCCTCGCGATTTTCTGCATTCTTATCGTCGGCCTGGTGGACAATGTGATGCGCCCGTGGCTGATCAGCGGGCGCGCCCAGATGGGCGGGCTCCTGGTTTTCATCAGCGTGCTTGGTGGAATCAGCGTGTTCGGGCTGCTGGGCGTCGTGCTCGGCCCGATTATCGTGGCAACCACCGCGAGCCTTCTCGATCTCTATGCTCCGCCCGGGTCGGATGGAAACAATCGCTCCAAGCCAGGTGGGAAGGAAAGGAAGGCCGTGCTAGAGTAGCGCCCCTCGAACGGGTAGGCGTCGACCGAATGGCCAACAACTCCAAACCGAAGCCGAATCACTCGGGTTTGCCGCCGGAGAAATTGCGCTGGCGCTGCGATCCCGCTCGCATTCCATTCGAGACCACGGCCGACATCGAGCCTGCCTCGAATGATCTCGGGCAGGACCGCGCTCTCCGTGCCCTGCGCATGGGCGTCGAGCTCACCGCTTCCGGCTACAACCTCTTCGTCTGCGGCCTTTCCGGCACCAGCCGCGGCGGCATGATCGTGCGCATGATCGAGGAGATGCATCCGCAGACCGAGCCCGCGCCCGACCGCTGCTACGTGAACAATTTCAAGAACTCCGACCGGCCGCGCCTGCTCACGCTGCCTCGCGGCCAGGCCAACGCCTTCCGCAAGGAAGTCGAATCGGGAATCGACTTCCTGCGCCGCCGCATCCCGCAAGTGTTCGAAGGCGAGCCCTTCCAGCGCCAGAAAACGCGCATTGTCGAGCGCTTCACCCTCCGCGAAAAGGAATTGATGGACGATTTCACGCGCCGCATTGCCCGCGACCAGTTTGCGCTGGGCCGCATGCAGGTGGGCGCGGTCGCGCTGCCCGAAATTTTCCCGGTTCTCGACGGCCAGATGGTGCCCATCGAGGAAATCCCGAAAATGGTCACCGAGGGGAAGCTTGAAAGCGCCGCCGCCGAGGAACTCGAGCGCAAATACGATCAGTTCCGCCAGGAATTCACCGTCGTCTACCGGCGCACGCTCTCGCTCTCGCGCGAGCTTGCCAGCGAGATGAGCTATCTCGAGCAGGAAGCCGCTTCCGTCCTGGTGGATGGCGTGATCGAAGAACTCAAGGAAAAATATCCCAGCACGCAAATTTCCGAGTATCTCGAAGAAGTCCGTCACCACATCCTCGACAATCTCGATCCCTTCAAGGAACGCGAAGGCGAGGAGGACCAGCCGCCCTCCGAGGGAGGCGGGGCGCCGCGCCCGGAACGCTCCGATCGCGATCCTTTTCGCGTCTACGGCGTGAATGTGATCCTCGCGCACGGCGAACAGGAAAAGTGTCCCGTGATTTTCGAGACGATTCCCACATATGCGAATGTCTTCGGCACGGTGCATCGCAGCTACGACACGCGCGGCGGATGGAACTCCGATTTCATGGACCTGCGTGGAGGATCGCTGCTCCGCGCCGATGGCGGCTTCCTCGTGATGTATACGCTCGATACGCTGACGGAAGCGGGCGTCTGGCGCACGCTGAAGCGCACGCTCAACCACGGCAAGCTCGAAATTCAGCCCGTCGATACCTTCTTTCCATTCAGCGCCGCTGCGCTCAAGCCCGAGCCGATCGACGTCCACGTGAAGGTGATCCTGATCGGCGATCGCAACATGTACGAGCTGCTCTACGATTTCGAGGATGACTTCAAAAAGATTTTCAAGGTCCGCGTCGAATTCGACGAAGAGATGAACTGGAGCGACGAGGTTTTTCGCCAGTACGGCGGACGCCTGCGAAAGCTTGCCGACGACGAAAAGCTTCTCCAATTCGATCGCTCCGCCGTCGCCTCGATTCTCGAGCACGGAGTGCGCCTGGCCGGACGCCGCGGCAAGATCACCACGCGCTTTTTCGATCTCGCTGACCTCGCCCGCGAGTCCTGCTACGCCGCACGCCACAACGGCAACAAAATCGTCACCGCCGGACACGTGCGCCAGGCTCTCGACGCCAAGATCGAGCGGCACAACCTGCTCGAAACGAAAATCCGCGAAATGATCGAGCAGAATCTCGTCTTCATCGATACCACCGGCGGGCGCGTGGGCCAGCTCAACGGCCTGAGCGTGATGGAAATCGGCGGCTACGCTTTCGGCAAGCCCGTGCGCATTTCAGCCTCGGTCGCATTGGGAAAGAGCGGCATCATCAACGTCGAGCGCGAATCGAATCTCAGCGGCCGCTTCCACGACAAAGGCGTGCAGATCATTTCGGGTTACCTGCGCCACACGTTCGCGCAAAATAAGCCGCTGTCTCTTTCGGCCAGCGTCTGCTTCGAGCAATCGTATTCCGGCGTCGACGGCGATAGCGCCAGCTCAACCGAAATTTACGCGATCCTCTCCGCGCTTTCGGAATTTCCGATCCGCCAGGAACTCGCCGTCACGGGTTCCGTCAACCAGCAGGGCGAGATCCAGCCGATCGGCGGCGTGAACGAAAAAATCGAAGGATTCTACGACGTGTGCCGGCTAAAAGGCCTTACCGGCAAGCAGGGCGTGCTCATCCCGGCGGAGAATGTCGACGATCTCATGCTGCGCGACGAAGTAATCGAAGCGGTCGCCGAGGGCCGCTTCCACATCTATCCCGTCGCAACGATTCCGCAAGGGATCGAGATCCTCACGGGTGTCCGCGCCGGCGCTCGCACCACGTCGGGTAAATTCGAGCCCGGCAGCGTCTTCGCGAAAGTCGACGCCCGCCTCAGCCGCATGGCCTCGACCCTGCACAAATTCGATTAGACCCCGGCGTGAGCTCGCGATAACCGACGGTGGCACAGACAATCCTGTCCGTGCTCTTGTCTTGTGGGTCGCAGCTTGAGCCGCTCATCACGGGAATCGACATGTTGGTCGACGGCGGCGCGGCCAGCTTCTAAGTTTCTAACGGGAAGAGGGCTTCGAAAATCAGCCTTCGTTGTCGGGAAGCAGCCGCTTCAGCTTCATCGTGAGGTGCAGCGTCTGATCGTTTCGCTCGATCGTGAGCAGGTACGGATGCCCGAGCTGCCGGAAGAGGTCGCGCACCTGTATCAACGAAAGATCGGCGGCGGGGTCCTGATCGATGCCCTCGATGATATCGCCCTTTTGCAGCCCCGCTTCCGCTCCGGGCGTCCCGGACCGCACCTGAGTCACTTTGAACGTCCGCAGGCCGGGGCCTCCCGCGATCAAAGAGATTCCGCTCATGTCCTCGAATTCTTCGGTGCGCCGGTTGCTGTTCGGATCGAAGATGACCTGCATGTGCGGATAGTCGAAGATCACGGTGAAGCGCCGCAGCATCCCTCCGCCGATCTCGCCCGCGAGCTTTTCGCCGCCCGCCGCCCGAGGGCTTAACTTTGAAAATGTTGCAATCGCCTGCTGCACCGGAAACGGCCCGATCTGGAAGAGCCTCATGCGTCCGAGCATTGCGCCCGTTGCATCGTCCGATGCCTCATCCATCGCCGGAATCGTCTTGAGGTGCGACAACATGCGGTGGGCGTTCGCGTAACTCTCGGAGAACAGCACCGAGGCATCGAGAGCCGTATCGATGCCGAAATCGCCGTCGACCGTTTTGCCGTTCGTGTTGGACTTCGCCCGCACCAGCGGCGTGTCCCCCGCAAACGAGAGATGAAAACTTTTCCCGTGCCCCGAATACTGATACGCGCCGGGATCGAACAAGCGGACCGTCTTTCGCTCGTAGTCGATTGCCACCACGAAGCTCTCGAAGAAATCGCGGCCCAGCGTCCCTTCGTACTCGCGGCCGAATCGCGCATCGAAATTCGGCTTCGAGACGCGCGGCAGTTCGGGCAGCGTCAGATTGACGCCGGCGAATTCCAGCTCGACGCTCTGTCCGGCGGGAATGCCAAGTTCTGTGGCGCGTTGCGGATCGATCGACGTGGCCGCAGCCGTCGAATCCAGCACGAAGAGGCAGGGCTGGCTCTGATTCACGTGCAGGGGCAGTAGAACCAGCCCGCCGATGAACTCGGCGGGAATCTCCGCGACGTTCCCTCCATACGCAAATCGCACGGAGCCCGGAGCGGCATTCGAGGAAGTTGGCGCTTGCGGTGGCGCGGCCTGCGTTTGCGCCCAAGCCCCAGGCCGCATACTGAGGCTCGCCAACAGCGCGGCCACAACGACTATGACACTTGTCTTCCAGCGTTCCATCTAGTGGCGGGCCGTCTCAATTGCCCGGTGGCGAGGCAGGTGCAGCCGCAGGCGCCGAAGGCGGCGCGGCCTGCGCGGACTTCGGAGTGCTCAGATAGCCCTTCGCCGTGTCCTTGGTGAGGTCGAATACTACGATCTCGTAGGGAGCACGCGCACCGCGTACGTAGAACTGCACCGGCTCGCCCACCGTCTTGTCCTTCTTCTCGATCGACTTGTCGTCGGCGACCACGTTCAGGGTGTACCGGTAGTGTTTCGTATCCACCTTGCGGAGCTGCACCTGGATCGGCCCGACATGGTCGGGATTCTTCGACTTCTTGAGCGAAAATTCGAAAATGTCGCGCTCGCCGAGCCGCTTCAACTCCTCGACCTCGTCGTGGTTCGTGGCGATCAAGCCGCTTTGCACGCCTAGGTCGCCGATCGTGGATTGCAGCTTACCTTTGGTGGCCTCCAGATCGGCCTTGGTGGCCGAGAGGTCGTTCTGCGTTCCGTTGAGCTGCGTTGCGACTTGTCCGAATTTCGTTGTCGTGTCCGCCTGCACCTCGCCGATCTGCTGCTTCAACTGGGCATCGCTCTTTTCCTGATTGGAACGGATCGTCTGCGCGAGGCTTCGCGCCCGCGCCAGCTCGTCCTCCGTCAAGCCCAGCTTCTGCGAAGTAACGTCGAGCTGCCCTTTCAGGTCCGCGATCCGTGCGTTCGTTTTATCCACTTCCGCCGCAAGCGCTTGTGTCCTCTTGTCCGCCTCCTGCGCGCTCTTGGCCAACGCCTGGCGTTGCGCGTAGGTGGCGTACAGAAGATAGCCGACCAACGCAAATGCCGCGACGAAGAGCACCATCACCCAGCGCGGCAGCGAAGCAACTTCGGTTACAGGGGGAGTATCGTCGGGCGTGTTCGAGGTCAAACTCATCAAGCCTCCTTCGCGGCCAAAGCCGCCCTTCCGTGCATCGCGGATTCGATGGCGGGATTATCGCCGAGCGGCACACCGAAGTCTACCCCGGGGTCGATCTAACCCTTCCGCCCGCGCGGCCAGCGCGCTTCGACGGTTGTCACCAATCCTCCGCGAGGCGTGAATTCGCCCGTCACCTTGCACCAGACGGGGTGCACGGCGGCGACGATGTCGCGCAGCATGCGGTTCACCGCATTCTCGTAGAAAATTCCCAGGTTTCGATACCCCAGCAGATACATTTTTAGCGCTTTCAGCTCCAGGCAGACCTTCTTCGGTTGGTAGTGAATCGCGATCTCGCCGTAATCCGGCAGGCCGGTCTTCGGGCAAATCGACGTGTATTCGGGAAAACGAATCGTGATCTCGTAGCCGGGAAAGTGATTCGGCCACGTTTCGAGCTTGGGCAGCTTGGCGTTGACCCCTGCGCGTGCGTGTTCGGCGGTATAGTCGGGCATCGATTCCTCTCTTCGTCTATTTTACACGCGGATTGTCCCGCTCTCTCCGGTGTTGTATAGTACGCAGCCGAAGATCTCAGCCGTACGGCGAGTCGTGTCGCCCTACGGTACGTTACGTCTCGAACATTCCGTCCCACATCCGGGATGGGGGGCGCCTGCTCGAATGATCTGTCCGCAATGCCGAAGCGCCGATTGCCTGCGTTCTCATCGCAGCGGCATCTTCGATTTCTTCGCCAGCCTGACCGCGTTGCGTCCCTGGCGCTGCCACACCTGCGATCTCCGGTTCTACGCGAGAAGCGTGGCCCTCCCTTTCGCGCGGTACGCGCACTGCCCCAAGTGCGGTAATTTTGATCTCCAGCGCATCTCCAGGGAGCGCGTCGAGAGGGGAACCCTGCTCTTCCTGAAGCGCATGCTCTCGTTTCCGGCGTATCGTTGCGACCCCTGCCGCGAGAGATTCTTTAGTGTTCTGCCTTATCGCCGCATCCTGCCTTCGATGATGCGGGCGCCGCAGCGCCCAGTTTCGGACGCCTGAAACTCGCCACGACCGTCTCCTTCGCCCGCGGACTCCCGGCCATCCACACTTGCAAGCATGGGCTGGCCTGGGACATACTGCCCCACCAAGGGGGGAACATGGCGCGCAAATCAAAACAGCCGAAAAGCACGGCCAAAAGTGCAGAAATGGATCGCCGCAGTTTCATCGGAACGCTCGCGGCAGCTGGCACGGGTGCGGTGGCAGGCGGTTTGTCTCTTGGTGCGACGCCCGCGAAAGCGGAGACCGTACACTTCTCGAATCCCCCGGGACTCGGTGGCGCCGGACCATTTCGCAGCGAGTGCGACATTCGCGACTGCGACATCGAGGGAGAAATCCCGCTGAATATTAACGGTGCCTTCTATCGCGTCGGTCCCGACTGGCAGTATCCCCCAATGAAGGGCAACATCCCCTTCGACGGCGAAGGGCACGTGAGCATGTTCCGCATCTCGAACGGCCACGTTGATTTCAAGAGCCGCTACCCACGCACGCAGCGCTTCGAAGCCCAGGCAAAGGCGCGCCGCCGCCTCTTCGGCATGTATCGCAACCCTTTCACCGACGATCCGAGCGTCAAGGGCGTGAGCCGCGGTACCGCGAATACTCACGTCGTCTATCACCACGGCTATCTCTTCTCGCTCAAAGAAGACAGCCCGCCGGTCGCGATGAATCCGCTCACCCTCTAGACGGTGGACAATTACTACACGTTCGGCGGCGGCCTGCAGAGCCTAACGCATACCGCCCATCCGAAGTTCGACCACGCCACCGGTGAAATGGTTTCCTACGGTTACGAAGCGAAGGGGCTCGCCACCGACGATGTCTACGTCTTCTCGGCCAACGCCAAGGGTCATATCACGTGGGAGTGCTGGATCAAAGTCCCCTACGTGGGCATGATCCACGATTTCGCCGTCTCGCAGAAATACATCGCTTTCCTCATTCTTCCCATGGCGACGAACGTCGAGCGCATGAAGCAGGGCCAGGTGCACTTCGCCTGGGACTCCACGCTCCCCACGTGGTTCGGCGT
>JBAPOM010000364.1:0-48452 GCA_049279635.1 Candidatus Acidiferrales bacterium
ACACCAGAGAATACGAAAGCAGAAATACCGACGCCTTCACAATCCAGCGGTTTGGCTTCGTCATCCTGATATTAGACACCACAAATCAATCATTCGCACGGCCAACTCCCGGTTTGCCAGCTACCCGGAAACTGACCCGCCACCGCTCTTTGGCTATTTGCTTGACCATTCCAATCCCCGGACGAGCGCTCCGAGATTCTTCCGCTTGCGACGCAATTCCCGCGCGTATATGCTGTGCGCCGCCTGAACTTTTGCGGCAGGGGGGATGATTCCGTGAATATTTCAGTGGCACGATTGCGCCGAGTTGGGATCGGCGGTTGCCGCGCAGCTTTCGTTTTTTCCGCGGCGTTTCTTGCAAGCCTCTTTTTCGTTGTTATCCCGGCGCATGCGGCCTCGTGCGAGAGCCTCGCATCGCTCTCGCTTCCCAATGCAACGATCACGAAAGCCGAAGTTGTGCCTGCGGGCGCGTTTAAGGCGCCGCCTCCCGTCGGTCCTGCGCCGCCGATCGACTTCGGGCAGCCGAGCTACTCCGATTTGCCCGCATTCTGCCGCGTCTCCGCGACGCTCAAGCCCTCGAGCGATTCCGACATCCAGATCGAGGTCTGGCTGCCCGTTTCCGCTTGGAACGGCAAATATGAGGCGGTCGGCGGTGGCGGATGGGCTGGCGTGATCAGCTATTCCGCCATGGCCGACGCCATCCGCGCGGGTTACGCCAGTAGTTCCACCGACACCGGGCACGTGGGCCCCACCGGCACGTTCGCGCTTGGCCATCCCGAAAAAGTCGTCGACTACGCTTACCGCTCCGAGCATGAAATGACCGTGAAAGCCAAAGCGATCATCCACGCTTTCTATGGCTCTGCGCCGCACTATTCCTACTGGAACGGCTGCTCGACGGGCGGCAAGCAGGCGCTCACCGAGGCGCAGCGCTATCCCAAGGACTTCAACGGCATCATCGCCGGCGCGCCCGCCAATTACATGATTCATCTGCACGTGTTTCAGGTCGCCGTCTGGGACATCGCGCACAAAACTCCCGAAGCGATGATTCCTCCTGCGAAATATCCCGTGCTGCATGCCGCGGTGCTGGAGAAGTGCGACACGCTCGATGGGCTCAAGGACGGCCTGATCGAAAATCCTATGGCCTGTTATTTCGATCCGAAGGTAGTCGAGTGCAAGGGCGACGATGAAGCATCGTGCCTCACGCCCGGGCAGGTGCAGACGGCTCGTGCGATTTATGGACCGCTCGTGAATCCGCGCACCAAGCAGGTGATCTTTCCCGGCATGGAGCCGGGGAGCGAGCTCGGCTGGACCTTGCTTGTGAACGCGAAAGATCCGCTGGTCGCGCCTGACACGTTCAAGTACATCGTTTTCAAGGATCCTAATTGGGACATCCGCAAACTGAATCTGGATAGCGACGTCGCGTATGCGGATAAGGTGGATGGCGGCCTGAACAACGCCATCAATCCCAATCTCACGCCGTTTTTCGCCAACGGCGGAAAGCTCATCATCTATCACGGCTGGGCCGATCAGTTGATCGCCCCTCTCAATAGCGTGAACTACTACCACAGCGTGCTGAAAACCGTGGGCGCTCCCGCGAAGGAGGATTTGCGGCTCTTCATGATCCCGGGAATGCAGCACTGCCGCGGCGGCGAAGGTCCCAACGATTTCGACATGATGCCCGCCATCTCGCAATGGGCCGAAGGCGGAAAGCCGCCCGCCGAGGTGATCGCTGCGCACAAGACGAAGGGCACGGCCGACCGCACGCGGCCGCTCTGCCCCTATCCGCAAATCGCAAAATACAAGGGCGCCGGCAGCATTGATGAAGCCGCCAACTTCGTCTGCGCCGTACCGTAGCCGCGTGCAATTACGCTGGGGTCATGGATTGTTCCGATCCCCATTTCATTACAGTTGAAACGTGACTTCGACGATATCCCGCACAGCCAACGGCTTGCCGTCGGGTCCTTTCGAAGGATTGAGTCGCCATCTCTTAACAACGGCTATCGCCTCGGCCGTTAGCCCCCCCGGCAGGCCCTTGCGGACTGTAACATCCGTCACGCTGCCATCTTCCGTGATAACGACGCCGAGTTCCACGGTGCCTTGCACTTTGGTCTCTAAGGCTTCTGGAGAATAGTCCGCCCTCGGACAATAGATGCAACTCGGCTGGGAATATTGGTATGAAGGTTCCGGAAAACTCTTCGCAGCCTCCTCGGGAGGCTTGTATCGCGGGATATCCTGCGTCATTAGTTTTGGGAGATCATCGTTCAGCGGGATGGACACGGTCGTCGTTGCGATCTTCTTTCCCGTGTCGGCGCGGAACGCTTGCAGATCAAGAGTCACCGTGTTGTTCTTTTCTTCCGAAAGCTGGCCCACCACGAACGATTGCGCCCCGAGCTCTCGCGCGAAGGCCCACGCAGCACCGAAATCGACGACGACTTCGGGCTCGTATGCTCCCTCGCGGCGCTTTTCTTCGATCAGCGCCCGGTCAACCACGTGAATTCGCGACGCGGTCACCCCAATAGCCGCGATTAAGTCGTCGGAGAGCTTTCTACCTAATTCGGCAATCCTCCCTGGGTTACCAGGCCCGGAAAAGTCGAAGACCGCTAGCGTCGTTTGACGGGAGTCGATGATTCGGCCGGCGATCTGATCTGCGGCCTTTTCGATCGGTGATTGCTGCGCGGTTGCCGCGGGCACAAGGGCCAAAAGCACGAGTAGCACTCTTAATGAAAGGAGGGCCCTCGCTAGACGCATCGGTCGAGTAGCCATGAGACATTAGCCATATTTTTATCGTGATGGTATCACCAGCGCAATACGACGGTGAAGTTTCGGGTGGTGAGTGAGGCAACGCTCACCATGAGCGGGGCTTCAGGCTTGGCAGCCGACTTTAGGCTCCCAGCCAGAATTGACGCCTCGCGCGGCCGCCGCTTATCATTGATCGTTTGGCTTCTGCACAAAATCCAATTCCATAGGGAACGCATGCCCCGGGAAATTCCCAAGGCTTACGAGCCGCAGGAGATCGAAGAGCGCTGGGCCAAGGCCTGGTTCGACGAAAAACTCTTCCGCGCGGAAAATTCCGGCGACGGCCCCCCATTTTCGATCGCGCTCCCGCCGCCGAATATCACGGGCTCGATCCACATCGGCCACCTGCTCGAGCACACGCAGATCGACATGATCGTTCGCTGGCATCGCATGAAGGGCCATCGCACGCTCTGGCTCCCCGGGATGGACCACGCCGGCATCGCCACGCAATTCGTCGTGGAACGCAAGCTCGCCGCCGAGAAAATCCGCCGCCAGGACCTTGGCCGCGAGGAATTCGAGCGCCGCGTCTGGAAATGGAAAGAGGAAAGCGGCGGCGTGATCAAGGATCAGATGATCCGCCTCGGCGCTTCATGCGATTGGACGCGCGAGCATTTCACGCTCGAGCCGAAGCTCTATCGCGCGGTGCTCGAAGCTTTCCTGCGGCTATATCGCGAGGGCCTGATCTATCGCGGGCGCTACATCGTCAATTGGTGCCCGCGCTGCCAGACAGCCATCAGCGATCTCGAAGTGGTCCACAACGAGCGCGTCGGCGAGATCTGGAACATTCGCTATCCGGTTACCGGCTCGAGTGAATTTCTCGTCGTCGCCACGACGCGCCCCGAAACGATGCTCGGCGATACCGCCGTCGCGGTTCATCCGGACGATGAGCGCTACCAGAGATTTATCGGCAAAACGGTGATGCTGCCGCTGATGAACCGCGAGATTCCGGTCATTGCCGACGGCTACGTCGACCGCGAATTCGGGACCGGCGTCGTCAAAATCACGCCCGCGCACGATCCCAACGACTTCGAGGTCGGCAAGCGCCACAATCTCCCCGAAATCGATGTGATGACCAACGACGGCCACATGAACGAGGCCGCCGGAAAATATGCGGGCCTCGAGCGCTTCGCCGCGCGCGGGCGCATCGTCGCCGATCTTACGGAGCTCGGCCTGCTCGAAGGCGTGAAACAGCACACGCACGCCGTGGGCACCTGCGACCGCTGCAAATCGATCGTCGAGCCGCGCATTTCGACGCAGTGGTTCATGAAAATGAAGCCGCTCGCCGAGCCGGCGAAGGAAGTGGTTAACGCGAACACGATCGAGGTCGTGCCCGATAACCAGCGGACGATCCTGCTGCAATGGCTCGAAAATATTCGCGACTGGTGCATCTCACGCCAGCTCTGGTGGGGACATCGCATTCCGATCTGGCATTGCGCCGATTGCAAGGAGATGGTTCCGGCGACGGATTCACGCGTTGAGCTTTTCGAGGGCCACGCCCGCGCGGCCAGCGTGCCGACAAAATGCCCGAAATGCGGCGGCTCGAAGCTGACGCAAGACACCGACGTGCTCGACACATGGTTCAGCTCCGCGCTCTGGCCGTTTTCCACGCTCGGCTGGCCCGACGACACCGAAGACCTACGCACCTTCTATCCTACAAGCCTGCTGATCAGCGGCTACGACATCCTCTTCTTCTGGGATTCGCGCATGATCATGATGGGGCTGCATCTCACGGGCGGGGCCGAGCCAAAGGATCGCATCCCATTTCGCCGCCTCTACCTGCATTCGCTGGTGCGCACGGCCGAAGGCGCGAAGATGTCGAAGACGAAAGGCACTGGTGTCGACCCGCTGCAGCTCACGCAGCAATACGGCACCGATGCCTTGCGCTACATGCTCGCCAGCATGGCGGCGCCCGGCACGGATATCGCGCTCACCGAAGACCGCATCCTTGGCGCGCGCGCCTTCGCCAATAAAATCTGGAATGCGTCGCGCTTCCTCTTCGTCAATCTCGAAAAGATCGAAGCCAGCGGACTCACGCTCGAAGAACTTGCCGCGCCCGAAATTCGCGCGAAAGCGCCGTACCCCGTTCCCGGTGAAGGCGCGCTCGCGCACCGCTGGATTTTCTCGCGCCTTGCCTGCGTCGCATCGCAGGTCGACGCGGCGCTCGAAAGCTTCCGCTTCCACGAAGCCTGCCAGACGATCTACCAGTTCTTTTGGGGCGATTTCTGCGATTGGTATATCGAGTGGGTGAAGCCGCAGCTCGCCTCAAGCGATCGCGCGGTCGCCCTCGCCGCGTGGCGCAACATTTTCGCTGCGCTCGACGCGGCACTGCGCCTGCTGCATCCCGTGATGCCGTTCCTCACCGAAGAGCTGTGGCACCGCTTGCCGCAGCCTTCCGGCGCGCGATCCATTGCGCTCGATCGGTTCCCCGAAGCACGCCCTGGGTGGGCCAACACCGCCGCTGACGATGCGATGGCCATCCTGCAAGAGATCGTCGTCGCGGCGCGCAACATCCGCGCCGAAATGAAGCTCGATCCCAAGAAAAAGGTCGCCGCCGATTTCTGGACCGGCGGCCCGATGCGCCGCAACCTGATCCTGGAAAATATGGAGCCGATTCTGCGTCTGGCATCGCTCTCGGAGCTGCGTCTTTCGCACGACCATCTGAAGCCTGAAAGCGCCGCCGTGCACCTGACCGCTTCTTTCGAGCTGAGCATTGCGTACGGCGACGCGATCGATAAGGCCGCCGAAATCGCGCGTGTCAAGAAGGAAGAAGCACGCCTCGAACAGGGTGTCGCGAGCGCGCAGGCGAGGTTGGCGGACGAAAGCTTTATCAGCAAAGCGCCTGCGAAAGTCGTCGACGCGCTTCGCGCCACGCTGGCCGAGCGCCAGCTCGAACTCAAAAAGATTCGCGACCGCCTCGCCCAGCTCGAATCCTAGCTCAGCGCGCCTTCTAGCCACTCGTCACTAGCCACTAGCCGCTTCCGCATGTATCCTTCCTGTTTCCGCCCATGCCGACGAAACGCACTGCAAGCCTGCCCGGCACGACCGACCGGCGCATCGACGCGCTGCTGACGCTGCTCGCCGAGAATTCAACGATCGTGATCAGCGGCGCGAAAATCGCCAGGGAAATCGGCGTCACGCGCCAGCAGGTCTGGCGCTGGATCGAACAGCTGCGCCGGCTCGGCGTTCGCGTGAAGGGACACCCGCGCACCGGCTATCACATCGAGCGCGTGCCCGACATTCTCGTCCCGCAGATGCTGAGCCACCGCCTCCACGGCACGCCGTTTGCGCGACGCATTTTGCACTTCTTCAAAGTAGGCTCGACGAATGCCGTCGCCATGCAGCTCGGCGAATCGGGCGAGCCGCACGGAGCCGTTGTGGTCGCCGAAGAACAAACGGCGGGCCGCGGCCGCGCCGGCCGCACCTGGGCATCCGAAAGATCCGCGGGCATCTATTGCAGTATCCTGCTGCGTCCGCCGATTCCGCCCGCGCACGCGCCGCTGCTGACGCTCGTCGCGGGGCTCGCCGCGCGCGACGCGGCTGCTGAAGATCTCGACGCACTTCCGGACATCCGCTGGCCGAACGATCTGCTCGTCGGCGGGCACAAATTCTGCGGCATCCTAACCGAGATGCACGCCGAGCCCGACCGCATTCACTACGCCGTGGTCGGCATCGGCGTCAACGTCAACCAATCGAAGATGCCCGCCGATCTCGCGGCGATCGCCACGTCGCTCCGCATCGAAAACGGCAAAACGCATTCGCGCTTCGAGCTGCTGATTCGGTTGCTCCAGTATTTCGATCGCTACTACAATCAGTTCCTGGCGGATGGCGCGCTGCCGGTTCTCCGGCGGTTCGCGCAGGTATCGAGCTACTACGAGGGCAAGCGCGTGCGCATCACCACGGCAACCGAAACTTTCACCGGCGTCACGGCGGGCCTCGAGCCAAGCGGCGTGCTTCGCGTGGCGCGCGACGACGGCCGCGGCACGGAAGCCGTCCTTTCGGGCGACGTCGCGGAGGCCTCCTGATGCTGCTCACTCTCGACGCGGGCAACACCAACACGGTTCTCGGAGTCTTTCGCGGCCAGGAACTCGTCGCACACTGGCGCCTCACCACCGCGCGCGATCAGACCGTCGACGAATACGGCATCCTCACGCGCAATCTCTTCACGCTCGCCGGCCTCGAGCCGCGCGAAATCGACGGCGTCATCATCAGTTCCGTCGTGCCGCCGCTCAACTCCGTGCTCGCGGGCATGGCCGAGCGATATTTCTCGCGCAAAGCGCTTTTCGTCGAGCCGGGGATCAAGACGGGCATGCCCGTGCAATACGACAATCCGCAGGAAGTGGGCGCGGACCGCATCGTCAACAGCGTCGCCGCTTTCGACAAGTATGGCGGCCCCTGCATCGTCGTCGATTTCGGCACGGCCATCAATTTTGACGCGGTCTCAGCGCGCGGCGAGTATCTCGGCGGCGTCCTCGCGCCCGGCATCGGAATTTCGGCGGACGCGCTTTTCGCCCGCGCGGCGCGCCTCTTTCGCGTCGAGATCAAGGATCCGGGCAAAGTAATTGGCACCAACACTGCTGCGTCGATGCAGTCCGGCCTCTTCTACGGCTACACCGATCTTGTCGACGGCATCCTCGACCGCATGAAACAGGTGATGGGCGCGAAAACGAAAGTGATCGCCACCGGCGGCCAGGCCGCGCTGATCGGCACCGCCTCGCGCCACATCGAGACCATCGACGAATTTCTGACGCTGCATGGCCTGCGCATCATCTGGGAACGCAACCAATCCAACTCAGGGGAAAATTCCGCGCCCACGCGCGCCTCCGGCCGCCGCGTGCACTAGCGACGCGTTCCGACTGTCATCCCGAGCATGGAATCCTTCAACTATTTCAACTACTTCACGGAAATCGAGGACTACTTCTGGCGCAAGCGCGGCGCGCACCTGTTGGTGTCCCCGCTCGATTGGGCGATCGTCGAAACGTGGCAAAAAGCGGGCATCCCGCTCCCCGCTGTCCTCAAAGGGATCGACCGCGCCTTCGAAGCTTGGGGGCGCTCCCGGCGCGCCGCTGGCGGCCGCCAGTTGAAAAGCCTCGCCTACTGCGTCGATGCGGTGCTCGACGCGGCCGCCGAAGCGCAGGAAGCCGCCGCAGGCACCGGTCCTGAACCCAAAGTGGCGCGACCAACGGCCGAGCCTTTCTCGCGCGACGAGCTAAAAAGATATCTCGAGCGCAACGCCGCCCACGTCCGCGCCGCCGCCGAAAAACGCCGCGCCACGCACGCCGCGCTGGCGGCCCGCCTCGATGAAACGGCGAAGCGCATCGACGAGGCGCTTCCGCTCCTCGATTCACCCGCTGCGCTCGACCTCGAAGATCTCGAACGCCGCCTCACCGTGCTCGAGGAAAAACTCAGCGCCGCGCTCGCCGCCGACGCGGACGACGAATCCATGCTCGCCATCCGCCGCGAAATGGACCGCTCGCTCGCGCCCTACCGCCGCAAAATGTCTGCCGAGCAACTCGCGCAGCTCGAACGCCAGTACATCCAGAAGCGCCTCTTCGAGCAGTTCGATCTTCCGCGGCTGAGCCTCTTCTATCTCACGTAAGCGCTTTACCCTGCGGTCCCGCCGTAGGTATTTTCCGCGATTGACGCCGCGCCCAACCCCCGCTTTAATCACAGCTTTCACGCCGCGAATGAACCTCGCTACGCGATATCTGCTTGCGTCGTGTGATAGCGTGGAATCACACCATGGACATCACAATCGAAAAGCTGATCTACGGCGGCGAAGGACTCGGCCATCACGATGGCTCGACCGTCTTCGTGCCGTTCGTCTTGCCCGCCGAGCGCGTTTCCGCCGAGCCTGTCGAACAGAAGAAGAAATTCGTCCGCGCGCGCGTCGAGCGCATCCTCGATCCGTCGCCCGAACGCGTCGTGCCGCGCTGCCCGCACTTTGGCGTTTGCGGCGGCTGCGATTACCAGCACGCGCCCTACAAATCGCAGCTCCGCTACAAAGCAGCCATCCTCCGCGAGACGCTCGGCCGCATTGGGCGAATCGAATGGCCGGGCGAGATCACAGAACACGCGTCGCCACCCTGGGGCTATCGCAATCGCGCACAATGGAAGGTCCGCCAAATCGAGAGCGGCGACGGCGCGGAGAAACTCGCGATCGGCTATTTCCGCGCCGGATCGACCGCGCTTTGCGACGTCGAAGATTGCCAAATTCTCTCGCCGCTGCTGCTGAAGACGCTACTCGCTCTGCGCGGCGCGCTCGCGGCGGGCAAGCTCCCGCGCGAATTGCGCGAGATCGAGGCGTTCGCCGGCGCAAACGATTCGAAGCTGTTGCTCACGGCCACATTCGCCCGCTTCCCGAAGAAGGCGGAGGAAGTCGCGAAATCGTTTCGCGAAATCGCGCCCGAAATCGAAAGCCTCGTCTTTCACGATCCGGGCCGCGACCGCATGGAACTCGACGGCCCCGGGTTTCTCGATTACCAGAGCGGCGCGGCGACGTATCGCGTCGGCCACTTCTCATTCTTTCAGGTGAATCGTTTTCTCTCGGACGATCTGGCTCGCGAAGTCACCGACAGCGAAGAGGGCAAGCTTGCGCTCGATCTCTTCGCCGGTGTCGGGCTCTTCTCGATTCCGCTGGCAAGAAACTTCAGCCACGTCGTGGCTGTCGAATCGAATCCGGCCGCGTCCCGCGACCTCGAATCGAACGCCCGCGCGAGTACCGGCATCGAAATCCGCACTGCCGACGTCGCGCAATTCCTGGCGAAATACAAAGGCAAGCCCGACCTGATCGTCCTCGATCCGCCGCGCGCGGGCCTGGCCCCGACCGACGCAAGGCATCTCCTGCGTATTTCGCCCGAACGCATTACCTATGTTTCCTGCGAGCCTCCCACGCTGGCCCGCGATCTCGCCGCGCTCACCGGTGGCGGCTACGAAATCACCGCGATTCATCTCTTCGATCTTTTTCCGCAGACATTTCACATGGAGGCGGTAGTTCGCCTTCGCCGAAAGCCGTGAAACAGCCATGAAGCTTCCCGCGCTCTGGATCGCCGCGTCGTTCGCAGCCGGAATCGCGATCGCGGCGCACTGGCCGGGGCCGTTGAAGCTGTGGCTCTCAGTCGCCATTGTGGCAATGCTTCTCGGCGGGGCTATGCTGTGGCGTTCGAAAACGCAAGGGGCGTGGGTGCTCGCGCTCGTCGCATGGGTCGCGCTCGGCGGGCTCGCGATCTGCATGGAGCGTGCCGCAGTTCCCGCAAACCATGTCACGCGCCTGATCAGCACCGGCCGCTTGGATACAACCGAGCCGCTCCGCTGGCAAGGCCGCCTGCGCGAAGATCCGATGGCGCTGCCCTGGGGACGCCGCTACGAAATCGATCTCGAGCACGTCGAAGTCGGCAGCGCGACGGTGCCGGTGAGCGGCGGCCTGCGCCTGAATCTTTACGGCGCTGAACATTTTGAAGGGACGCCACGGGGGTTGCGAGCAGGCGATCGCGTTGAAGCGCTCGTGCGGGCGCGTCCACCGCGCAATTTCCTCGATCCGGGCGCATTCGACGAGCGCGGCTATCTGGCGCGGCAGAAAATCGATCTCACCGGCTCGCTGCGCAGCGGCGAATTGCTCGAGCTAATCGACCGCCCGCGTCCGACCTTCTCGCAGCGGCTCGCGCGCGTTCGCGGCACGCTGCTCGCGCGCCTCGATGCGCTCTTCCCGAGCCAGCCGCAGCGCGCGGCCGTGCTTCGGGCGATGCTTCTCGGCGACCGCAGCTTTGTCGATTCGCAAGTTGTCACGGCGTTTCAGAAGACGGCTGCCTACCACGTGCTCGTGGTGGCAGGCCTGCACGTCGGCGCGCTGGTCGTGTTTTTTCTTTGGGTGTGCCGCAGATTGCGATTCACGATCTTTGCGACGAGCCTGCTCACCGTGGTCGCGCTCGCAGCCTATGTGGGCGTCGTGCAGGATCGCCCGCCGATCTTCCGGGCCGCGCTGATGGCTGCCCTCTACCTGTGCGCGCGGCCGCTGTTTCGCCGGATCGAGCTGCTCAATACGGTTGCGCTTGCAGCGCTGGCGATTTTGTTCTTTAAACCTTCATCGCTCGCGGATTCGAGTTTCGAGCTTTCGTTCGTTGCGGCAGGAGTAATCGCGGGCCTCGCGGTGCCGTGGATGGAGCGCACGAGCGCGCCGTATCATCAAGGTTTGCGCCATCTCGGTGACGTGACGCGCGACGCGCAGCATCCGCCAAAAGTCGCGCAGTTTCGCATCGACTTGCGCGCCGCCACCGCGCGCATTGCATCGCGATTGCCGCAATGGCTCGCGCCTCGCGCAAGCAAGCTCGTCACCATGCCGGTGCGCGTGGGCCTCCGATTGTGGGAGATCGTGCTGCTCTCGGCGGTGATCCAGTGGGGCATGATGCCGCTGCTCGCGATGGATTTTCATCGCGTGAGCCTGTCTGGTCCGATCAGCAATATTCCCGCCGTCATTTTGACGGGCCTCATCGTGCCGCTCGGCTTTCTCGCGGTCGTCGCGACGTTTGCTTGGGCGCGGCTCGCGTCGTTGCTGGCGAAGGTGCTTGGATTCTGCACGGGAATGCTGCTCACGATCGTCGAGTGGTTCAGCCGGCTGCCGCGCGTCTCGTATCGCATACCGGGGCCGCCAACGTGGCTCTGGCTCACATTTTTCGGCGTGTTCGTAGCGCTCGCCGTGGCGGCGCGCGGCGCGGCCGCCCGACGAGCGCATCGGATCGCGCGCCGTCAGCTCTCGCCGCCCATTGCGCCGATCGAATGGGCTTGTGCCGCCGGCCTCGGCGTGCTCACGCTGCTGGTTGCCACGCATCCGTTTCGCCCGCATCTCGATCACGGAAAGCTGGAGGTCAGCGTGCTCGACGTAGGCCAGGGCGATTCGATCTTCACCGCGTTTCCCGGCGGACGCACCATGCTAATCGACGGCGGCGGGCTTCCCGGCTCCGAATGGGTCGGCGGCTACCGCTCCGGCACGGATGTTGGCGAGGAGGTTGTCTCGCCCTACCTCTGGTCGCGCGGGCTGAAACGCCTCGATGTCGTCGTGGCGACGCATGCTGACCACGATCACTTGGATGGCTTGTACAGCGTGCTGGAGAATTTCCGGGTCCGCGAGCTGTGGATCGGCAGCGACGATCCGCGGCCGGAACTTCAGCGTTTACTCGCCGAAGCGCGTTCGCGTGGCGTCGCCATCATCCATCAGTCACGCGGGGCGGAATTCAATTGGCAAGGTGTCGAAGGCAGCGTGCTCTGGCCGCCTGCCGATGAGGCTGCCGGAAAAATCCCCAACAACAATTCGCTCGTCTTGCGATTTTCCTACGGCTCAGTCCACTTCCTGCTCACGGGCGACATCGAGAAGCAAACCGAGGAAGAACTCGTTGCCGAGGGAGCGCCGCTCACTTCCGATTTCCTGAAGGTGCCGCACCACGGCAGCAGGACATCTTCAACGCAGGCATTTCTTACGGCGGTTGCGCCGCGCGTCGCCGTCGTATCGGTAGGCGCGGCGAACTCGTTTGGTCATCCGGCGCCCGAGATTGTCGAGCGTTACGAGGGCGATGGCATCCGCCTGCTCCGCACCGACCGCGACGGTGCCGTAACCGCGCTCACCGGCGGGCAAAATCTCTCCGTGCACGCCTACGCGGAGCAGCCATGATGCCCCCGCCGGTTTCGCCGAGCGATAACGATTTTCGAAGCGAAGCCTCCGGAGAAGGACGCGAGTACTATTGTGCCCGTCCGGAACGCGGTTCATAATGTTTTTGCGGCCATGGAAACCGCGCAAGATAGTCCGGCGTCTTTTCCCACCCAGGAGCAGATCGACGAAGAGAGTAGGCGCATTCGCCGCCTGCGCATCCTGGTCCGCTTGACGCTTGAAACGATTGCCGAAGGCGGCCTTTCCCCGGAAGAAGCCGCGGGCATGATCGCCGCTACCCGCCGCGTGGCGCTCGAAATGTTTCCCGGCAAAGAGCGCGCGTTTGATCTGATCTATCGCCCGCAATTTCAGCGAATGATGAACGCCGTGTATCGCCTGCAGTAGGCGCGTGCGTCAGTAGCCGAATCGCCGCCGAATCCACATCCGCAAAAAAAGAACACCGAGGCCCGCAATCGTCCCGATCAGCGCTTTGTACTCGCGGTTGCGGCGATATTGCGCCCAGGAAAACTGCTGCACCGCTTCGCTGCCGGCTGTTCCCGCATCGGCGCGAGCGAACCAGGGGAAAAAGAGCGGGACGCGCGCCGCGTACGCGTCGAAAGCCGCGCCGAACCGGCGATGCAGATCCTGCTCTTCATTGCGCATCACCGCGTAGTAGAAGATACCGAAATACGCCACCACGAGCAGACCGGCCCACCACGACCCTCCCGCGATCGCAAAGCCCGCAGCGAGAAACGCGCTGCCGAGATACAGCGGATTCCGCGTGTGCGCATACGGTCCCGCTGTGGCGAGTTCGCGATCCTTGCGCAGGTGGCCCGAGGACGCGCCGCGAATGAGAAGCCCGACGGCCGCGACAATTGCGCCGGTCAGGATCCAGCGCGGCTTCGGATCGGCGAGCGCGAGATACACCACGGCGACGGGATAGCCCGTGCGGACGCGCCAGCGCATCCAGAATTTTCTCGGCTCGCTCAAGAATCGTTTCCCCAGCGGCGCGCGATGGCTTCGGCGACCTGCGGCACGCCGAGGGACAGCATAGCAGGCGAATAGGTTTTGCCGCGGCGGTACGTGGTCTCGCAATTTTGCGGGTTGCGCAGAACGATGTGGCGCGAGGGATCGAGCGAATAAGGCCCGTTGCGCGCGGGATCGGTTGGGCCGAAGAGGCCGACGACCGGCGTGTCGAGCGCGGCGGCGAGATGGAGCGGTCCGGTGTCCGCGGAGACGACGAATCGGGCGCGGTGCATCAGCGCCATCAACGGACCGAGACCGAGCAGGATCGGGACCGGCCCGGGATCGCCCGCAGCCTGAACCACCTCGCACGCGAGATCTTCCTCGCCGGGTCCGAAGGTGACGACGCCGCGCCAGCCATAGCGTGCGGCGAGCGTGCGATGGAGTTCTCCGTAGCGCTCGGAGGGCCAGCACTTCGAGAGCCAGCCGCCGCCGGGATTCAACACGTAGAAATCCGTGAGCGGGTGCGCGGCCAATTCGCGGGCCGCGCGCTCCTCGTCCTCAGCGTGAATCGCAATCGGAAAGCGCGGCGCGGATTTCTTCGCGCCCGCAAATTCGGCGAGCGTGAGATTGTGCTCGACCTTATGAGGGCCGCGCGGATTGAGGCAATCCGTGTACAGAAGCGAGGCGAGCCCCTCGCGCGCGTAGCTGCTCTGAAATCCGACCCGACGCGGCGCTCCCGACGCAAATGCAAGCAGCGCGGATTTGTACAGCGCCTGGAAATCGATGGCGCAGGTATATTTTGCGGCGCGCATTTTGCGGGGGGTGGAGATCACGCTGCCGGCGCTTTTGCGATCCGCGGCAATCACTTCGGTGAGGTCCGGATTTCCTTCGAGCAGCCGCGCCCATTTCGGATCGATGGCCCAGTCGATACGCGCCTCGGGAAAGGTGTCGCGAAGAGCGGATGCGGCGGGAATGGCGTGAATTACATCGCCCATCGATCCCAGCCGGACGAGCAGAAACCGCGGGTCAGCCATCGCTTTTCCGGCGCGCGCGATCGAGCAGCTCGCGTGTCGAGTGGTGCTTGGGATCACCGACGATGGCGACGCGGATGCCGAGCAGCGCGGCGAGATCGCGTTCCGGCACGGTATCCGACGTGTAGTCGGTGCCCTTGGCGTGGATGTCCGGCTGGAACTCGCGGAGAAGCGATTCGACGTTGAGTTCGTCGAAGATGACGACGTAATCCACGGCGGCGAGCGCAGCCACGAGCGACGCGCGAGCGCGCTCCGTGAGAATCGGGCGGCCTTTACCCTTCAGGCTTCGCGCGCTCGAATCGGAATTCACGCCGACGATGAGGACATCGCCTTCGGCCTTCGCCGCTTGCAAATAGCGCACGTGGCCCACGTGGAGGAGATCGAAGATGCCGTTGGCGAAGACAATCTTGCGGCGAGCGCGGCGATGCTCGGCGATCAGGTCGTCGAGGCCGCCGCGGGAGAGAATTTTGTCGCGCGTGTCCATTTGAGTGTGTTGATCTGTGCGAGCCGATGACCGGTTGATCGTATCGAATTGGCCGTGAAGGCCGGCGATGCTACCGTTGCGCCGTGGCCTCGCGCCGAAGCGCGGCCTCGAGTTCCGCGCGCGTCACGGTTGCGGTGCGGCGCTTCATCACCACGATGCCGCCCGCGTAGTTTGCGAGGTGCGCCGCCTCGACCCACGATGCGCCTGCTGCCCGCGCCAGCGTGAAGACGGCAATCACCGTGTCGCCGGCACCGGTCACGTCGACAGGCTCATCCGAGCCGTAAATCGGGATGTGTCGCGGCGACTCGGCGTCGCGTTCGAAGACCGCCAGACCGTCCTTGCCGCGCGTGACGAGCACGGACTCGACGCCCAGATCGCGCAGCGCGCGCGCGCCAAGCTCTTCGAGTTTGTCCTTGTTGATGCCGATGCGCGCCTGAAATGCAGCCTCGATTTCAGGCTCGTTGGGTGTGGCAGCGGTGACGCCCGCATCGCGATAGTCGAGCAGACGAAAGCGCGAGTCGAGCGTAATGCACTTCGCGCGAAGGCTTTTCACCAGCGCAGGCGTGGCGGTGCCAAGGCCGTAATCAGAGACGAGCACAGCATCGGCTCGCCGCGCTGCCGGACGCGCCTTGCGAGCGACCGATTCCTGCGCCTGCGCGGGAAGCTCTCTCGATGGCTCGCGGTCGACGCGCAGGACTTGCTGCTCGGTGGTGTGCGTCCAGCCGGCGAGGAAACGCGTTTTCGTCGTTGTAGTCCAGCCGCGGACCCGCAGAATGCGCGAGGTGTCGACACGCTTGCGGCGAAAATAGTCGAGCAGGGCGCGGCCGCCCTCGTCGTCACCTACCACACCGACCGGGACAACGCGCGCGCCGAGGTCGGCGAGATTGTTGACCGCGTTGGCGGCGCCGCCCGGATAGATTTCGCTCGCGCGGCGGCGCAGAATCAGCACCGGAGCTTCGCGGGAGACGCGCGAAATTTCTCCGGAGACGAATTCGTCGAGTACGAAATCGCCGATCACGCAGATTTTCTGGCGTGGGAATGCGCCGACGATGTCGAGCAGGCGTGTAAGGTCGACACTGCTGTCTGCCGACCGGCCGACTGTTAGCCGCGGCGCGCGTTTTCGCTTTTTGGGTTCGGGGCTCAAGCATTCTCCTTGAAAACGGGGCGCGGAATGGCCGCGCGAGAAAGTATCATAGCGGCGCCAAAAGCGGCAAATGCCTGGGGCGAAACGCCAACACCACTCGCGACAGCTTGATTCATGAGGCCGAACCGGCGCTCGATGCAGTCGCGGCCTTGATGACCGCCCAGAATTCGTCTTCGCGGCCGATGCGCAGGCCGATGCGGCAATACCAGATATCGACCGCACGCCATTTCACCCCGGCCAGATTGAAAATATCCTTCTCGGTGCAGATCAGGCCATCGGCCCCGGCGGCGTGAGCCGCGGCTTCGACCGATTCCAGGTCGTGCTGAATGTAGCGATGGTGGTCCGGGAAAAACTGGTGTCCCACCACGCGCAAGCCCCAATCGTGCAGATCAGCCAGGAAGGAGTCCGGATTGCCAATACCGCAAAACGCGAAGAATCTTCGAAAGCGCGAGCGCGGATCTTCTTCGCCCGAATCGCCGCTGCGCAGGAGACGGATCGAATCCAGCCAGTTGCGCGCGTAGAAGATCGAAGCGTCGGTATCGCGGCGCAGGGCCGCTTCGAGAGCGGGCGCGTGATCGCTGCGAGTGATGACAATGGCGTGGGCGCGCTTGAGCGCCGATCGAGGCTCGCGCAGGCGTCCCGAGGGCAGCAGGTGGCCGCCGCCAAATGGGTGGATCGCATCGATCAGGACGATATCCACGTCGCGCGCGAGCCGCAGATGCTGGAAGCCGTCGTCGAGGATGAACCATTTGACGCCCCGCTGCATCAGCTCGCGCCCGCGAGCAAGCCGGTTTGCCCCGACGCCAAAAAGAACGCGATCGCCGAGGCGCTTCGAGAGCAGTTGGACTTCGTCGCTGGTCGAACCGCCCGGCAGGAGCTTGCCGCCGTATCCGCGTGTGAGAATTCCCGCCGTCATTCCTTCGGAGAGCAGACGCTCCGCGATCCACATGACCATGGGCGTTTTGCCCGTGCCGCCCGTCGTGAGATTGCCGACGCTGATCACCCGGCCATCCAGGCGCTTTTGCCGCAGGATGCCCTTGCGATAAGCGAACGCGCGCAGGCGGACGTACGCGCCATACGGCAGCGTAAACGGCCACAGAAGCCAGACGGACGCTTCCCAGAGCGTCACGCCGCGTGCCTCCTTCCGGCGAGCACTTCCGCGATGCGATCGAGCGAGCGCGCCGTGGCGCCGCGATTGCGTTCGGAAAGCCGCAGCGCCGCTTTGCCCATGCGTTCGCGAAGCGTGCTGTTTTGGATGAGTTGCACCCACACTGCCCCAAGCTGCGGGCCGCTTGAAACCTGCACGGCCGCTTGCGCCGATAGAAATTGCGACGCCATGTCGCGAAAATTTTCCATCGACGGGCCGAACACCGGCGGTTTCGCGAACCAGGCCGGCTCGAGAATGTTGTGGCCCCCCGCTGGAACGAGCGAGCCGCCGACGAAAGCGGCATCAGCCAGCAGGTAGAGTCCCGCGAGTTCGCCGATCGTATCGAGCACGATCACGTCGGCATTCTCGTCGAGCGGAGCATCGAAGTCGATACCGCTTCTGCGCAAGGCGTTCCACCCGTCGGCGGTCGCAATCGCCGCGGCGGCTTCGAAGCGATCCGGCTTCCGCGGCGCAAGAATCAGCAAGGCGTGGCGCCACTGGCGCTGCACGATGTCGTAGGCCGCCAGCACCGCTTGTTCCTCTTCGGCCACCACGCTGCCGGCGATCACAACCGGCCAGCGTTCCTGGCGGCGAATCTGATCTTCGAGCCACACACCGAACGGTCCGATACTCGGCTGCTCGCCATCGTATTTCAGGTTTCCGGTTACTTCGACCGACCCCTCCGGCGCGCCCATTTCGGTGAGCCGCGCCGCGTCTTCCGGGGTCTGCGCGAGGAAGCGTTCGCCATCCTGCAGGACGCGGGCGAAGAATTCGCCGACGAGGAATTTCCAGCGGGTGTAGCGCGCGAAGGAGCGCTCGGAGATTCGCGCATTTGCGAAAATCACGGGAACCTTGCGATGCCGCGCCTCGCGCAGAAAATTCGGCCAGATCTCCGTTTCCATCACGATCACGAGCGCGGGCTGTATCGCGCGCAGAGCGCGGCGAACAGGCACGATCCAGTCGAGCGGAAAGTAAAAGATAGAGTCGGCCGATTGCAGGCGCTCGCGCGCGAGACGCTGCCCGGTCTCGGTGGTTGTCGAAACGAAAACGGCGCGCTCGGGAAGGCGTTGTTTCAGCCCCTCGACGAGCGGCTTCGCCGCGAGAACCTCTCCGACCGAGACGGCATGAATCCAAATCGGACGCGCCGCGGAATTTTCGTCCGACGGAGTCGCGGCGGCACGAGACGCAATCTCAGGCGGCAGGCTGCCGAGCCGCTCGGCCAGCGCGCGCGAGGGCTCGCCGCGGCTCCAGGTGCGAAGCGCGTAGTAGGGCACCAGCAGAAGCATGCCAGCTGCCGTAAGAATCCGGTAGAAAAAGTACATGAGAGAAGGGGCCCGCGGCCCGACCCAACCACAGCGCGAATCAGCCTCCGGCATGCAGGTTACTTAGTATAGCGTGCTCTGCGAAATTCGGGCCGCAGCGAGCGAATTGCTTACGCGGCCGCGCAGCCGTCAAGAGCTCGTCCGGACGACGCTATGGCTTGTTGTTCTTCGTCAAATAAGCTGAGATTGCCGCCAGGTCCGCGTCGCTGATCTCGGTCTTGCGAAATGTAGGCATAAACAAAACGCCGTGCCGGACGAAAGTCTTGATCATGGGCGCGGTCAAATCCGTGCGCTCTTCGAGCACAGCCGGTTTTTGGCCGCGCGCCGCGAGCGAAGCGGTGCCGGGCTTGTCCGCGCCGGGACCGTGACACGGGTAGCACCACTTCTGGTAGACCTTGTGGCCGCGCTCGATCTGCGCGTCATCCGGCGCGGGCGACGCGAATGCTTGCGCCGCGAAGATCAGGCTCATTGCGGTGAGTAGACCAGCTCTCACATTTTTCATCTTAGGCCTTCCTCATACTTTTGGGCCAGATGCCGCACTTGCCCGGCGAAAGAATTCCGTTCGGATCGACTGCATCCTTGATCGTTTCGTGGAGGCGCCGCAGCGCGTGATTGTTGTACGAGTAGGCGTCCGAAACGGTTCCCATGAACGCCGTGTGCGTCCGATATTCACCCCAGCCGTGTTCAGCCGCCATCTGGATCAGGCGCTTGAAGTTCTCACGATTCTTTCGGTTCTTTTCCACGTCGTGTTCCACGGGAAACCCGAAAAGGACGAGAAAGCAGCGCGGATAATTGGATGCGGGGCCGATGAAAAACATCGGGCCCAGGGCCATGCCCATTTCCCGATAGGCGTCGGTGAATACCTGCTGCGCCTCGAGGATCGCCTCGCCGGTCATCGGGATGATGGGCGAGAACCATACGTGCCCTTGGCTGCGTGCTCCGCCGACTCCGAATACGGAGAGGTTAGGTATGCCCATGGCGACAGGAGTTGGAAACGACAGCGGTTGGTTCGGGTCCAGCGGAAACGTGCGCATGGGGCCTTCGCGGAATTTCACGTCGTCGATGGAGGAAAACTTCTCCTGTGCATGTTCCCATTGCGCCGCGACAACCTTGGCCGGGCCGTAGAACGGCAACTCGACGCTCCAGTAGCCCACATTTTTCGCCTGCGCGTACTGCTCCAGCTCTTGCGTTGATGGGCCGCCCGGCTTCGCGTAGAGCGCCGCAAGCGCTGGGTCCTGCCGCGCATACGTCAAAGGGCTGGCCACGTTCGTAGTGCCAAGTACGATGCTGGAATTCATCAGATACGCGAGCGTCGCGACGAGCGGAACGAGATCATCGCGCTTGAAGACGGTCACCGTGCCGGTGAAATAGGCTTCCGGCTCGGGAAACAGCCAGATTCCCATCTTCGTCACGATGCCGAGGCTCGATTGCGAAAACATCCCATCGACGTACGGGCCGAACCCGTACTTGTATTGCTGCCAGGTCTTTGATCCCGGCAATGCGCCCATGCCGGTGCGCATCACCTCGCCATTCGGCAGCACGACTTCCATGCCGCATTCCGCGTCGAAATGGTCGCGCATTGGAGTGCGCCCGCCGCCGCGATCGAGGGCGTTGCCCATGGGGCTGCCCCAGCCGGGATCGGCGGGATCGATCCACACTTTCAGCTTGCGATCCTGAATATAGCGATACAAATCAAAGTAGCTGACGCCCGGCTCGACGAGCGCGTAGGCGTTCTTTTCGTTTACGTCGAGGACGCGGTCCATGCGCTTGAGGTCGAGGACCATCGTGCCGGAAAGCAGCGGCGCGGCGCCGCCGTAGCCGAGATTCTTGCCCGTCGAGATCGTCCAGAGCGGAATTTTGTACTGGTTGGCGATTTTGACGATCTTCTGCACGCCTTCCACGCTATCGGGCGCGACGGCAGCGGAGGGAATTGGCTCTTCTTCCTCGTGCCAGAAGGGCGAGTACGAATCGCGATAGAGGTCGACGTCTTCATCGGAGGAAAACACCCATTCCTTGCCGATGGCTTCCTCGAACTGGGTGAGCGCGTCGGAAAAATCTTTGGCGGTTAGACCTGGTGGGAGCCGCCGCATTTAAAGGTCCGCCTCAATCTTCACGTTCGCGCCTTTCGCATGCGCTCGGGCCAGATGCCGGATTTTCCCGGCGAGAGGATGCCGTTGGGATCGAGCGCGTCCTTCAACGTTTCGTGATAACGCCTCAGCGCGTGATTGTTGTACGAATAAGTGTTTGCGACTGTGTCCATGAACGCGGTGTGCGTCCGATATTCGCCCCAGCCGTGCTCGGCGCCGGCCTGGGCGAGGCGCTTGAAAACCTCGCGCGTCTTTCGGTTCTTTTCAACATCGTGCTCGATCGGGAAGCCGAAGAGCAGGACGAAAGACCTGGGGAAATACGACCACGGCAGCGCAAAGAATGTGTTCTTCGGCTCGACGCCCATATCCGCATACACCTGGCCGAAGACTTTCAGCGACTCGAACACCGCCTCGCCCGTCATGGGAATAATGGGCGAAAAGCCCAGGTGGCCGTAGCTCGATCGCAGGAGGCCAAACACGGAAAGATCGGGAACTCCGAAGGCGACGCGCGGTATGCCGTCTCCCTCGTTCATCTCGAGCGGAAAACGATACGACGGGCCATCTTTGAATGTCGCGCCGGGGATCGCCGAGAATTTCTCCTTCGCGTATTCCCACTGCGCGTCGACCACCTTCGCGGGGCCGTAGAAGTGCAGCGGGCAGCTCCAATAGGCGAGATTCTTGTCGCGGCCAATTTGCTCCATCTCGGCCACCGAGGGGCCGCCGGGCATGTCGAGCACGCTGCCGCCCTGCCACGCGCGGTAATCGAGCAGCGGGCTATCGAGCAGAATCGTGCTCTGAACGATCTGCGAGTTCATCAGATACGACAGCGTGTCGACGAAAGGGATGAGGTCGTCGTGCTTCTGGACGAAGGCGGTGCCTTCGCGGTACGCCTCCGGCTCGGGTAGCAGCCAAAAGCCCATCTTTGTGACGACGCCAAAATTCGATTGCGAAAATATGCCGTCGACATAGGGCCCGAATCCGTAGCGATATTGCTGCCACGTTTTCGAGCCGGGCAGCGCGCCCATGCCGGTCCGCACCACTTCGCCATTTGCCAGGACCACTTCCATGCCGCAATGCGCGGCCCAGTGATCGCGCATCGGCGTGCGCCCGCCGCCGCGTTCGAGCGAATTGCCGATCGGGCTGCCCCAGCCGGGATCGGGAGGATCGAGCCACACTTTCAGCCCTTTGCTGTGAATGTGATTGTAGAGGTCGAAATAGCTGACGCCGGGCTCGACCAGCGCGTACGCGTTTTCCTCATTCACTTCGAGGATTTGGTTCATGCGCTTCAGGTCGAGCACCACGCTGCCGGATAAAAGCGGCGCGGCGCCGCCGTAGGCGAGATTCTTGCCGGTCGAAATCGTCCAGAGAGGGATTTTGTAATCGTTGGCGACCTTGAGGATCTTCTGAATCTGGTCGACGCTATCCGGAGCGACCGCAGCTGACGCGACAGGATCTTTCGGCTCGTGCCAAAAGGGCGAGTAAGCGTCGCGATAGAGGTCCGTATCCTCGTCGGAGGAAAGGATCCATTCCTTGCCGACCGCTTCTTCAAATTGCTTCAGCGCATCGGCAAAATCTTTGGCGCTCACGCCCGGGGGAAGCCGCATTCGCACTCCTGTATGCCTTGCAAGACTGCTGGCCCGAATCGAAGTGAGTTCGGGCGCTACTTCTTGTTGTTGCGCGTGAGGTACGCCGCGATGGCATCCAGGTCGGCGTCGCTGATTTCCGTCTTGCGGAAAATCGGCATGATCGAGATGCCGTTGCGGACGTACATCTTGATCAGCTGGGGCGTCAAATCCGTGCGGTCCGCCAGCAGCGCAGGCTCCGCGCCTTTGTACTTGGCCAGCAGCGCCATCGTGCCGGGCCTTCCCGGCCCTTCGCCATGGCACATCGAGCAGTAGTCCTGATATTGGACGTAGCCCTTGGGCTGGCCCTCGCCCGAAGCGGTGGCTCGCACCCACGCTGATTTCACCCTCACGCCTAGCGCCGAGCTGTCCTGCGCGGATGCTGCCTGTGCCGCGAGGAAGAAAACGAACGCAGCGACCGAAATCGCGCCGATGATCTTCATGCTTTGGCATCCTCCCTCAGATGCTTCGGCCAGATGCCGTATCGCCCTGCGGAGAGAATCCCGTTCGGGTCGACTGCGTCCTTCAGCGTTTCGTGGAATCGCAACAGTGCGTGGTTGTTGAAGGAGTACGTGTTCATCACCGTGGCCTGATAAGCGGGCGCCGTGCGATATTCGCCCCATCCGTGCTCGGCGGCCATTGCGACCAGCTTCTTAAACGCGGCGCGGTTCTTCTTGTTGGTTTCGATGTCGTGCGTGATCGGAAATCCGAAGAGGAAAATGAATGCTCGCTCCCAATAGCATGTGGGGAGACTGAACGGCGGGATCGGCAGACCGAGCTCCTTCGCCGCCTGCCGGAATACGCGATTCGCTTCGAAGATGGCTTCGCCCGTCCGCGGAATGATTGGCGAGAACCAGACATGCCCTTCGCCCGGCGTCGGGTTGGTGGCCGAGCGCGCGCCGATTGAAAACATCTGCAAGCTCGGGATGCCGAACTGCGGCAGGTTAAACTTGGCCTGCACCTCGGGAGTCAGCGGCAGCTTGTACGCGCCGTGGAGATCGAACTTTGCGCCCGGGATCGCCGAGAATTTTTCTTTCGCGAATTCCCAATTCCCTGCGTTACCCTGTGGCCCTCCATAGAAGCTCACCGTGCAGCTCCAGTGGTGGATCCCTTGCTTCGTAGCGTAGGCGTCCATTGCGTCGGGATCGGGGCCACCTTCCCGGTCGAGCAGGGCTGTAAGTTCGGGGTCCGGCACTGGCCCGGCCTGTCCAATTGGACCGCGCGCGAGCAGCGGGCTACCGAAGAAGGGCATTCCGTTCGTGCATCCGGTATTTTCAAGGTAGCCGAGGATGTCGATCAGCGGGCTGAGGTCGTTGTAACGCGGCACCGTGACGGTGCCCGCCAGATACGAATCCGGAGCGGGACACATCCAGAATCCCATTTTCGTCACGACGCCGAAATTGGATTGCGAAAAAATTCCATCGATCCACGGTCCGAAGCCCGACTTGTATTCCTGCCACGTTTTGGACCCGGGCAGCGCGCCCATTCCCGTTCGCAGCAACTCGCCATTCGCGAGCACGACTTCCATACCGCAGTGCGAATCGAAATGGTTTCGAAATTGCGGCAGCAAATAGCCACCACCGCGATCGAGGGAATTGCCAACCGGGCTGCCCCATCCGGGATCGGGAACGTCGACCCACAGCTTGATGCCGTTTTCCTGAATGTAGCGGTAGAGGTCGAAGTAGCTGACTCCCGGCTCGACGAGGCAGTACGCGCTTTTCTCATTGACCTCAATGATCCGGTTCATCCGCTTCAGGTCGAGGACCACGCTGCCGGAATACGCAGGTGCTGACCCGCCGTAGCCGAGATTCTTGCCCGTCGAAATCGGGTAAATCGGAATCTTGTAGGTGTTCGCGATCGGTATGACCTTTTGCACCTGCTCGACGCCATCCGGCGCAACGGCGGCCGACGCGACAAGTTCGTCCGGCTCGCCCCAAAACGGCGAGTACGCGTCGCGGTACATCGCGACGTCTTCGTCGCTTGTAAACACCCATTCTTTTCCGACCACCTCTTCGAATTTTTGCAGCGCGGTCGAAAAATCCTCGCTACTCACGCCGGGTGGAACCCGCATTTCTCACACTCCTGTGCGTTCTATGCGATTGTTGGCCCGAACCATATGGATTTGGGCGCTACTTCTTGTTGTTGCGCGTGAGGTACGCCGCGATGGCGTCCAGATCGGCGTCGCTGATTTCCGTCTTGCGGAAAATCGGCATGATCGAGAGACCTTTCCGCACGTACATCTTGATCAGCTGGGGCGTCAAATCCGTGCGATCCGCCAGCAGCGCAGGCTCCGCGCCTTTGTATTTGGCCTGCAGTGCCATCGTGCCGGGCCTTCCCGGCCCTTCGCCGTGGCACATCGAGCAGTAGTCCTGATATTGGACGTAGCCTTTTGGCTGGCCCTCGCCCGAGACGGTAGCGCGCACCCACTCCGACTTCACTCTGCCACCCTCGCCTTGCGCGGACGCCGACTGCGCCGCGCCAAGGACAAACACGAAAGTGAGCGCCACAATCCAACGAATATCCCAACGCACGCCCCAACATATGCCGATGTTCTTCACGTCTTGGCCCCCTCCCTCAAATGCTTGGGCCAGATGCCATACCGGCCCGCGGAGAGAATGCCGTTCGGATCGACCGCGTCCTTCAGCGTTTCGTGGAAGCGCAGCAGCGCGTGATTGTTGTACGCGTACGTCCCCATGATCATGTCCTGATAGGCGGGAGCCGTGCGGTATTCTCCCCAACCGTGCTCGGCCGCCCTCTGAACCACTTTCTTGAAAGCCGCGCGGTTCTTCTTGTTCGTCTCGACGTCATGTGTAACCGGGAAAGCGAAGATGAATATGAAGGCCCTCTCCCAGTAACATGAGGGCAGACTGAAGGAGAGGACCGGCAGACCAAACTCCTTGGCGGCTGCGGCGAATACGCGATTCGCCTCGAAAATTGCTTCGCCCGTTCGCGGAATGATTGGGGAAAACCACATGTGGCCGTTCGTCGGCTGGGGGTTAACCGGCGACCGCGCTCCGATCGAGAACATCGCGAGGCTCGGTATGCCGAACTGCGGCAGGTGGACTTTTTCACGCTGCTCCGGCGTCAGCGGCAGCTTGTATGATTCATTCTCTTCAAACTTGGCGCCGGGTATCGTCGAGAATTTCTCCCTCGCGAATTCCCAGTTGGCGGAGTTCGTCTTTTCCGGCCCATAAAAACTCAGCTTGCAGCTCCAGTAGCTAATCCCCTTCTTCAGCGCATATTGCTCGAGTTCGGGAGACCCGCCGCCTTCGGACTTGGCCAGCAGCGCCGAAAGCTCCGCATCCGGCGGAGGCGGCCCCTCCCCCTGATTCCATTTGGCGATTTCCGAAATCATGGGGATCGAGAGCAGCAAGCTGCCGAGGTCCGGCATGCCGTTCGTGACCCGCGTGTTCTCCAAGTTGGTCATAATCTCGACGAGCGGGATCAGATCGTCGTGTCTCGGCACATAAACAGTGCCTGAGAGGTAGGCGTCCGGCTGGGGCATCAGCCAGAATCCCATCTTCGTCACCACGCCGAAATTGGACTGCGAAAAAATGCCGTCGATCCACGGTCCGAAGCCGGTCTTGTACTGTTGCCACGTCTTCGCGCCGGGCATGGCGCCCATTCCCGTGCGCAGCAGTTCGCCGTTGGGCAGCACGACTTCCATCCCGCAATGAGAGTCAAAGTGGTTGCGATACTGCGCCATCAGATAGCCGCCGCCGCGGTCCAAGGAGTTGCCGACGGGACTGCCCCAGCCGGGATCAGGTACATCGAGCCAGAGGTTCAAGCCCTTTTCCTGAATGTACCGATAGAGGTCGAAGTAGCTGACGCCTGGCTCGACAAGCGCATACGCATTCTTTTCGTCGACCTCCAAAATCCGGTTCATGCGCTTCAGGTCGAGGACGACGCTGCCCGAAAAGACTGGCGCTGAGCCGCCATAGCCGAGATTCTTGCCCGTCGAGACCGGGTAGATCGGAATCTTGTAAGTGTTCGCGATCCGTACGACTTTCTGCACTTCCTCGACGTTGTCCGGCGCGACGGCCGCGGACGCCACGAGTTCGTCCGGCTCGCCCCAGAACGGCGAGTAGGCGTCGCGGTACATCGCCACATCCGCGTCGCTCGTAAACACCCACTCTTTTCCGACCGCCTCTTCAAATTGCTGCAGCGCGGTTGAAAAATCATCGCTGCTGACGCCGGGTGGAACTCGCATCTCTCACGCTCCAGTCGGTCAGGTTCCGTGGATGAGCTGAGCCTTGCGCAAGATGCGCGCGCCGGCGACGGGCGCGATGACCCATGAAATCAGATCCTCTGCTTCCGCGTCTGCCGGTGCTGTCGCACGACCGTGGATGGTCACCTTTGCCGGCGTGGACTGCCTTTCGGAGATACGGGCCACAAGGTTCGCGACCCGCGGAGCCCAATCATCGCCTTCATTTTGCAGGCTGGCCGCCTGATGCACCACGTTCTCTGGGCCCGTCACGACGTGCTCGATCACGCCAAGCGGCTGATATTGGTGGTCGCCGCGGAAAACGACGCGCATGCCGTGGTCCCACGCGAGCCTCTCGAGGCAGAAAAGTGCGCCCTGCGCTGTCAGGCCCGCAACGGCAACCGGCTTCCTCTTCCACTGCGCATCGAGATCGTGAAACCAGAGATCGGTGATGTCGCCGCGAATCGAATGCGTAGGCAGGCCCAGCCTTCGCGCTTCCGTGCCAAACGCGACGCTGGCCCGAAACCTTTCGTCGTAGACCACTTTGTAGAGCGGTGTGACCGGAGCTGTTTTCTCCGGCGCGTCCGCTGCGGGCGACAACGCAGCGTGCGCCGAAATCGGCAGCGCCAATGCAGCAATGCCAACTTGCAGAAATTCCCTACGGCTAGCCATCGGATCCTCCCCTTTAAGCTCGCGCCACCCTCACGATCAGCGGAAACCAGGCGCGTGCTTGTTTCCTGCGGTTCCGATTTCTTCTCTTTGCGCAAACCGATACACTAGCCGCTGCTTTTGTGTCAAGCTGAGTTTCATTGTGGGCCCGTGGCGGATCGAGAGCGGAGCGCGCAGGGCACGCACAACTTCCGGATCGCCAGGGGCATCGGACAAGCAGATCATGATTCAGAGGGTCTCCGTCGCTGCCGTTATCTTGTTTGCTTTTGCGTCCGTGCAAGTGCGTGCGAATTCGCCTGCCCAAGCCGCGCATCAGGCGGACGAATCTCTGCCGCACGATCGGCACGAAGGCCTAAGCGTTTCGGCCGACGCCTACTCGGATGCCGCGCGCGCGAAGGAAAAATTCGGCAAGTCGGCCAATCCTATGCCGGAAGGGATTCTCCCGGTCGAGGTCTTCCTGCGCAACGAAACGGACCTACCAATGCACGTGGACCTCACCACGATCCAGCTGGATGTGCACCCACAGGGCGGCGCCCGCGACGAGGATATCGACGCAATGTCGCTTCACGATGTAGCTGCCGCCGTCGCGCATCCCCACGGGCCATCGGCCCCGCATGCTTCCCGGTTTCCCGTAGGTTTGCCTTCGTCCACCGACAAGAAAGCCGACAAAGTCGCAGACGTCCTCGGTCCTCTCGCACTGGATTCGGACATCGTGCCGCCGCATGGCATGATTCACGGCTTCGTGTTTTTCGATCTGGGCGACGAGATGTCGCTCGCCGAAACGGCCAGCGTCTACGTCCCGGACGTAACGATCGTGCCGTCGCAGAAGGCCCTGATGTTTTTTGAAGTGGCGGTTGGCAAGGGATCCCGCGAGTGAGCGAAATGCATCTCGGTGGTACTGGAGCTTCCGGCCTATTTGCTTCCCGCCATACCCGCGCGTATTATGGCTCTTTTATGCCCAGCCCGATCAGGCGCACATACGCGGTCCTGCTTGCGATTTTGCTGCTGTTTTGCTGCGTCTTCGGGGCTCGCGCGGCCGATGGCCCGACGCTCTTCCCGTTGAGTGAAATCAAACCCGGCATGAAGGGCGTGGCTTACACGATCTTCGAAGGCGACCAGGTGGAAAAGGTCGATCTGGAAGTCATCGGCGTCCTCAATAACGCCGTCGGACCGAAGCAGGACGTGATCCTGGTTCGCCTGCTGGGCGACAAAGTGCAGCAAACAGGCGTCGTCGCCGGGATGAGCGGCAGTCCGGTGTACATCGACGGCAAACTGGTTGGCGCGCTCGCGTTGAAACTTGGCACGTTCACGAAAGAGGCCATCGGCGGGGTAACGCCCATCGAGAACATGCTCGAAGTCGAGCATCTGCCCGTATCTCCGGCACCCGCCGCGCCGGGATTGCCGCCGACCGCTCCGGCCAAAGGTTCGACGAGCGTTTCGCCCGCAGCTGCTTTGATCCCCGGCGCGTACGGCACCTGGATTCCTCTGCCGGACGAGTTTGCCCAGCGCGTCAACGTCGGCTCGGGTCAAATGCTGGTGCCCATTGAAACGCCGCTTGTGGCTGCCGGCCTCTATCCGCAGACGCTCGCCTTCTTCGGCAAAGAATTCTCCTCATGGGGAATGACTGTGATGGCGGGCGGAACGGTGCCGTCGTCGCCCGCGGATGCCGAACTCAAGCCCGGAGATATGGTCGGCTTCGACCTGGTTCGCGGCGATCTTTCGCTGAGCTCCGGCTGCACCGTGACGACCGTCGACGGCCCCCTCATCCTGGCTTGCGGGCATTCATTGTTCGGGTTTGGCCGCATCGAAGTGCCCCTTTCTCGCGCGCACGTTTTGATGACGCTTGCCTCTTCGCAAGCTTCCACGAAAATCATCACCACAAGCGGCACCATCGGCACGCTGACCCAGGATCGCCAGACCGCCGTGATGGGAAAGCTTGGAGTGGGGCCCCCAATGATTCCCGTGGACGTGACGCTCGAGACGCCGTCCGCCAACAAGAAATATCACTTCGAGGTGATCGAAAGCCCGCAATTGGCACCCACGCTTGTGGCAACGGCCGTGTACAACGGCATTATCGGCAGCCCGGTCTATGGTGAAGGCTCGACGCTTGAACTCGACGGCACGATCGACGTCGAAGGGCACACGCCGGTCGAGCTCGAAGACCTGTTTGCTCCCACCGACCAGCCGGTGCCCGCGGGATTTTACGTCGCCACCGAAGTGCAAAGCGCCTTTTCGCTGATCTATTCAAATCCCTACGAGCAGCCGGACATCAAGCGGGTCGACCTTCACGTGAAGACGCTGCCTGAAAAGCGCTGGGCGACGATCGACAACGCCTGGGTGGAAAAGAGCGAAGTGCATCCCGGCGAAACGGTGGCCGTGAAAGTCCTCTTGCGGCCCTACCGCGGCGAGCCATTCATTCAGGAAATTCCCGTGAAGATTCCGGAGCAGGCCGCACGCGGCACGCTTGAACTGGCCGTCAGCGACGCCGAATTCCTCAACCGGAACGTGCAACTGCAAGCCGCGACCTCGCAGGGGCAGCTCGCCGGGCTTCAGGAACTGATTCAATTGCTCAACCGCCAGCGCCACAATGATTGTCTCTACGCCACTCTTCTCCAGCCCACGCCGACCATGCTCGTCGAAGACAAGGAAATGCCCAACGTCCCCGCCTCCGCCATCAACGTGCTCGATCAGCGCCAGAATCTCGGCGACGCACGGCTGCTATGGCAATCCACGGTGGGGGAATGGTCAGTCGAAATGCATCAACTCATTGCGGGCCAGCGCATGCTGGCGATCACGGTGAAGTGAAGCCGTATTCAAAGGAGACGTCGATCGCATGAATCGGCGAAATATTCTTGCGTGCTTGCTGGTCGTCGCGGTTGGTGTGCCGATCGTGGTGCGAGCGGAGCACACGCGCTACTGGCGGCAGACGGATTTCTCGGAGTTCGAGAAAGGGACCGCCCACGGCGTCGCCATTCGCAGCGACGGCAAGCTCGCGCCCGCGCTCAAGTTCGATTCGTTCGCCGATCCGAATCTTGCGTACGTTTGGGCGGTGCGGCTCGATTCGCACAACCGCCTTTATGCGGCCGGTGGATCGGACGCCAAAGTGATCCGGTTCGACGATTCGGGCAAGGCCACGACCGTGTTCGAATCCCAGGAGCTTGTGGCGCAGGCGCTCGCGTTCGACGCCAAGGACAACCTCTACGTGGGGACTTCGCCCGACGGCAAGGTTTATGAAGTCACACCGGAGGGAAAGAAGAGCGTCTTCTTCGAGCCAAAGACAAAATACATCTGGGCACTCGTATTCGATTCGCACGGAACTCTGTTTGTGTCCACGGGCGACGAGGGGCAGGTCTTCACGGTCGAGCCGGATGGAAAAGGGCAGCTCTTTTATCAAAGTGAGGAGCGTCACGCTCGCTCGCTGGCGTTTGATGACGGCAACTTGCTGATTGGCACCGAGCCTGACGGCCTCATCCTACGCGTTCCGATCGAACGCAAAACGCCCCAATCCGCCCCCACGGCAGGAGCGCCGTTCGTGATCTATGAGACGAACAAGGCCGAGGTCACATCGCTGCTCGCGGACGCTTCCGGAAATATCTATGCCGCGTCCATCGGCGAGAAGAATCGCACGCCGATGATTCAGCGAATCATCGCTCCTCCAGCCGTATCTCCGACAACCGCTCCCGCCACGACTACGACGAACGCAACCATCGTGATTGGGGGGCAGGCACAGACCACTCAACCCCAGCAGCAGTCGATCACGTCCTACTCTTTTCCTCCGATTTCCTCCACCGGCGGCGCGGAGGTGGTGAAGATCGCGCCGGATGGCTCGCCGGACACGATCTGGACCTCACGCGACGACCTCGTGTTTGCGATGGGGCTGCCGCCAACGGGGAAGGTTCTCTTGGGCACCGGCAATGGAGGCGCCATCGTCCAGATCGAGGACAGCGACGTATACGCGAACGTCGCCAAGGCGGAATCGGCTCAGGTGACGGGCTTTGCCGTGGCGCCCGACGGAAGAGTTTTTGTAGCCACCGCGAATCCCGGAAAAATCTTCACCCTCGGCCCGGGCTATGCGACGGACGGAAGCTTTGAATCGGACGCGTTCGACGCCAAGATTTTCTCGCACTGGGGCCGCATCACATGGTGGGGAGAAAACGGCGCCACCGAAGGCAAGGTCGCGCTGTACGTCCGCTCGGGCAACACGTCGAACCCCGGCGAAAATTGGAGCGCCTGGGCGGGCCCTTATAAGGACGCCAACGGAGCCGAACCGGATTGCCCTGCGGCGCGTTTCGTCCAATGGAAGGCGGTTTTTCTCGATACGGGCAAGGGCTTGCCGCCGGATATTTCTTGGGTGAGTCTCGCGTACCAGCCGAAGAACGTCGCGCCCGCAATCGACGACATTGCAATTCAGGACCCTGGCATTCGCGTCGTCGGCTTCCCGATGCAACCGAGTGGTCCGGGAACCGCCGTTCCCGTGCAGCTTCGCTATCCGCACAGCGCGAGTGGCGCCTCATTCGCGACGGTAAGTGCCGAAAACATGAATCAGGGATCGCAGATCGAGGTCCCGCCGCAGGGATTTCGCGATAAGAGTTACCAGAGCGTGCTCTGGAGCGCGCACGACGACAACGACGACGACCTCGTTTTTTCCGTCTACTACCGCGGCGAGGGCGAGCACAACTGGCGCTTGCTGAAAGACAAACTCACGCAGAAATACTATTCGTGGGACACCACCACCATGCCGGATGGCGCTTACTATTTGAAGATTGTCGCGTCCGATTCGCCTTCCAATCCGGTGGATCAGGCGCTATCAGCCGAGCGCGAGAGCGATCGCTTTCAGGTGGCCAACACGCCGCCCCAGATACTCAATCTCCGAGCCGGCTCGGGCCTGCTGAATACGAAGGCTTCTTGGGATGCAACGAGCTCGTCCGGAGCGATTGCGCGCGCGGAATACAGCATCGATTCCGGGGATTGGAAGATCCTGTTTCCAACGGATTTGCTATCGGATTCTCCCAAGGAGAGTTACTACGTTCAGCTCCCCGGATTGCCGCCTGGCGAGCACACTTTTGCGGTGCAAGTCACCGATCAATTCAACAACACCGCCGCGGCGAAGGTGACGTTCACCGTGGAGCCGCACGGAGTGTCGCAACAGCACGCGCCCTGACGCACACAAGGCCGCCGCACACCAACGGCGGCCTTATGCGCATTAGTCACGCTCTGCACCTTCGACCTCAATTGCCCCAGTTACGAGACATCGCGACCGTTTCGTAACGATCCACGATCGCCCCAACTCCCTTCACCCCTTGCTGCGGATAGATCTCGTCCACGTGAACCACCCGCGCTCGGCAGCGTACCGGCTCAGGACCCCGGCCCGTCAATTCCCGAGGGATCGTGAGATAGATCTCGAGCGGCTCGCCGATGCTCAGCTTTTCGCGCGCGGTGAAATAAAGCCCGCGCTCGGACAAGTTGAGAGCTTTGCCCTCGTACGAAGGAGAATAAGCCGACACTTTGTGTGCGAGAAGCTCCTCCCGCGGAGCACTGGTTTCTGGCGCGTGGGATCCACTTCCGTTTGCGAGAATCCGAAACCGGAGCGGAACCGCACATTCCTTTCGGGGCGAATCGCGACGTTCTCGTTTTGGCATGACACTTCCTCCTGATGGCCGTTCTGTCTGAGTGGATTTCTACCGGAAGGGGTTTTCCGAGAATCGCACTGGGCAAAAAAGGAGTCAACATTTCTAATGTTTTCGTCTTGTGAAACCGAAAACAATTCTCCGCGCGCGTTCCGCAATGGGAGAGGGATGCGCCACTATGCGATCAGGAGTGATCCGTCGCGGCTCATGCGTCAAAATGCGCCGGATTCTTAGAGATGCAGCACGAGCCGTCGCGCCTGCCGCGCTACAGATCCTCGGCGCGCCAGTCGGCGGGAGGGAAAGCGATTTTCCAGAAGTCGGCCACGGGCGGATCGAATTCCAGCGCCGTGTGGAAGCCTTCCGGCATTTCCTTGGCCGGGCGCACCACCTTGCACGCGGCACACTCTTTCGTCCCGCCGTGCTCGAGTACCAGGCGCGTGTCCTGCGGCAAATTTTTGTTGATCACGACCAGCGCACCCTTCGGGTTCACGCTCAGCGTGTTCGCCTCGAGGGTCGTCGCGGGTCCTTGAAGCGCGACGTGGATCAGTGCGCGTATGCGCAGCAGCACTCTCTGGCCGCGGCGACGATCCTGCTCCATGATTGCGTGCCTTGGCAGCGTTCGCTCCCGCGCGCGTTTTGCCGCCGCTGTGCCCGGCGTAATCGTGCTAGTGCCGCCCGGCGCAGCGGAGGACTTCGCCGGGGTAAAGGTTCGAGAATAGTTTTTCAAAGTTCGAGCCCCCAAAAATTCAAATCCGCCCCAACAAGCTCCACGCCCAAATCCCATCCATCCGGCCGCTGCGTCCCTTTCCAGACGACTACCCCTTCCGCCATTTGTCGCGTCGCCAGATTCGTTAGGCGAAGCCGCTGTTGTGCTTCAACCTCACGGGGACTCACGAGTAGGCAGCCGTACGTATTGACGACGCGGGTGAAGCCCGCCTCGAAGCGCAGCGGGGCGCCGCCGCCGTTCCATTCGATGGTCACCGGGACGCGCGAATTTACCCGCGGCCCGCGTCTTTTTGCACGCATCTTGATATCGTGAGGCAGGTTTTCGCTGAAGAGCATTCCGGTCGAATCTCCCAAAAGCAAACATATGCAAACAAACGGTTTACGGGTAGCCCGTCTGTGTTTCCGAGCGCCTTTTGTGCTGAAAGATATGTTAGATAGGCCGCCAAAGAGGGTCAATGGTACGAGAAGACAGGCGAAGGTCAGTCCGCCGAAGCAGGCCCTTCGGCCACTTGCGGCCGCCCGAATCCCGCGATCCGCCCGAAACGGCGCTCGAGCCAGCCCTGGAACGAATCCATGTAGGTGTAGAACACCGGAGTCAGATAGAGCGTCACCATCTGCGAGAAAATCAGGCCGCCGCAGACCGCCACGCCGAGAGGCCGCCGCGAATCCGCGTTGGCACCCGAGCCCAGCGCGATCGGCAACGTGCCCATGAGGGCCGCCATCGTGGTCATCATGATCGGCCGGAACCGGACCAGACAGCCCTGGTAAACCGCCTCGGCTGGCGTCGTGTGCCCTTGCCGCTCGCGGTCGATCGCGAAGTCCACCATCATGATTGCGTTCTTCTTCACGATTCCGATCAGCATGATCACGCCGACGAAGCCGTACAGATCGAGGCTGTAGCCGAATATCTGCAGCGAGAGGAGCGCGCCGAAAGCGGCCGAAGGCAATCCGGAAAGAATCGTGAGCGGGTGGATAAAGCTCTCATACAGGATCCCGAGCACGATGTAGATCACGAGAATCGCAATCAGCAGCAGAATCCCAAGCCCGGTCAGCGAGGACTCGAAGGCCTGCGCGTTGCCCTGGAACTGAGACGTGACGGTCGCGGGAAGAGACCGCTGCGCCTCGTCGTTGATCTCGCTTACCGCTTGTCCGATGGCAACGCCCGGCTTCAGGTTAAACGAAATAGTCACCGCCGGAAGCTGCCCGAGGTGGTTGACACTGAGCGGTCCAAGATTTTCGCCCACGCTCGCCACCGCGTTCAACGGGACCAGATTGCCGGTGCTCGATCGCACATACAGCAACGAGAGAGCCGATGGATCCTTCTGATACTGATCTTGGAGCTCCATCACCACCCAGTATTCGTCGTTCGGAGCGTAGATCGTGGAAATCTGCCTCTGCCCGTAAGCGGTGTAGAGTGCGTCTTCGACCTGTTCCGCGTTTACCCCCAGCGCCGACGCCTTGTCACGGTCGATATTGACGTCGACTTGCGGGTTCTTGATTTGCAGGTCGCTGGTCACGTCCGTAAGGCCCGGCAGCGCTTCCATCTTCAGTTCGAAATCCGTCGCGACGCGATACAGCTCTTCCGTATCCGGGCTCTGTAGCGTCAGTTGATAAGGGCTGTTTGAAACCTGGCCGCCGATCTGGATGGGAGGCGGATTCCGCAAGTACACGGCAAGGCCGGGAATCGAATTCACTTTGCCGCGGAGCTCCTGAAGCACCTCATTGATATCGGGGTGATGCTTGAACAAAGGCGCCGTCGCGCGCAGCACGCTCCCTACCACCGGCACATTCCCGTATTCGCGGATCAGGCGGAGCATTGTCTGGCTCGACACTTCCGGCCGCTCCGATGGCGGCAACAGGTGCATGAAAATGAATCCCGAGTTGGTGCTCCCGCTCACTGTGCCAAGGCTGGAAAAGAAGCCTTTGCGGTTCGGGTCGGCCATCAGGATCTTATTCAGCTCATCCTGATGTTCCTTCATCGCGTCAAACGAAATTCCCTGCTGCGCCAGCGTATATCCGTTCAGGCTGGACGAATCGACCTCCGGCAGGAAGCCTTTCGGGATGATCACGAATTGCCAGGCTGTGATGAAAAGAATCACCACGGAGAAGAGCAACACGAAAAGCCGGTGGCGCAACGCCCATTGGAGCGACACGTCATACCGCCTCAGCAGTCGCTCGAAAAACCCTTCCAGCGCCATGTACACCCGGCCGTGTTTGCGGTCGTGCTGCGGCCGGATGAACCGGCTGCACAGCATCGGCGTGAGCGTCAGCGAAACAAGGCCCGAGACTAACACGGCCACCATGATGACCACGGAAAATTCGTGCAGCAGCCGTCCGATGATTCCGCCCATAAAAAGAACCGGGATGAATACGGCCGTCAGCGACAGCGTCATCGAAACGATCGTGAATCCGATCTCGCGCGAACCTTTCAGCGCCGCTTCCATTGGGGCCTCGCCCATTTCCATGTGGCGCACGATGTTTTCGAGCATCACGATCGCGTCGTCCACCACGAATCCCACCGAAAGCGTCAGGGCCATCAGGGACAAATTGTCGAGGGTGTAGTTCAGTAGGTACATCACCGCGAAGGTTCCGATGATCGACATCGGAAGGGCGAAGCTCGGGATCACCGTTGCCGAAAGGTTGCGCAGGAAAAGAAAGATCACCAGAATCACGAGGCAGACCGCAAGGAAAAGCGTTTCTTTAACGTCGTTCACCGACTCCTGAATGCCTGCGGAACGGTCGTAAATCTCGACCAACTTGATGGAAGGGGGCAGAACGGCCTCGAATTGCGGCAGAATCTGTTTGACCTCTTTCACCACTTCGACCGTGTTCGTCCCGGGCTGCCGCCGGATGGCCAGGATGACGGCGTGCCCGTCGTTGTAGTAGTTCGAGATTTTGTCGTCCTGCACGCTGTCGAACACGTTCCCGAGTTCGTCGAGCCGCACCGGCGATCCGTTCCGGTAGGCGACGATGAGCGGTTTGTAAAGCGACGCGCGCGTCAGTTGTCCGTTGGCCTGTACGGTGAACGCTTTATGCTCGCCAAACAGCGTGCCCGTAGGCAGATTGACGTTTGCGTTCTGGACGGCCGTCGTTACCTCGTCGATTCCGATCTGCCGCGCCGCCAGCGCCCTCGGATCGAGCTGAATTCGCACAGCGTATTTCTGCGCCCCGAACACCTGTACCTGCGCCACGCCCGGCAACATAGAGATCCGCTGTCCGAGGATCGTCTCCGCGTATTGGTCCACGGTGTAAATCGCCTGCGTGGTCGACGTGAGAGCCAGAAAGTAAATCGGCTGGTCCGCCGGGTTCACTTTCTGAAATGTCGGCGGGGTTGGCATGTTCGGGGGGAGCTGGCCCTCCGCGCGCGCAATGGCTGCCTGCACGTCCTGGGCGGCGCCGTCGATGTTCCGGCTGAGTTCAAACTGTAGCGTGACCTGCGTGCTGCCGAGCGTGCTCGTCGACGTCATCGAATCGATGCCCGCGATCGTCGAGAACTGCTTCTCGAGCGGCGTGGCCACCGCCGCAGCCATCGTGTCCGGATTTGCGCCGGGCAGGTCCGCCGAAACCTGGATCGTCGGAAAGTCTACGTTGGGAAGGTCGCTGACGGCGAGCGTGCGGTAGCCCAGAATTCCGAATAGCAGGATTGCGGTCATGACGAGCGTCGTCATGACCGGGCGGCGAATAAACGGTTCGACGATATTCATGATCCGTTCAGCTCCCCGCCGGATTCTTCAAAATCTGCACCTTGATGCCCGGAAGCAGCCGGAGCTGGCCGTCGGTAACGACGGTTTCGCCCGGCTCGACCCCGCTCGAAATCACGGAGTCTCCGCCGATCGAACGCGCCACTTTAACGGGACGCTCTTCGGCCGACATGTCGGATTTCACCACGTACACGTAATCACCCTTCTGCCCGGTCTGCACCGCCTGCGACGGAACCACCGTCGCATTTTCGTCCTGCGCCAGCCGCAAGAGCACCGTTGAGAACTGCCCCGGCCACAGGCGATGGTCCGCGTTTTCAAATGTCGCCTTCAGCTTGATCGTCCCGGTCGTGTTATCGACCGTGTTATCGATGAACGTCAAATATCCCTTCTCCGGCTGCGTGTCTCCGTACGGCGTCGCTTCCACTTCCAGTCGGCGGCGCGCCATGAACTTCTGCACCGCGCCGAGATACTGCTCGGGAATCGAGAAGTCGATGTAAATGGGGTTCACCTGATTGATCACGATCAGAACCGGCACGTCATTCTGCTTGACGATGTTTCCCGGATAGACCTGCAGCGCTCCCGTCTGTCCGTCGAGCGGGGAGTAAATTTTGCAATAACCCACCTGTAGCTGCGCTGCGTCCACCGCAGCCTGGTCGGCGCGCACGGCTGCCTCCTGCGCGTCCGCATTGGCTTTCATGGTGTCCAGCTGTTCTTTCGGCGCCACCCCCGCCTTGAACAACTGCTCGTAGCGGTTCGCCTGAACGTTGTCCAGTTCCTCCTGGGCTTTGTCCTTCGCGAGATTCCCCTGCGCCTGTTCCAACGCGGCTTCAAACGGCGCCGCATCGAGCGTGAAGAGCAGTTGGCCCTTCTTGACGAACTGGCCTTCCTTGATGTGCACCTCGTCGAGCACTGCGTTTACCTGCGCCTTGATCGAAACCGACGAGTTCGCGTCGGCCGAACCGATCGCGGTCAAATCGATCGGGACGGTCTTTTGCGTCACTTTAGCCACCGTCACCGGAACGGCAAAAATCGGCGGCGCGGTCTGCGCCGTCTTCGTGCAACCGCTGGTTGCAGCGAGCGCAAAAACACCAAGGAGAATCGAGAGCCGGGTGCGATTCCTGTTCATCGAGACTGTGTTCCTATTCCTTCCGCTACGGGTGACCCTTCATGGTCTAACGGCGAGATTCGATGGGTGGTCCCGATAAGCTGACTCCGCAGAACCTATATGATACCGCGCAGTTGCGGCGGATGCACAATTCGATTCTCGCACTTCCGGAGACGCAAACGCCCCTAGCGAAACTTGCCCTCTGGAGTACTTCGGGTCGACAAGAATTAGACGCGTGGGCTGCCACCGGGTTTCAGATAAGCACTGGCATTTCAGCCACCAGCCGCCTGATCCAGCAACCACAGCGTCCCTCCGGCAGGTTGGATCCGGGCTGCCGGATACTGGCTTGCTTTGGGATCAGGCTCATTTCGCAGGGCGGTCAGAATCTCGCGCTTGTCCGCGCCGGCTACCAGAAAGAAAGTGTTTCGCGCCTGGTTGAGGACTACCGGTGTCAGGCTAAGCCGCCGGGGCGGTTTCGCGGGAGCTTCGACCGGCAGCACCCACCTTTTCTTTTCCTCGAGGGCGGGCGAGCCCGGGAAAAGAGACGCCGTGTGCCCCTCGACGCCAAGTCCCAGGAGCTGCAAATCGAATGCCGGCGCATCGTCGCCGAAAAATCGTCGCAGATCAGCCTCATACGCCTCGGCCGCCTTCTCGGGCGTTGGCAGATTGGTCGCCACCGGATGAACGTTGGCCGCCGGAATCGCCACGTGCTCGATCAACGTTTCTCGCGTCATCCGGTAGTTGCTCAGCGGATCATCCTGCGCCACGTACCGCTCGTCGCCCCAGAACAGGTGCACCCGGTCCCACGGTGTCTCCGCGCCATGGTCTTTTGACTGAGCCCACAGCGCGTAGAGCTTCGCGGGTGTATGCCCGCCGGAAAGCGCGATGGCGAACCGGCCTCGCTGCTGGATCGCCTCCTGCATCACGCGCAGCAATTCTTCGAGTGCGCCGTGGCTCAGCGCGTCGATGTCGGGAAAAACGCGTGTCTCCATCTTCATCGGGAATTCCTGTCTTCGAGTTCGATGAAATCGACCTTCCACGGTTGCGCGCGAAAATCGAGATGCGCCACGCTGATCGGCAAATCGAAGCGCCGCGGCCCCGCGCTCCCCGGATTCACATAGAGAACGCCCGCCTTCTCGAAACGAGCCGGCTTGTGCGAATGCCCACTCACCACCGCGTGAAATCCCGCCGCCGCCGGGTCGAGATCGAGCTCGTGAATATTATGGAGGACGTAGATCGTTTTTCCATCAATTTCAGCTAGTGCCGTCGGCGGCAGCGTTTTGCCCCACGCGCCGTCGTCGATGTTGCCTCGCACGACGACCACCGGCGCCAGCTTCCGCAGCGCATCGAGGATCGCCGGCTTGCCCACATCGCCCGCATGGATGATGAGTTCACAGCCGCGCATCGCCTGCACCGCCTCTTCGCGCAGCAATCCATGCGTATCCGAAATCAGCCCGACCATTCTCGTGTTCTCGCGTTCTTTGCGGGCGCGAGTCGCCGCGAGGAATCTGCCCCGGTCGGCTCCGCCCGCGCCGTCATTCTGAGGCTGGTTTTGGGCCGAAGAATCTCTCTTGTGGTTTCGGGCCGCTACTGCGCGTCCGCGGTAACTCCGAGCCGCGCCAGATCCTCCCGCAGCTGCTCGACGTTCTGAAATTGAATCGCGTGCATCCCCATTTCCTTCGCGCACTCGAGATTCAGCCCGCGATCGTCAATCATCGCGCACTCGTCCGGCGCCGACTGCGAGATTTTGAGCGCCAGGCTGTAGATTCCGCGGTCCGGTTTGCGCACGCCCAAATAACACGAACTGAAAAACACTTTGAAATAATCGCGCAGCTGGAAGGTACGGATGCGGTAGTCGTTGATCTCGAGCGACTCGTTGTTGAGCGCCGCCGAAAAATAGCGCCCCGTCGCGGTCAGCTTCCCCAAGAAATCGAGCGATTCCGGGAACGCCTGCGACTGCGAGAACATGAACTTCTTGAAATCGTCCAGCGTGAACGCGCGTTCCCTGTAGAAGACCGTCCGCCGCAGATACTCGTCGAGGCTCGCCTGCCCGCACTCGAACGCGTTCAGCATCAGCTCGTGCCGGTCCTCGAAGTCGGCCCAGTCGAGGTTGAACGTCTCGACGGCATTGCGCCGCGATCCGCGATCCCATCCGTTCGTCAGAATCACGCCGCCGTTGTCCCAGAAGAGCACCTTCACTTTTGCCATAAGCCCTCGCCTGCGGCCCGACGCTTGCCGCGAGCAGCCATTATCCTCGCCCAACCATCCCCGCAGAAGCGGAATTTCCCGGGCCTCGGCCAGCGGGCTGCTACGCAAGATACTCATCCGTCCTTACGCTATGATGAAACGCAAGCCCATGATCTCCCCTCGCAAAGAAAGTCCTCTCACGGTTTTCACCATCGGCCACTCCACACGCCCGATCGACGAATTCCTCGATCTGTTGCGCACGCACGGCATTCGGCAGCTCCTCGACATTCGCACCATCCCGAAATCGCGCCGCAACCCTCAGTTCAACACGGACGCGCTTGCCGAGTCCCTGCAAGGCGCCGGAATCCGCTACGTCCACATGAAAGATCTCGGCGGCCTGCGCCATTCAAAACGTGATTCGATCAATCTCGGCTGGCGCAACGCAAGCTTCCGCGGCTACGCCGACTACATGCAGACGCAGGCATTCGCCGAGGCTCTCGACCGCGCGATCCATCTCGCGGAGCAAACATCGCCAGCAGTCTTGATGTGCGCCGAGGCGGTTCCTTGGCGTTGCCATCGGTCGCTTGTCGCGGACGCGCTCGTCGTGCGCGGCATTCGCGCCCTCGAAATCATCAGCGCCGCCGAGCCAAAAGAACACAAGCTCACGCCCTTCGCTCGCGTGCGTGGCCTCGGCATCACCTACCCAGCCGATCAGCGCTCCCTCCTCGCGCCCCACTCAGATAAAAGGTAGCGCCTGGCCGCTGCCATTCTTGCCCGCTTGACACGCGGCGATCCCGGTTGCAGAGTATTTGATTGGAATTACAGCGCGAAAAAAACAAGGGAGCCGAGGAAAAATCATGGCCGTCGAAACCGCAGCCGCACCGATTCAAATCACCGACACCGCATGGCAAGCGATTGAAGGCGCATACGACCTGCAGGTGCACGTCGCGCCCGACGTGATCGCGCGGCGCATCGACGACCTGGACCTCGCAAAAGAATTCCTCTCGCGCAAGCTAAAGGGCTTCGTGCTGAAGTCGCACTACGCGCCCACCTACGAGCGCGCGAAAGTCGTCACAAAGGCCGTCCCCGGCATCCAGGCCTTCGGTGCGATCACTCTGAATCACAGTGTCGGCGGACTCAATCCCGTCGCGCTCGAAATCGCCGGCCGCTCCGGCAATAAAATCGTGTGGATGCCCACCGTCGACGCCGCCAACGAAACCGCGGGCCGCACCGACGGCCCCACGGACAAGCTGCCCTTCTGGGCGAAGATTCAGCGCGAACTTGCGGCCACCGGGGTTTCGCCTGCACCGATGACCGTCCTCGGCCCCGATGGCAAAGTTAACGCGGCTGCCCGCGGCTGCCTCGAGATCATCAAGAAGTACGACATGATCCTCGCCACCGGCCACCTCAGCAAAAAGGAAATCCTGCAGCTGGTGAAAACGAGCAAGGAAATGGGGCTCAAGCGCGTCGTCGTCACCCACGCCGAGTTCCCGTCGCAGAATATGACCGCTGGCGAGCAGCTCGAATGCGCCGATTTCGGCGCGCTGATCGAGCACTGCTTCACCACGATGTACACGAACAAAGCGCCCTGGGAAGCCTACTTCGATAGCGTGCGCAAGGTCGGCCCCGAGCGCGTCGTGCTTTCAACCGACCTCGGCCAGACGATCAATCCGCCGGTCGCCGAAGGCTTCGCCATGTTCGCGCAGAAGATGCTCGGCGCGGGCTTCAGCGCCGCCGACGTCCGCCGCATGGCCGTCATGAATCCGACGAACCTCATTTCTTGAGATACTCTCGGCGCGAAAGCCGTTTCGAAAAGCGACGCCCGATGCTATTTGGGCGGCCGAGAATGCCGCGCCGAAGGCCGCGGCGCTACCTTCGGCTTCTTCTCGTGTGATAGCGTGGATGTGAAGATGACACTGTGACCGAGGCCGCCGAAAATCGCCTGAAAAACTCCGCGAGCCCGTATCTCCGCTCGGCCGCGCATCAGCCCGTCGACTGGCACGAGTGGGGCGAGGAAGCCTTTGCCAAGGCGCGCGCGGCCGGCAAGCCCGTGCTGCTCGATATCGGCGCCGTCTGGTGCCACTGGTGCCACGTGATCGACCGCGAAAGCTACGAAAATCCAGAAATCGCGGCGATGATCAACCAGCTCTACATCCCCGTGAAAGTCGATCGCGACGAGCGCCCCGATGTCGACGCGCGCTATCAATCCGCGATCAGCGCGATTTCCGGGCAAGGCGGCTGGCCGCTCACCGCGTTCCTCACACCCGACGGCAAACCGTTTTTCGGTGGCACGTATTTTCCTCCCGACGACGCGATGGGCCGCCCCGGCTTCAAGCGCATTCTCGTCGCGATCTCCGACGCCTTCGAAAAGCGCCGCGCTGAGGTCGATAACTCCGCGCACGCGCTCGAAGAGGCTGTCGCGAGGGCGGAAATTTTTCACGGCGCGCGCGGCGAATTCGATGCGCGCGTTGTCGATGCCGTCGTCGATGCAGCCGTAAAGCGCTTCGATCCCGCGCACGGCGGATTCGGCGACGCCCCGAAATTCCCGCACTCTTCGGTAATCGATCTGCTGCTCGAGCGGCAGAAATGGCCCGGCGGCGAGCAGTTGCAAGCCATCGTCGAAAAGACGCTCGACGGCATGGCCGCCGGCGGCTTCGCCGATCAGATCGGCGGCGGATTCCATCGCTACTCGGTCGACGAGCGCTGGTGCGTCCCGCACTTCGAAAAAATGTCATACGACAATTCCGAGCTGCTGAAGAATTATCTTCACGGATATCAGTCGCTGCGCCTGCCGCACTACAAGCGCGTAGCCGAGGATCTGATTGCATGGGTCGGCGAAGTGCTTTCCGATCCCGTGCGCGGCGGCTTCTACGCCAGCCAGGATGCCGATCAGACCCTCGACGACGACGGCGACTATTTCACCTGGACGCAGCAGGAAGTGCGCGCCGTGCTTACGCCGGAAGAATCGCGCGCGATCGAGCTCTACTACGACGTCGCTCCGCATGGCGAAATGCATCATAACCATGAGAAAAATGTCTTGTGGATCGCCGAGCCCGTCGACGAAATCTCCCGGAAGCTCCGCTTGCCAGAAGATCAGGTCGCGTTGCTGCTCGCGCGTGCGAAGGGCAAGCTGCTTGCCGCCCGCCGCAAGCGCCGCCCCACGCCCGCCATCGACGAAACGATCTACGTTGCGTGGAACGCGATGTTTGTCTCGGCGTATCTCGAAGCGGCGCGCGTCCTCGATCGCCCCGATTGCCGCGAATTTGCACTGAAGACTCTCGACCGCATCCTCGCTGAGGCCTGGGACGAATCGAAAGGTTTCCTGCACCGCGTCGGCGGCCCGCGTCTCGAAGGCTCGCTCGACGATCAGGTTTTCACCATCGCCGCGCTGCTCGACGCCTGGGAAGCAACCTTCGATCGCCGCTATTTCGAAATTGCCGAGCGCGCCGTGCGTCTCGCCGTCGAGCGTTTCGGCGATCCCGATGGCGGCGGCTTCTTCGATCGCGCCAAGGACGCCGCGCCGATGGGCGGCCTGGAAGTTCGACGCAAGCCGCTGCAGGATTCGCCCACGCCCGGCGGAAATTCCATCGCCGCAATCGTCCTCGACCGCCTGCACGCGCTCACCGGCGGGCGCCTCTACCGCGACTGGGCAGGGAAAACACTCGAAGCCTTCGTCGGCCTGATCCCGCAATACGGGCTCTTCGCCGCGACCTACGCTTTAGCGGCGCTGCTCCACGCGCGCCACCCGCTGCAAGTCGTCATCACCGGAGCCGCGGCCGACCCCAAAGCCGCCGACCTCGAGCGAGCCGCGCACGAAGTCTATCGCTTCGGCAAAGTGGTCCTGCGCGTCACGCCCGAGCGCCTCTCAGCCGGGATGCTCCCCGCAGCGTTGCGCGAGACCCTGCCTCACCTCGACGCAACCGTGCCCCAAGCTTTCGTCTGCGTCGAGACCACATGCTTTCCGCCCGTCGCTGATCGCGCTCAGTTGGTGTCGCTGCTGACCGAAGCCGCCACAGGCGCCCGCGCAGTGTCGCGATGAGTCCCTGGCGCGATCGTCCAAAGGAATTGACGCGTGGCGAGCGCGGATGCGATAATTCTCTGCTTTGCTCGGTCCTAAAGTGTGTGCCGGTGGGGCACAGCCGGAACATCGCAACACCTAGATTAAAATAACGGGAGCGGTCACAGCGCTTCTTCCTACGATGGAGATTCTCCACCAACTCGGCGAGTTGTTCCTCGAAGCTGTGCCCACGATCGTCATTGTCCTTTTGTTTTATGCCTTCATGCGCTGGGCGTTTTTCGGCCCGATCCAGAAAGCCATGGCCGAGCGCGCCGCTAAGATCGAAGGTGCGCGCGCCGAAGCAGCCTCCGTCGAAGCCGCAGCCAGGCAGGAACTCGATACGTACCACGAAGCCTTGCGCAAAGCCCGCGCCGAAATCTACACCGAGCAGGAAGCCGCGCGCCAGGCCGCGCTCGACGAGCGCGCCAAGCTCCTCAAAGTCATGCGGTCGCGCTCGCAGGAAGATGTCGCCGCCGCTAAGAAAAGGATCGCCGCGGATGTTGCCGCGGCCGGCGCCGAAATCGAGCGCCAGGCTCCCGCGCTGGCCAATCAGATTGCCCGCATGATCCTCAACAAGCCATCGTCGTTGCGCGGCGGAGCGGCGGTATGAATTCCGCTGCGGGATGGCGTCGAATCCGACAAGCCGGTTCGTTCGCCGCGTTTTTTCTTTTGCTGGCGCTGCCGGTCTTCGCGCAGGATGAGCAGCCCTCACCCGCCGACTCCACTACGGGCTGGGTCTTCCGCTGGCTGAATTTCGCAATTGTTCTTGGGCTTTTCATTTACGCATTCGGCAAAGCCGCTCCCTACTTCCGCCGCCACGCGCAAGAAATCTCCGAAAAGATCGCGGAAGGAACGCGCGCGCGCGAAGCGGCGGAAGCGGATCGCCGCGCGGCGCAGGCGAAACTGGCCGGAATCGAGACGGAAGTGGCGGCCCTGCGCATCGAAGCAAAGCGCAGCGCCCAGGCCGAGGGCGAACGTCTTCGTGCGCAGGCTAGAGCCGAGGCGGAAGCGATCGAGCGGTCCGCGCATGCGGAAATCGCGGCAGCAGAGCGCGCGGCGCGCCTGGAGTTGAAGGCTCTCGCGGCGCGCATCGCCGTGGAAGGTGCCGAGGCGGTTCTGAGGTCCGAGCTCACGGCTGAAACAGAATCGATGCTTTTCCGCAACTTTGTCGCGGACCTCGAGGGGAGCCCCAATTGAACGGCGCGCTCGCATCGCGATACGCGGCGGCCCTGGCGGACGTGGCGTTCGAGCAGAATTCCGGAGACCGCGTGAAGAAGGATCTCGCCGCCTTCGTCGACACGTTTTTCGGTTCGGCCGACCTGCGGAATTTCATCGAAAGCCCCGCCATCGGCCCGGAGATGAAACACAAAGTGATCGAAGAGCTGGCGGCGAAAATGGATTTGGCGCCGGCGGTGCGCAATTTCGCATACGTGATCGTGAATCATCGCAGGACGGAAATGCTTCGCGGAATCCAGCAGGCGTTCGAGGCGGAATTGAACGCGCGGCTGGGGATTGCGGAAGCCGAAGTCACCTCGGCGCGCGAGTTGAACGCCGCCGAAAGAGAACGCATGACGAAGGCGCTCGAGCGGCGCACCGGGAAGAAAATCGAAGCCCGCTTCCGCCAGGATGAATCCCTGGTGGGCGGCGCCGTCGTCCGCGTGGGATCGACCGTATACGACGGTTCGGTGCGCGAGCAATTGACGCGGCTGCGCGAGCGGCTCGAAACGGAATAGGAGCAGGAATGGCCAACATCAAAGCTGACGAAATCACAAGGATCCTGCGCGAGCAGATCGAAAACTACCAGCAGGTGGTCGCCGTCGAAGAGGTCGGCACGGTGATCTCCGTGGGCGACGGCATCGCGCGCATCCACGGGCTCGACCGTTGCATGGCGGGCGAAATGCTCGCGTTCCCGCACGACGTTTTCGGCATCGCCCTCAACCTCGAAGAGGACCAAGTCGGCACGGTGCTGCTCGGCGATTACACGGAGATTCAGGAAGGCGACACGGTCAAGCGCACGAAAAGCATCATGTCCGTGCCGGTGGGAGATGCGCTTGTCGGGCGCGTCGTAAATCCGCTCGGCCAGCCGCTCGACGGAAAAGGCCCGGTCCAGACCGATCACCGCAATCCGCTCGAGCGCCTCGCGCCGGGTGTCGTCGATCGCCAGCCCGTGCGCGAGCCGCTGCAAACCGGTATCAAAGCTATCGACTCCATGATTCCGATCGGCCGCGGGCAGCGCGAGCTGATCATCGGCGACCGCCAGACGGGCAAAACGGCGATCATCCTCGATACGATCATTAATCAAAAGGGTGGCGAGGTAATCTGCATCTACTGCGCCATCGGGCAGAAGCAGTCGACGATCGCGCAGGTGATCAAGACGCTCACCGATTACGGTGCCATGGATTACAGCATCGTGGTGGCTGCGTCAGCCGGGGATCCGGCCACGATGCAGTACATCGCCCCGTTCGCCGCCGCGGCGATGGGCGAATATTTTCGCGATTCGAAGCGGCACGCCATCTGCTTCTACGACGATCTTTCGAAGCACGCGCAGTCCTACCGCGAGATTTCGCTGCTTCTGCGCCGCCCGCCGGGCCGCGAAGCTTTTCCCGGCGATGTTTTCTTCCTGCACTCACGCTTGCTCGAGCGCGCGGCGAAATTGAACGATGCACTCGGCGCAGGTTCGCTGACCGCGCTGCCCGTAATCGAAACGCAGGCTGGCGACGTTTCCGCGTACATTCCGACGAACGTGATTTCGATCACCGACGGCCAGATCTACCTCGAAGCCGATCTTTTCAACGCCGGACAGCGCCCCGCGATCAACGCGGGAATTTCCGTGAGCCGCGTCGGCGGCAACGCGCAGATCAAGGCCATGCGCCAGGTAGCAGGTTCGCTGCGGCTCGATATGGCGCAGTATCGCGACCTCGCGGCGTTCGCGCAGTTTGGCACGGAGCAGCTCGATAAAACCACGCAGCAGCAGCTGGCGCGCGGCCAGCGGCTCGTGGAAGTTCTCAAGCAGGACCAGTATCAGCCGCTGCCGGTCGAACGGCAGGTGCTGATTATTTTCGCCGGCGCGAACCGCTTCCTTGACGACCTGGAAATTTCCGAAGTTCGCCGGTTCGAGCTCGAAATGTACCCATATTTCGAAACGAATTATCCCAACATCTTCAAGACGCTCCGCGAGAAAAAGGCCATCGACGACGCGCTCAAGGCCGACATGCTCGCGGCGCTCCAGGCGTTCAAGGAAACGTTCCTGGCGAGCGTAGCTCCTGCGGCCGCCGCGGCTGCGCCTGTTGCGAGCTAAGACTAACGATCGATGGCCACACTTCTCGATTTCCGGCGCCGCATTCGCTCGGTGAAGAGCACGCAGCAGATCACGCGCGCGATGAAGTTTGTCGCCGCGGCGAAGCTGCGCCGCTCGCAAGAAGGCGTGTTTGCGGCGCGGCCCTACGCCCGCGAAATCCTTCGTGTGTTGCGCTCGGCCGCGGCCCGCGTCGAGTCGACCACGCATCCGCTGCTCGAGCGGCGCCCGGAGGAGCGAATCCTGGTGATCGTGTTGACGGGAGATCGCAGCCTCGCGGGAGCGTTCAATTCCAATGTGATTCGCCGCGCGATGATCTTCCTGCGCGAGAACGCCTCGAAAAAGACGCAGGTGATTCCCATCGGCAAAAAGGGCCGCAATTCGCTGAAAAGGGCCGGATGGACGTTCGCCGCCGAGTACATCAACGTCTCGGGCAACGTGGACTTCTCGATCGCAAAGGAAATCGCCGGCAAGATCGCCGAGCTTTACGTGGCGCGCGAGGTCGATGCCGTCTACGTCGTTTACAACGAATTCAAGAATGTGCTGGTGCAAAACCTGCGCACGGAGAAGCTGCTGCCGATCGACCCGTCGGTGCTCGCATCGGGACGCCCCGAAGCCGCTCACGCTGCCACGGCGGCTCAGGAAGAGGCG
>JBAPOM010000365.1:0-6077 GCA_049279635.1 Candidatus Acidiferrales bacterium
ATGCACGAGATCGAGTGAATGAGGTGAATTCGTCGAGGCGAACGCGGGATTGGTGATCGCAAACGAGGCAGGGGCGCCCGCCGGGGGGATCGGGACCGGGTTGAATGGATTCGCCAACAGGTTGTAATCCCAGAAATACTTGTCGCGGCGGAAGACGTACGAAAAATCGTACCACTTATCCTTTTCGATCCGCAGGCGCGTGACGTCGTTCGGATCGCCGCCATAGCCGAAGTTGCTGAAGTTGAGGTTATCGAAGAGGAGCCCCTGGTGGTTGAGGGACCTCATGTTCAGGGTGTAATCGAGCAAACGTGGGCCTTGATTCAGATCCACAAACGTGTCGTACGTATCCTGGTTTCCGTTGATCCAGTTTACCCGATAGCCAATCTCAGCCGACTGCTGAACGTTATAGTTACCAGAGTCGACGCCCTTGGTTTCGTCGGAGCTATCCTGGGCTTGAGCAGCAGGCGAGAAGAAAAGGGCTACAGCCGCTACCACCAAACCGAGCGCTCTGATACCGAACCGATCTCTCATGATTTTTCACCCCGCCCATTAAGACTTGTGATTTCTGCCACGGAGTCCATGATTTGCCTCGCTATGCCCCGCATGGCAGACATTCGTCATATGCACCCTATCGGAAATATATGTCGCTAAAGTTGGACCCGTGGATTTGCGTGTGGCACATTGTGCACGCCTGTATATAGACGGCGTTGTTCGGAACCGGACCATTCATCACCGCAAAACCAGTTGGCTGGCCGTTGTTGCCTGCTGACTGGATGGGTCCGAAGTGGGCTGCGCTGTGGCATGACAGGCAGAGCAGGTTGACGTTGCTGTACTTCAGCATGTGGGTATTTGCCCCGCCGTGCGGGATATGGCAGGTCGCGCACCCCTCCAGCTTCACGGAACAGTGCGGGAACACAAAGGGCCCCTGCTTATCTTTATGGCATTTGAAACAGACAGCATCCCCGCTATTTGAGGTGCTGACTTGCCGCACCAAATGGTCTGACTCCCAAACTCCACCCGATCCGTGTTGTTGATGGCAGTCGGTGCACTGGATCAGGCCCTCATTCACGCGGTGATGAAACGGCATATTAAACTGGGACTTCTGCTGCAGATGGCAGGAATAGCAGAGCTCCGGCTGCGCCTTGACCAGCAAGTTTTCCTTCGTTGTTGCGTGGTGCGGCGAGTGGCAATCGATGCAGCTTACTTCGTTCTCCCGGTGGAACGAATTCGCGCTATCGAGATGAGTTGGGTCGGAAGCATGGCAGGTGAGGCAGCGCGCATTGATTTCTTTCGCGGAATGTTTCTCGAAAACGAAAATCTTGGTTTTATCTCCGCCGCCCGCCACGTGCTCCGACCCTGGGCCATGGCAATCCTCGCAGCCGTGCTTCGCGAGGCCACCTTCTTTGTATGTTTGTCGCCAGTGCGGGCTCTTCTCCCAGCCGTTGTAAATGTCCTCGTGGCAGGTCTTGCAGACCTCCGCGCCGAGATACTGAGCCCCGGTGGAGTCTTTCGAATCCGGCGCCGCTGCCGGAGACGCCTTCGGAGTGTTTTCATCATGTGCCTTTGCGGAACCCAGCGGCAGGCAAACCAAACCAAGCACGGCAATCGCCGCCCAGCGGAAAGTCTTCCAATGCTTCATTGGACTCCCCTCGATTCGCTTTGATGCAACTTTTGAAGTGCGATGCATTTTATGCCCCAATTCTATACAACTGGCACCCAGGCTCCGCAGTGACGACCGTCACAGCGAGACAAATATTATCTCGAGCACCAGCCACAAGTTATCTGTGGGTCTGATCCGATCGATCAGTGTTTCATGTTGGATCAAAGCTACGTGTTTCACTTTGCCGTTCTCCTTCCTACGACCCTGCGAGCTCTTCGAGCGCCGGTCTGTCATAAATCACCAGCGTCGAGGCTTCCAGTTCAAGTATTCGTTGCCTTTTGAAACGTGAGATGATTCTTGCCACCGTTTCCCGACAGACTCCGATCATCTGGCCAATTTCCTCTTGGTTCGACGTTAGCGCCACCGCCATTTGGCCGTTGGAATTCCTGCATGTCGGAGGCAGTCCCAAAAGGAAGCGGGCCATCTTTTGCTCCGCGGATTGAGTTAGGTGGATCGCCTTGAGTTCGGTCGTGAGGGCATAACAGATGGCGCTCAGATTTTCCGCAGCTGTGTAAGCTGCTTCCGTATCGTGCAAACGTCTGAGTAGATCGTCGCGAGAGAGAAAGCTCGCCTTAGTGGTTTCCACTGCCTCTGCCGTGGCAGCGTAAGGTAGTCCAAGGATTGTCTCCGGAAGGCCGAGAACCGCTCCGCGGCCTGCCAACGTGAGGATCAGCGACTTGCCATTGTCAGAACCAATCGAAACTTTGACCCGGCCTTCCCAGACTACGTACACGCCAAGAGCCTTTTCGCCCTCCGAGAACAGAACAAATCCCTTCGTACGGGAGGTGCGGCCGTTAATTGTCAGGCTTCCCAAAAGACGTTCGAGATAAGAATCCGAAAGAACAGGATAGCTGCTCATCTGATTCGGAAACGAGGAAAGACGCTGCGTGCTTGTGCCGGAGGGTCGCCGGCCTCTTTGCTCTCCCATAACTTGTCTCTGAAAGAGGGGTGAATTGCCTTCTCCGTCTCTATTCATGAAATTCATAAAATGTTTGTAGACGGAAGATTGGTCGGAGCCTGTGACATGTGTCACGCATAGACGTGACGGCCTTGTGAGACCTGCGTGTGTTCCAATCGGTGGGCCAATTCCACCGGACTCAGAAGAGTCCTAGGCCCTCATTCGGAAGACGCGCCGTTCTTTCGAGTGTTGTTCAGCAGGGAATCGGGGATGATGAGCCGCTCGACGGGCCGGCCGCCGATGATGTGCGAGTCGATGATCTCGTCCACATCCTCCGGCGTGACGTGGCCGTACCACACGGCCTCGGGATAGACGACCACGGTCGGGCCGATCTCGCACTGATCGAGGCATCCCGATTTATTCGCTCGCACCGTGCCCTTGATTCCGCGCTGCGCGAGCTTCACTTTGAAGAGGCGATGGAGTTCGCCTTCGCCCGACGGGCTGCAGCAGCCGCGGGGATGTCCTTCGGGCCGCTGATTCGTGCAGATGAAGATGTGTCTTTCGAATTTCGCCATCGGCTTTCCTGAAAGCGGATTCTAACCCCGCGATTCTCAGTCTCGCGCCGAGCCGTCCATTCCCGCTAGCACAACTTTATTATTGCCCGGGATGATCATTTCGAAGATCGATTCCACACTCGTGTAGTCGAAATAACCGAGTCGCGCAATTGGCCGGATTTTGAGCACGTCGATGCGGCCGTCGGAAGTGATCACGTCATCGTTGATATGAATTCCGATCACGCGGCCGAAGACGACGTCGGAAGTCGAAAGCTTGCTATTGCCGGGCAGCCGCACCGTTTGGTGATAGATGCATTCAAAATGCACGGGAGACTCGGCCACGCGGCATGGCTTGACCGCATGCGAAGACGCCTTCGTCACGCCCGAGAGATCGAATTCGTCGACATCCGGCGGAACTTCTTCAGCGGATTTATTCACGGCCTCCCGTAATTCATACGTCGCCATGTTCCACACGAATTCGCCGGTCTGCTCGGCATTCACGACGGTGTCCTTGCGCCGCCCGTGGCTGTTCTGCCCGGCGGAGAACATCACGTACGGCGGATCGAACGCCAGCATCTGAAACTGGCTGTACGGCGCGAGGTTATGCGCGCCGTCGCGACTGACGGTCGAGATCCATCCGATCGGCCTCGGGATCACGCACGATTTGAACGGATCGTACCGGAGACCGTGCTGCGTCTTGCCGGGCTGGTAGTACATGGAAATGCCTCCTCGGGAAAAGCGTGATTCTAGCGCTGTGTTCGGATGTCGTGCCGATTTCATCGGCGCTATTTGTTGCCGGCGCTTCGCTGGGCAGCGGCCGGTTTCGTTTCCGGCGCCGTCGTCATCGCCGCCGCGCGCAGAAAGCGAAGAAAATCCTGCGCCTCCTTCGCAAGCGGCCGGTTCAGCGGACGGATCACGTCGAGATTGCGGCTCAGCGGCTCTGCATCCACGATCTCGATCGAAATCAGCTTGCCCCGCCGCAATTCCTGGGAGAGCGCGATCTGCGGCAGAAAGCCAAAGCCGAGTTTCCGCTCGACCATCCGCTTGGCCGCTTCGATCGTTTCGACTTCCAGCGCCACATTCGGCAGCAGCCCCGCGCGGCGAAACAGCCCCTGGCTCAAAGTCCAGTCGCTCGAGCCGCGATCGTAGAAGATCAGCGGCCACGATTCCACCTCTTCGAGCCGGACTTCGCGCTTGCCCGCCAGCGGGTGCGCCGGATGCCCGACGAGAATCAGCGGATCGTTGCGCAGCGTCATCGTTTCGACTTCAGGATGATTCAGCGAGCGCGCTACGCCGATTTCCGCCTCTCCCTCCAGCACCATTTTCAGCACCTGCATCGAATTGCCCGAGCGCAGGTGGACCATCACTTTCGGACTCTCGTTTTTGTAGTCCTGCATCACGTCCGGCATCAGATATGTGCAGACCGAAAGCGATGCCGCGATTCGCAACGCGCCGCCCGTCTGCGGCTGCAGCTCGTGCACCGCCTGACGCGCCGAAGCCACTGTCCGCAGCAATTGCTCCGCGTGGGGACGCAGCGCTTTTCCTGCGGGCGAAAGCGTGGGATTCGCCCGGCCGCTGGTGAACAGGGTAGCGCCTAGCGATTCCTCCAGCGCCCGTATCCGGCCGCTAACCGCGGGTTGGCTCACATGCAGCGCCTCAGCCGCCCGATGAAAGCCGCCGTACATTACCACCGCCAGAAAAGTCTCCACTTGGTCGATTTCCATGGCCTTTCCCGCTAAACCGTCACTGCCTAAGCCCTGCAACTGCCGCGCATGATAACACAGACTTATCGCCACGATAATCACAATCACTTTGACTTAACTAACCCGCCCTTGGAAGAATAAAGCCAGGAAGTTTTCCTGCCACGGTATCGGCGCGGTGGCGAAGCGCGCATTACACATAGAGGCAAAAGGATGTGCAGCAACAACGGCAAGCAGGTGAATTTGGAGATGGACTGGCGGACCAATCCGCGCTGGGAGGGGATTACGCGTCCCTACAGCCCCGCGGACGTGGAGCGGTTGCGCGGCTCGATCCATATCGAGCACACGCTGGCGCACGTCGGCTCGCAGCGTCTCTGGAGTCTCCTCCATTCGGAGCCGTTCGTTGCGGCGCTCGGCGCCATGACAGGCAATCAGGCCCTGCAGCAGATCAGCGCCGGCTTGCAGGCCATCTACGTCAGCGGTTGGCAGGTGGCGGCCGACGCAAACGAAGCGGGCGAAACCTATCCCGACCAGAGTCTTTATCCCGCCAATAGCGTCCCGCATCTCGTTCGCCGCATCAATCGGGCGCTCGTGCGCGCCGACCAAATCAACCACGCGAACGGACATCACGCGGACAACGCCGATAGCAAGGTCGCGCATTGGCTCGCTCCGCTCGTCGCCGACGCAGAAGCCGGATTCGGCGGCAACCTGAACGCGTTCGAGTTGATGAAAGCCATGATCGAAGCGGGCGCCTCCGGAGTTCACTTCGAGGATCAGCTGTCGTCGGCGAAGAAGTGCGGCCACCTCGGCGGCAAAGTATTGGTTCCGACCTCCGAAGCGATCCACAAACTCGTGGCCGCGCGCCTTGCCGCGGACGTGATGGGCGTTCCGACCGTCATCATCGCGCGCACGGACGCCGAGAGCGCGGCTCTTCTGATGAGCGACGTCGACCTGCAGGATCATGCATTCATCACCGGTGAACGAACTTCCGAGGGATTTTTCGGCGTTCGCAGCGGAACGAAGGCAGCCATCGCCCGCGCAATTTCCTACGCGCCTTACGCGGACATGATCTGGTGCGAAACTTCCAAGCCCGATATTCACGAAGCGCGCGAATTCGCCGATGGCGTTCACGCGAAATTCCCCGGCAAGCTGCTGGCTTACAACTGCTCGCCGTCTTTCAACTGGCGCAAAAATCTGGACGACGCCACGATCGCGAGTTTTCAGCGTGATATCGCCTCGATGGGCTACAAGTTCCAGTTCATCAC
>JBAPOM010000366.1:0-9473 GCA_049279635.1 Candidatus Acidiferrales bacterium
GCGAATCACGTCCACGCCCAGCCGCAGACGATAGTGGTCGTTGAAGACGCCGATTAGGAACGGCCCTAGCCCCAGCCCGATCAGCTCCGCAATCAGATAGATGATCGACGTCGAAAAGGAGCGCATCCCCACTTTTACCGTCGAATGCGACGCCGCAACGATCGGCCCCACGTGAACCGGCGACATCGCCGATACGATCGTGAAGCCCACAATGCACCAGAAGAGGCTTTGCGAGAAAACGAAGAGCAGCACCCCCGGAAACGCCAGGATCGAACAGATTCCGGAGACGTAGATTTTCCAGCGAATGTCCCAGTGCGTCGCCAACCAATCGGAAAGAAACCCGCCGCCCAGCGTGCCGATGAGCCCGGCGCCCGCCCGCACCGTGCCGATATAGGTCCCGATCTGCGCGGTATTCAGATGATGGATTCTCCCGAGGAAGGGGGCGGCCCACGTGCCGAAGCCGAATTGCGTGAACGTGGTGAAACAGAAGCCGATGAGGATTAGCATGTAGCATCGCTGCCGCCACATGAATTCCAATGTTTCGAAAAATTTCTGCTGGCTGGCGCTGACCCTTTTCTGTTCGGAACTACCGCGCACCGGCTCCTTCACCGTGAGCCGGAAAATCAAAGCGACGATCAGTCCCGGGATGCCGGCCACCAGAAAGGCGTGATGCCATCCGTAATATTGGTTTACCCAGCCGCCGATGAACGCGCCGAGGAATCCGCCGATCACAGGCCCGAGCTGATACACCGCCATGGCCGTCGAACGCTGCTCGCCGCGAAACAGATCGGAGATCATCGACGCCGAAGGCGCCGTCCCTGCCGCCTCGCCGATCCCGACACCAAATCGCGAAAGCGTCAGTTGCACTGCGTTTTGCGCCACGCCCGCGAGCGCCGTCATGCCGCTCCACAGCACCAGCCCCCACGTGATAATTGACCGCCGATTGCCGCGATCCGCCCATCGCGCCACCGGCGCGGCCAGGATCGAGTACATAATCACGAAGCCGAAGCCCGAGATGAAACCCATCACTTTGTCGGACAGGTGGTAATCGTGCTTGATGGGATCGATCAGGATGGTAATGACGGTGCGGTCGAGGAAATTCAGCGAGTAGATCAGCGTCAGCATCACCAGCCCATAAATGGCGGTGGCCCTCGACGCACTCCCCGGCGCCATGAAACCCTTCTCGCTAGCGGCGCCCCTCGCCTCGTCCGTCGTCATTTGCGGCGGTCCCCCGGCCCGTTTCGCACCGCGCAGCCTATGCTGTGTCCGCCCCCGCGTCAACCATGAAGGAACGTGGCACAGACAATCCTGTCTGTGCGGAGGCAGCGTCTCATTTTGCAGGGCCTTTCTTTCCCCTCAACTCCAAAGAGGAAAACTCGATTGTCTGGACGGTTTTTCCGCCTGGCCCTTTCCTGTACCTCAGGACAATTGGAATGCCGCCCCATCGTGCTAACGTAGTAGGAGCTATGCGCGAAAACAACACATCGCCGAAAACGAGCCGGGAGGCAGCGAAACACCAGCGCCGGTTTTCCTCCGTTTCCTGTGCCTCCTACACCTCCTCTGCCTCCTCAGCCCCCCTCCCCATCTCCGCGCCGCTTTTCACATCACGAATCACGAGTCACCAGTCACGAATCACGGCCCTTCTAATCGACACTGCGGCGATTAGAAATCGCCGCAACCCATTCAAAACAAACAACGCGTGCACACTCTAATCGACACGGTTATGGCACCCCTTCTCGAAATACGACAAATCAGACCGGCAGGAAGATACGCTTCTATGCGGTTTGACACCCCGCAGAGGCGATGCTACTTTGCCGGACGCAACCTATTCTGCGCGGTCCGGAGTTGAACATGCCCTACAAGCTTACAGTGAACGGGCGCCCTGAAACGGTGGATGTTCCCGCTGATACGCCACTTCTCTGGGTGATTCGCGACGTCCTCGACCTGAAAGGTACGAAGTACGGCTGCGGAATGGCGTTGTGCGGATGCTGCACCGTGCACCTCAACGGCGAAGCGGTGCGATCCTGCACCACGCCGATTGCAGCTGCGGCCGGCAAGCACATCACGACGCTCGAAGGCCTCTCCGAGAACGGCACGCATCCGGTGCAAATCGCATGGGAAGAAATCGACGTTCCTCAGTGCGGCTATTGCCAGGCCGGACAACTAATGTCCGCATCCGCATTGCTCGAAAAGCATCCCCATCCCACGGACGCGGAAATCGACGCCGCGATGGACGGCAATATCTGCCGTTGCGGAACGTACCTGCGCATTCGTAAAGCCATTCACCGGGCAGCCGAGATTGCCGCCGAGCACAAGGCCGAGCCCACTCACGCAGAACTGATCGATTTGAACCGCGCGTAAGAGCGCAAGAGCCAATCGCAAGGAGGCGCGCTGTGGCAACCACACTGCCGAAATTGGAATCGCCTGAATCGCGAAAGATGATGAGCCGCCGTTCGTTCCTACGCGCAACTGCGCTCGCCGGCGGCGGCATGATGCTCGCCCTGTATATCGAGCCGGTCGAGAAGGTGCTGGCGGCGCAGTTCGGGCCGCCGGTCACGCTGCTGCCCGCGTCGTTCATCACCATCGCGCCCGACGGCATCGTCACTCTCATGGCCAAGAATCCCGAGATCGGCCAGGGCGTGAAGGTCATGCTGCCCATGCTCATAGCCGAGGAGCTCGACGTCGAATGGAAGAACGTCCGCATCGAGCAGGCCGACCTGAATGCGAAATACGGCGCGCAGATCGCCGGTGGCAGCACGGCCACGCCGATGAACTGGGAACCCTTGCGGCAAGTGGGCGCCGGCGGCCGACAGATGCTGATCGCCGCTGCGGCGCAGAAGTGGGGCGTGCCCGAATCGGAATGCACCACGACCCCGGGCGTCGTTCACCACGAGGCCAGCAACCGCTCCGCCACCTACGGCGAACTCTCTTCCGCGGCCGCGACATTGACGCCGCCCGATCCCAAAACTGTGAAGATGAAGGATCCGAAGGATTACCGGATCATTGGCAAGAACACCGCCAATCCGGACATCCACAAGATCGTCACTGGAAAGCCGCTCTTCGGGATTGACGTCACGGCGCCTGGCATGCTCGCGGCGATGTTCGTGAAGTGCCCGGTGTACGGCGGCAAAGTGGTGAGCGCGAACCTCGACGAAATCAAGGCGCTTCCGGGCATCAAGTATGCGTTCGTGGTCGACCCCGTCGGCGACTCGAGCGTGCTCGCCGGCGGCGTAGCCATCGTCGCGGATTACTGGTTCCAAGCCCGCCATGCGGCGGACCACAACCTCAAAGTAACTTGGGATAACGGTCCGACGGCACAGCAAAGCAGCAAGCTCTATGCCGACACGTCGGTGGAGCTCGCGAAGAATCAGCCGGGACAGGTCCTCCGCAAGGATGGCGATGCCGATGCAGCCTTTGGCACCGCTGCGCATGTTGTCGAAGCGGAGTACTCCTATCCGTTTCTTTCCCACGTGCCGCTCGAACCGCAGAATTGCTCCGCATCTTTCAAGGACGGCAAGCTCGAAGTCTGGGCCCCCAGCCAGACGCCCGCGAGCGGAGTGCAGCAAGCCTCTAGGATTCTCGGCATCGACGGCAAGGACATCACCGTTCATCTCACCCGCGTCGGCGGCGGCTTCGGCCGGCGCCTGACGGACGATTACATGGTCGAAGCTGCCTATATCGCCAAGCAGGTCGGTGTCCCCATCAAGCTCCTCTGGACGCGCGAGCAGGATATGGCGCACGACTATTACCGTCCGGCGGGCTTCCACTTTCTCAAGGGTGGCGTGGACGCCAACGGCAAAATCGTCGCGTGGCAGAATCACTTCGTCACTTTCGGCCAAAACGGCCGTTTCGCGCAGAGCGCCGGCCTCTCGGGCGATGAATTCCCCGCCCGCTTCATTCCCAATTTCTCGCAGCTCTCCTCGATGATGCCCAGCGGCGTTCCGATGGGCGCGATGCGCGCTCCCGGCAGCAATGCAATCGCCTTCGTGATGCAATCCTTCATCGACGAACTCGCGCACGCCGCGGGGAGAGACCCGGTTGAGTTCCGTCTCGACCTGCTCGCCAACACGCCGATGCCGATGGCTTCTCCGCCGCCGGGAACACCGGTCGCCTTCAGGCCGGTGCCCTTCGACGCGCCGCGCATGACCGGCGTGCTCAAGGCTGTGGCGGAACGGTCCGGCTGGGGCAAGACGAAGCTGCCGAGGGACACGGCGATGGGAGTCGCCTTCCACTTCAGCCACATGGGATATTTTGCTGAGGTCGCTCAGGTGAGCGTCACCGGCGGCAACAACGTGCGAGTCCACAAGGTGTGGGTGGTGGGAGACATTGGCAGCCAGGTCATCAATCCGGGCGCTGCGGAAAATATTTCGCAGGGCGCGGTGATTGAGGGCATGAGCCACATCATGGGATACCAAATCACAATCGACGATGGCCACGCCGTTCAAAGCAATTTCAATAACTACCCGCCCGTGCGGCTCACGCAGGCGCCGGCGGTAATCGATATCTACTTCCTGAAGACGGAACATTCACCCACGGGCCTCGGAGAGCCGGCGCTGCCGCCGATGCTGCCAGCCATCGCCAATGCCATTTTCACGGCGACCGGCAAGCGCATCCGCAATCTGCCGCTCGCGAACCACGGCTACACCTGGGCGTAAGACGGATAGGATCAAAGCGAAATAAAAGCTGTGCCGATGCGAAACCGCTTCGGCACAGCTTCTTTGTTTTGTGGCGTGGGCCGTTCCTGAATTCAGACTTCTGATTGTCCCGTGCCGAATGCGAGCGATACCAGATTGCGGATGTCTTCGAGCGCTTCATCGAGTTCGAAAGTGAATCGCATGAGATCGATGCCATCCAGCTCGCGGTGTTCCTTCGCGAGCGCGGCCCATGCGGCGTCGTGAATCATATCGACCTTCCGCCGCTCGTAGTATCCGTACCCCAGGCCTCGCATGCGGCACAGAAGGTCGCTCAAATGCACGATGCCCACGAGCGCTTGCGCCTTCCCCGTGTATTCGGCATCGTGATGGTGCGCGACAACCTCGACGATTTCGTCCGCGAGGCCCCACTGCTGCGCAAGAATCTCTCCCGTCTGGCAGTGCGTGAATCCCATCGTGGCGCGCTCCGCTTCATCGAGAGGAATCTGTTCCTTGGTGGCCCGCTTGAGAGCCGCCGCGAACTGGTCGGGAAATGCGATGCAATTCACGAGAAACCCGACGTCGTGCAGCAACCCCGCGACGTACGCTTTTTCTCCGTCGGCATTCGCCAGCTTCTCGCTGAATTTCCGGCAGACCATCGCGCAGCCGAGCGAATGCCTCCAAAAGACGACGGGCGGCAGAGCCCATTTCTTCGCGGGAAACGCCTGCCCCATGCAGCAGGTGACGACAATCGATTTCACGCGGTTCAATCCGAGACTGAGGACGGCGCTTGAAATGGACTGCGGCGGCCGGGTGAGCCCGAAGAGCGGCGAGCCGGCAACGCGCAGGCACTGCGCGGCGATGGCGTTGTCGTAGGAGACGAGGCGCACGATCTCGTCCATGTCCGCCTGCTCGGCCGGCACGTCGAACAACCTCAGCAGCGGGAGCAACACCGCTGGTATGGCGGGCGTGATCTTGATGCGCGCCACGCGGTTGCGAATGCTCGAGTTCAGGGATGAGCTCATGGCTTGCCACGCTTGGGAGAAGGCTTCCAGTAGCCGACTGTCCCCGGAAAGTGCACGAGATGGAACTCGTCGTTCAACCGGAAGAGCGATTCGGACATTCCGAGAAAGAAGTATCCGCCGAAATTCAGGTTGTTGAAGAAATGCTCGACCACGCGGGATTTCGACGGGCCGTCGAAATAGATCAGCACGTTGCAGCAAAAGATGACGTCCACCCCCGTCATCGACGATATCTCGGAGTCGTCCTTCAGATTCAGGCGGCTGAACGTGACGAGTCTTTTAACTTCCGGGCGCACCTGGAGTTTTTTCCCGTCGGCTGGCACAAAATACTTCCGTTTGAAGATCTCGCTCGTATTGCGAAGCGCGTAATCGCCGTAGGTGCCTGCTTGGGCCGTTTCGATTGAGCGATCGTTGAGATCCGTGGCGACGATTTCCACTTGCCAACCCTTCAGCAGCCCTCCACTTTCCTCGAGCATGCTCATCGCCAGGGTGTAGGCCTCCTCGCCTGTAGAGCACCCCGCACTCCACAGCCGCAGGCTTTTCGTCATCTGCTTCGGCTCTTGCCCTAGAAACTCGGGAAGAATCACCTTCCGGAGGGCGTCGAGCTGCGGCTGTGACCGGAAGAGGCAGGTCTCTCCGATGGTGATTTCGTTCAGCAGGCTTCGGAGCTCGCCCTCGCGGCCGGAGTCAGCGGTCAGCCTGTCCCAATAGTCGCGGGGCGTCGAGACTCCCAGGTCCTGCATGCGTCGAATGCAGGCCTCGGCCAAGAGGTGAATCTTTTCCTCAAGCTGATAAATTCCCGACACGTTGTAGACAAGGTCGCGGATCTGTCGGAAGACAGGGTCGATGGGCTTGGCGGCTCGAGGCGCGGAACCCACGGTAACGTCATTTTGCACGAGCGGGCTCATCAGCGCCTTCGTGTTCACCTTACGAACGATTTCCGATTTGAACTACTGGTCTAGTTACGTTGGGCCCTGAACCAGCAGGCACCAAGGTTCGCCTCTTCGTGTATCGTCCGCGCCCGGGCATTCTTTAGCCTTTAATGAACGGTTCACTGCGTGTTCACAAACCAGAAACAAACAGGGCGTCATGTGGCGTCGGGGAAACCGGTGCGTTGCTCTTCGGCCGGACGCCCAAATTCTACGGGGATTGCTGTATTGCAGCGCGAGGCCTGCGACTGTATTGGGATTAAGGGGGGGGCAGCAGGTGAACGATCCAGCCTGGGAAGATTCCGCTCAAAGTCTTACTGCCGAGTTGACACCCTCCAGGGGCGGCAGCATAATCCCGCTGCTCGCTTTGGCTTCCGAAGGGGGAATTTGTGGTGATCCCCGAGTTTCCGCAGCGAATGATCGACTCCAATCGGCAATCTTCTCCTCGGCCCGCTCGAGTCGAGTCCCAGCAAGTCGTTTCCAAAATTACCCTAAGAAACTATGCGCCCGAAAGTTGCCGAGATACATCTCAGCCGTGTGGGAGGAACATGCCCACGGCGACACGTTCACGATCTTGATGGCATCACGTTAAACGCATAATCGAGCAACGGAAGCCCGGATAGTTGCGATCAACCACAGGAGGATGCAGATGGAAGTAACGCGCCGAGCCTTCCTCAAGGTTGCAGTGATCGGTGGGACAAGCGCCAGCGTGCTGGGCTTCGATCTGAAGCCAGCCTACGCGCAACTGAAAGAGCTGAAGATTGCGCGAGCCACCGAGACGCGCTCGACGTGTCCTTACTGCGCAGTAGGCTGCGGCGTCCTGATCTACACGATCGGCGACCGCGCCAAGAACGTCACGCCGCAGGTGATCCACGTCGAGGGCGATCCCGACCATCCAACGAACCGCGGAACGCTCTGCCCGAAGGGCTCTTCGCTCGAGCAGGACATGCTCAATTCGCGGCGGCTCACCAAGCCGCAAGTCCGCCGACCAGGCGCAACGGAGTGGCAGGATATCTCCTGGGACGACGCGCTCAACGAGATTGCCAGTTGGACGAAGAAGACCCGTGACGCTACGTTCGTCGAGAAGGACGCAAATGGGCATACGGTCAACCGCTGCGAGGGAATTTCGTTCATCGGCGGCTGCACGGACACGAACGAGTTCAACTATGTGGCCATCAAAGCGATGAGGAGCATGGGCTTGGTGTATTTAGAAAACCAAGCCCGTGTTTGACACGGCCCCACGGTCTCAAGTTTGGGACCAACATTCGGCCGCGGCGCGATGACCAATGGCTGGATCGACATCAAGAACACTGACATGATGTTGATCATGGGCGGAAATCCCGCCGAGAACCATCCCTGCGGATTCAAGTGGGCGATCGAGGCCAAGCGCAACCGCAACGCCAAGATTATTTCCGTAGACCCCCGATTCACCCGTACGTCCGCCACTGCCGACCAGTTTCTCCAAATCCGCGCCGGCGCCGACATCGCATTCCTCGGCGGCCTGATCAAATACGCGATCGACAACAACCGGATCGCGAAAGAATATCTGGTCAATTACACGAACGCCGCGTTCATCGTGAAGGAAGGGTTCAAGCTGCCCGAAGACGGGCTCTATTCCGGCTTCGATGCCGCGACGCAAAGCTACGACAAATCGACGTGGAGCTATGAGGCAGGCGGCGACATGGCAGGCAAGGCGGATATCGGCGGGCATGCCGCAGCCGCTGCGGCCGGTGCCGCAGCTCCGCCGGCGCTCCCGCCGAATACTGCCTACGACCTCACGCTTCAGCATCCGCGCTGTGTTTTCCAATTGCTGAAGCAACAGTATTCGCGCTACACGCCGGAAACCGTCGAACGAATCACGGGAATTCCCCGGGACAAATTCCTGAACGCCGTCGATCTTTTCACCTCGATCCGCAAGGATGGCGACATGAAGAAAGTCGCGACGATCATCTACGCGGTCGGCTGGACACAGCACACCTCCGGAACGCAAATCATCCGCACGGCGGCGATGATCCAGCTCCTGCTCGGAAACGTGGGCAGAGCGGGCGGCGGAGTCAACGCCCTTCGCGGGCATTCGAATATTCAGGGTGCGACGGACATGGCCGGGCTCTTCGACAGCTTCCCTGGGTACCTCAAAGCGCCGGTGCCCGCCGACACCGATTTGGCGGCGTTCCTCAAGCGCATCACGCCAACGCCGTCGAAGCCTGGGGTATGGGATTCGATGAACTACTGGTCGAACACGCCGAAATTCATGGTCTCGCTGCTCAAAGCGTTCTATGGCGACGCGGCCACCAAAGAAAACGGATTCGCCTTCGATTACCTCCCGAAGTACGACCGCGATTATTCGTGGACCCACATTTGGGACGACATGTACAACGGGAAGGTCAAGGGCATGTTTGCCTTTGGCATGAACGGAGTGATGATCGGCCCGGACACGAACAAGAATATCGCCGCGCTGAAGAATGCCGACTGGCTCGTAGTGGGCGAAATTTATCCGGACGAGACCAGCGAATTCTGGAAAGCGCCGGGAATTACCGCCGAAGAACAGCAAAACATCAAGACCACGGTTTATCGCTTGCCCTGCGCCGGCTTCGCCGAAAAAGACGGCAGCATGACGAATTCCGCGCGCTGGCTCACCTGGAAATACGCAGCCGTTCCCCCTCCCGGAGAGGCGCGGCTCGATCAGGATATCGTGGCGCAGATCTTCCTGCGCGTACGCGACCTTTACAAAAAAGAAGGCGGCAAGTTCCCCGACCCGATTTTGAATCTAAGCTGGGCGTACGGGGACGCATCTCATCCGTCGCTTTCGCAAGTCGCCATGGAGCTCAATGGCAAAGCTCTGGCCGACCTGAAGGACGACGGCACGACGATGTGCGGCAACTGGATCTACT
>JBAPOM010000367.1:0-2409 GCA_049279635.1 Candidatus Acidiferrales bacterium
CGGCAGGTCCCCGGTTCAAGTCCGGGCCTCGGCTCCACTATCTTTCGTAGAACTGGCCAGTTGGCGCTGTCGAGCCGCGACGATTCGGGAACAATAAGTTTGCCTATCCGATGGCTCTGTGACAGCAAAGGGATCAGAAAGCTGACGACCGATTTGGGACACGGCTGTTGTCGATCGCACCATGGGCCGACGACGACAGAAGAGTTTCAAAGCTTTGTGGCACGCAAAAGGATGGCCAGAGTTATTGAGACCGGCGCGACACCACCAAAAGTCTTCGCAACTTCCTATTCTGACCGCGCGCTCAGGTAGGAGAGACTGCCTGCTTGGATGATACACGCTCAATCTTGGGACGTATACCGTCTGTAACTTGAAAGGCGGCCACTCGGACTTGAGGTTTTCGCATTTCGTTGACGAGTCTACAGGGACAAGCGTCACCCTTCGGTTCTCTGCCGAAGGTCTCAGCTCAGGTCTTCTGGCCACATCGGAGGGTCCGCCAATCCTAGGCCAAACATTTCAAGGCTCTCACGTGCCCGCCAGGGGGGAGTTGACCCTGGCAACAATTTGTTGTGTGCGCTCGCTAAAGACGACGTATTCGCCGCGCGAACACGCTTGCAGTTCTCGGATCCTGGCTTCGGCTGTCTGCAAGTCTTGAACGACTTCAAGCCACCCGAAATTCACGAGGTCTAACCTTTTCAGAATGACGAAGGTGGGTTCCATGGTTGCACCCCTTTCCGATGCTTGAGAGACACGACACTCGGCTAACGGGGATCTTTTTCACCTCTCGGGTGCTGGGCACAGACGTGGGATGTGAACTCTTTGTTGCGTCGCTGCTCGTAGTCCTGCTTCATTTCATCGAGGGAGTTGCCAACAGGCGGTCCTGAAGGATTGAACACCCAAGCGCATTCGGTGCACGCCCACCCTTGAAAATCCTGCCTTTCGACCCATACCTGTCGGCGACGCTTCGCGTCCATGGCCCCCCGCGAGCTTAAGCGCAGTTTTGTTTCATAACAAAACGGTGCAGCATTGGTTCTTGACGGCACCACGAAGACAAAAGCCGATCCTTTCAGCGCCTGAGCGAGGTTCCTGCCAATCCGCCGCGCTTCGAACACTCATCAAAGGAGGAAGTCAACGCACAAGGCCTGAACATTAGCGATAGAAAGGGAATGCTGTCTGTGGGGTATCCAACACTGATGGGAATTATTACCTCAATCCGAGGTCGTCCTCAAACTGTCGAATGACTTCGTAGCATTCACAGGCGGATTTTTCGAGTTTCCTGCGGTTCACGATCTTCACCGCTCCCCGCACATATTCTAAAATTCCTTTTTTCTGCAGTACTGACGCTGCCAAGCTCACAGTGGATCGGTCGGTACCCATCATGGTCGCAATAAAATCGTGGGTGATCGGAAGCAATCCGGATTCCACTCTATCCTGCGTCATCAGCAGCCATCTCGAAAGACGCTGTTGTATATCGTGCAATCGATTGCACGCTGCGGTCTGTGCTACTTGCATTCCCTGAAGGCCCGCATGCCTGTTCAAAAGCTTCTGCAACTGCGGGGCTGACCGCAGAATGCGTTCTAGCGCATTCCCCATCATTCGGAATCCATCGCCGGCGATTTGGATTATTTCCCGCACTGAACTTCTGCTCAAGCCTGCTGCCACTCCTGCGCCAACGTAGCCCTCGATACCCACTACACCGACTTCCACGGTTCGGCCGTCCTTGGTCACTACCACTTGAGAAACCATTCCTCGGTTCGGGAAGTATACGAACTCGATAGTTTGTGTCGGCTCATGAAGGCTGAGATGATGGGGCAGGTCGACATACGTCAAATCAGAACGCATCAATTCGTATTCATCGTCGGGCGCAGCCAACAGGACTCTGTTCGTTACTGGTTTTCCATCGATGTTGGTCCGTTCGCCTGCTCGTGCGACTCGAAAGTTTTTCCCACCCATGTCAATCCTGGACGGCACCGGAGCGCCTAGCTTTCATAGAGTGAAAGTTCATCCGTTCTGACGCGGTGATGACCGAATCGCCCACCGCTTTTACGACAGCCAACTCGGTGAGGGCCGGTTTTGCGGGCTGAAGGCCCAGGTTAAGCGAATTGCCGCTGGTGGTGCTCAGGCGCGGCGGAGGGATCAGGAGTTTCAGGAATGGGGGCGTACGCGACGGAGGATGGGCCGCGCGTTCTCGATCCGGCCGGTGGAGCAGGAAATACCAAACAAGGCTCATAATCGAGGCAACGAACAGGCCGGCGAATGCAAGATGCGTTATATACGCCAGTTCGAGCGCGCGGACTCCGAGTCCTAGAAAGCCGACCGCCAGCACGACAATCGAACATACGAGAACGTTACGCAAGAACCTACCCCGTTTGCCGCTTTCCATCTCTGATCCTCTCGCTCTGAACTCAGAGG
>JBAPOM010000368.1:0-3614 GCA_049279635.1 Candidatus Acidiferrales bacterium
GGGAAAAATGTAAGTGCGCTGACAATTAGAATCACGGATACCAGCAGGAACGTAAAAAGGGGCGTCGTCACGGGAAATGTGCCAGCGGATTCCGGCACGATCTTCTTGCGCGCGAGGTTGCCCGCCAGGGCGAGTACCGGAATCACCATGAAGAAGCGTCCGAAGAGCATGTCGAAGGCGCCGCTGATGTTGAACCAGGGTGTATTCCCGTTCAGCCCAGCGAACGCAGAGCCATTGTTGCCGGCCTGCGACGTATAGGCATACAAGACCTGCGACAGGCCGTGCGGGCCTGGGTTCGTGATGGACGACGTGCCAAACGGAGACACGATCGCGATCGCAGTGAAGCCCAGAACGATAAGGCAGAAAATGAGCACGGTCACCATCGCCATCTTGACGTCGTAAGATTCGATCTTCTTGCCCAGATATTCAGGCGTACGGCCCACCATCAACCCGGCAATGAAAACTGACAGCACGATGAAAACGACGATGCCATAAAGTCCGGCGCCGACGCCCCCGAAGATCACCTCGCCGATCATGATGTTCACGAGCGGAACCATTCCTCCGAGCGGGGTAAACGAGTCATGCATGCCGTTGACCGCGCCGCAGCTCGCGTCGGTGGTTGTGGTTGCAAAGAGCGCGGTGGACGCGATCCCGAAGCGCACCTCCTTGCCCTCCATATTGCCGCCCGACTGCTTGGCGCTCACATGCTGGTCGACTCCATGGAACAACGGATTCCCACGAGCCTCCATCGAATACGCGACAGTGACGCCGGCGAAACACAAAATCGCCATCGCCGCCCACACCGCCCAGCCGTGCTTCTGGGAGCCTGTCATGCGGCCCAGCGTGTACGTGAGGCCGGCGCCGAGCGAGAGCATCATCACGATCTGCATGAAATCGGTGAGCGGGGTGGGATTCTCGTAAGGATGCGAGCTATTCGCGTTGAAGGGGCCGCCGCCGTTGGTTCCGAGGATCTTGATCGCTTCCTGAGAAGCGAATGGTCCCTGGGCGATCACTTGGTCGGTGACCGTCTGCGTTGTTGTTTTGCCGTCGGGGCCGGTTGTTTGGACGGTCTGGGGATTCAGAAACTTCGCCGTGTCGTAGGGCCGCAGGTTCTGAATCATGCCCTGGGATACGAACACCATCGCAATCACCAGGCACGCGGGTAGCAGAACCCACAACATGCAGCGCGTGAAATCCACCCAAAAGTTACCGAGGGTTTTCGCTTCTTTTCGTGCGATGCCACGGATCACCGCGATGGCCAGGGCGATGCCCGCACCAGCGGAGGCGAAGTTGTGATAGGCGAGGCCGGCCATCTGCGTGAAGTAGCTCATCGTCGATTCGCCACCGTAGTTCTGCCAGTTCGTATTGGTGGTGAACGAAGCAGCGGTGTTGAACGCCAGATCAGGCCCTACGCCGGCGAGATGTTGCGGGTTCCAGGGCATGAACTTGAGACCCTGAACGCGCTCGATCAGGTAGAGCACGAGCATGCTGACGACGCTGAAGAGCAGCATCGAGATTGCGTATTCTTTCCAATCCATCTCGCGTGTTTCGTCAATTCCGCAGCAGCGGTAAATGAGACGTTCGACGGGCCGAAGCACGGGATCGAGGAACGTCTTTTCACCCGAGAATACGCGCGTCATAAACACGCCGATCGGCTTCGTGACCGCCAGCAAAACGGCGAAAAACAGCAGAATTTGAAACCAGCCATTTGCAGTCATTGTCGTCAGAACCTCTCAGGCCAGAGCAGGGCCACCAGCAGGTAAACGCCGGTCAAAATACTAATTGCCAAAAGCACGATATTCGCGAGCATGTCGTGTCACTCCCTTACTTCAGGTGGTCGCAGGCCCATACGTAGCCGACCGCGACCGCAAAAAACAGAACCGTGCAAATTACGAAAAGAATGTCTCGCATCGAAATTGCTCCTATGCCACGTCTCGATTGGCCATGCCGCTCACCGGCAGCACCATGACCTTGGTTCTGGCGCCAGAGTCCGAGTATCTAGCGGATTCCGGCATCCCGCGGAACGGTATCACGAAAGCCGCGCCTCGGTTGCGTTGAGACCTTAGGAGGCTGATCTCGCGTCCGAATTGCGCCAGGACATAGCCGTAAAACACGCACGCCCCTCCGAGCACGACTGTGATGAAGGCTGCCATTTCCTCATCTCCTTGGCTGTGACGGCGAACACCGCAGATCACTTCTTTCTACGGCATTCGACGAAGCCGAGAATACGACGAGACCGTAAGGAACAAATAAGCTGCGCATAATGATTTCGTAATACTGGCTATGGGATTGATGCGGATGGCTTTAGGAGAAAAAGGTGCGGCGACAAATGGAAGAACGGCTTGCTAACTCGCGCGGCGAGCTGAGCCTTTGCGCGAGTGCTCACCGGCCTGGACGCGCGACTTCTGTGCGCCGCCGGCTCGCTCCAGGCTTTTCTTCAAAGCTGTCATTATGTCGATCACAGGCGCGCGGCGCGGCTGAGGAGATTCAGATGCAGTCTCGTGGCCTTTCCTCTTCGCTTCGATGAGGGCGTGGAGGCGTTCCTGGAATTCGTCGTGATATTTCTGGATGTGGAATTCTTCGGACAGGTTTTCAACGAGTTGTTCGGCGAGTTTTACTTCCTTCGGGCTCAGCTTCACGCCTTCTGTCTTTCCGTAGCCCGGGGCTTCGCGAACTTCGTTGGCGTAATACATGGTGTGGAGCGCGAGGCCGCGGTCGTAGGGGCGGATGAAGGCGGTGTATTCGCGCTGGTGCATGGTGATCTTTGCGATCGCGACGCGGTTTTTGTCTTCGAGCGCTTTCAGGAGAAGCTGGTATGCCTTTTGTCCTTGTTCTTCGGGAACGAGGAAATACGAGGAATCGAAAAAAAGCGGGTCGATCTCGGAACTCTTTGCGAACGCGAGGACGTCCATCGACCGTGCCGATTGAGGCTCAATCTTCTTGATTTCCTCGGGCTCGATCAGCGCATACTTTCCTTCCTCGTATTCAAAGCCTTTCACGACCTCCGACTTATCGACGGGGCGGTTGCACGTCGGGCAAAACAGGGGCTGACGCAGACGCGTGTGGCATTTACGATGCAGCTGGTGCAATTCGAAACGGGATCGCCGAGCGGCCGCATAGAGCCGCACGGGAATCGTTATCAGGCCGAATGAGATAAATCCTTTCCATGCAGCCGCCGCCATCGGTGTACCTCCCGCCCGCTCAATGCGGCGATTATAGCAAAGCGATCGGCAGAGGCGCTTTTCGACTGGCGCGATGGCCGCAACTCCCTAATAATCTGGGCCATGGCGCTTCAGGAATACCGACGGAAAAGGCAGTTCGACGCGACGCCCGAGCCCCGGGGCAAGGATCGAGCGAGTCATGGGAACAGGTTCGTGGTGCAGGAACATCATGCCACGCGCCTTCACTATGATTTTCGACTCGAGGTCGATGGAGTCCTGAAATCCTGGGCCTTGCCGAAAGGGCCTTCGCTCGATCCTTCGGACAAACGCCTCGCGGTTCAGACCGAGGACCACCCGCTCGAATACGCAAAATTTGAAGGCACGATCCCGGCGGGGAACTATGGCGCGGGCGAAGTGATCGTTTGGGACGAAGGGACCTACGAACCCGAAGGC